>JAAYNF010000128.1 GCA_012520975.1 Clostridiaceae bacterium | reverse complement strand
TCGATTTCGGTAGCGTCATCACGAATGCTTAACAATTCCCGTCGGGTTTCTTCGTCAAAAGCAGGGTCGTTTAACCAGCTTTGATACTGCTCCATCGCATACGTCATTTTTATCCTCCTGTTCCAGCCAACCGGCTGAAGTGATCACTCCTTAGTGCTATTATACCCGAATGAAACGATATCTGAAGACTCAAAACCAAAAGATCACAGATCCATGCCATCCGAACCTTTTCTCTCTTAATCCATCCGCCCTCGGATGATAACAATCAGGTCGCGCAGGCGCGCGGCTTCTTCAAAGGCCAGTTGCCGCGCCGCAGCCTTCATTTCCTTTTCCAGACCAGAAACCATACGGGCCAGCTCAGGCCGGCTCAAGTGATCCAGTTTATTCTCGAAGATGTCATCGGCCTGGCTTTCGGTCAGTCCGGCTTCTTCCGCGGCTTCGATCACGGTATCGATGACATCACGGACATCCTTTTTGATGCTGACCGGAATGATCCCGTGCTCCTGGTTGTATGCCTCCTGAATACCGCGCCGCCGATTGGTTTCGGCCACCGCCCGATGCATCGAATCGGTGATTTGGTCGGCGTACATGACAACCAGTCCGTTGATATTGCGGGCCGCCCGACCAATGATCTGAATCAGAGATGTGCCGGAACGCAGAAAGCCCTCCTTGTCGGCATCAAGAATGGCAATCAGTGACACTTCCGGCAGATCAAGACCTTCACGCAAAAGATTAATACCGATCAGCACATCAAACGCGCCCTGCCGCAAATCCCGTAAAATTTTCATCCGTTCGACGGTCTCTATATCCGAATGGAGATATTGAACCCGCAACCCTTCTTCTTGGAGGAACACGGTCAGATCTTCGGCCATTTTTTTGGTCAGGGTCAGAACCAGAGAACGCTCGCCTCGGCGGGTTGTCGCATCGATTTCGCCCAGCAGATCTTCGATCTGTCCTTCGACCGGCCGAATGGCGATCTGAGGATCAACCAGCCCTGTCGGCCGGATAATCTGCTCCACCACTTGGCCGGCGTGTTCGGCTTCGTATCTGGATGGGGTCGCGCTGACAAAAACAGCCTGACCCATTCTTTGCTCAAATTCATCAAACCGCAGGGGCCGGTTGTCAAAAGCCGATGGCAGGCGAAAACCATACTCAACCAGCGTCTCCTTGCGAGACCGATCGCCGTTGTACATGGCCCCGATCTGGGGAATGGTAACATGTGACTCATCGATCATCAGCAAGTAATCCTTGGAGAAAAAGTCAAGCAAGGTAAAAGGAGGTGTTCCCGGCAGACGGCCAGACAAGTGACGGGAATAGTTTTCAATGCCCTTGCAAAAACCGGTTTCGCGGAGCATTTCCAGATCGTAACGGGTTCGTTGCTCAAGGCGGTAGGCCTCAACCAGCTTGCCCTGACCGCGAAGCAACGCCAACCTTTCTTCCAACTCTTCCTCGATGGTAACCAGCGCTTGCCGCATCTTCGCCGACGTGGTCGTGTAGTGCGATGCCGGAAAAATCGAAGCATAGGATCGCGTGGTACGGACTTTGCCGGACAAACGCTCCACTTCGGCGATCCGCTCGATTTCGTCGCCGAAAAAAGTCAAGCGGACAATCAGCTCGTCGGATGACGCCGGATAAATGTCGATGGTATCGCCCCGCACACGAAAGGTGCCGCGTTTGCTTTCAAAATCATTGCGATTGTACTGGATGTCGATCAATTCCCGGATGACGGCATCACGATCCTTGTGTATGCCCGGTCGCAGATGGACCATCAAATTTTGATAATCTTCCGGATCGCCTAGGCCGTAAATGCAGGAAACCGATGCGACCACGATGACATCGCGCCGTTCCAGCAATGATGATGTGGCGGAATGTCGCAGCCGGTCGATTTCATCGTTGATGGCCGAGTCTTTTTCGATGTAGGTATCGGTAGCGGCAATATAGGCTTCCGGCTGATAATAATCATAATACGAAACAAAATATTCCACCGCGTTATCCGGAAAAAACGCTTTGAATTCGGCGGCCAACTGAGCGGCCAGTGTTTTGTTATGGGCAATGACCAGCGTGGGCCGTTGCACGCGGACAATAACATTGGCCATGGTAAAAGTCTTGCCGGAACCGGTCACTCCAAGCAGGGTCTGGGCGGCCAGACCGTCCTCCAGCCCCCTAACCAGATTGTCAATGGCTTGAGGCTGGTCGCCCCGTGGTTGCATATCAGACCTGATCTGAAAAAGCCGCATGAATAACCGGCCTCCAATTTAAACGAAATTATGTTCTGATTATAGCACAATCTGATCCCTGTAATATATTCCCGGAATTGAAAAATGACCATATTGACTATATAATAAATAATCAGCTATCGATCAGGGAGGGAATTTCATGTATCAGCCGATTCCGATCAATCGCACCATAAAGCCTGCAGTCAAACCGGCTCCAGGAACGCCCCTTGGTTTCGGGCAGTTGTTTACCGATCATATGTTTATTATGGATTATACCGAAGGACGAGGCTGGATCAACCCACGCATCGAACCCTACGCACCGATTTGTCTTGATCCCTCCACCATAGTTTTTCACTATGGACAGGCTGTCTTTGAAGGATTGAAAGCTTATCGAACCGCCGACGGCAGCATCAATCTTTTTCGTCCGATTCTGAATTTCGAGCGAATGAATACATCCAACGCCCGGATGGTCATCCCGCCGGTCGATCCTGCGTTTTGCGTCCATTGTCTCAAAGAGTTGATTCGGGTCGATCAGGACTGGGTTCCCACCGACCCCGGCACTTCCCTTTACATTCGACCTTTCATTTTTGCCACGGATGCCCATCTCGGCGTAAGTCCGTCCCAGACGTATCGGTTCATGATCATTCTGTCACCCTCGGGGGCTTATTACCCGGAAGGCATCAAGCCGGTCAACATTTATGTCGAAGCAGAATATGTTCGCGCGGTTAAAGGTGGAACCGGCTATGCCAAAACGCCCGGAAATTACGCCTCCAGCTTGATTTCACAGGCCAATGCTCACGCTGCGGGCTATGTTCAGGTGCTCTGGCTCGATGGGGTGCATCGTCGCTATATCGAAGAAGTCGGATCAATGAATGTCTTTTTTGTTATTGACGATCAATTGGTCACTCCGGCGCTTAATGGCAGCATCCTGCCCGGAATTACCCGTCGCACCGTGATCGAACTGGCCGAAGCCATGAACATTCCGATCGAGGAACGGGCGATCGCTATAGATGAGCTGGCCGAGCTGGCTCGTGCCGATCGTGTTAGCGAGGTTTTCGGATCGGGCACGGCGGCCATCATCTCACCGGTCGGCAAGCTGAAATACAATGATGATGTCATGATTTTCAATGACGGCCAAATCGGCAAGTTAAGTCAGATTTTCTATGACACCATTACCGCCATTCAGTACGGCCAACATCCTGATGCCTTTGGCTGGACGGAAAAAGTCTGATTATAAAGTCTGATCATACAGGAAAAGCCGATCCTGTTTGTACGACGGATCGGCTTTTGTTCAATAGGAGACACCAAATAGGACGACTATTTCAATTCCTTTTTGTTTCGTTGGATCATGACCAGCATTTCGGTCAATTGCTCCTCTAGGTTAACCAGCCGCTTCCGGGCATATTCGATGGCGCCGTTGCGAATCTGACGAGCCGAATGATTGGCGGCTTCAATAGCCTGCGCCGCTTGGTTGCGGGCCTGAACCGTAATCTCATGCTCATCAATCATGCTGGCCATACGGGTTTCGGCTTCGCGCATGATATTCTCGGCTTCTTTTCTGGCCTCGGCGATAAGCTGCCGGTTTTGCTCAAGCAGCCATTTCGCCTGTTGCAACTCCGACGGCAGACTCTCCCGAATCATACCGATCAGAACCATCATTTCTTCACGATCAACAACGCAGCTGCTGGAAAAAGGCATCGAACGAGCCGAGATCACGCTGTTCTCAAGCCGATTGAGCAGTTCGGCAGTATCTTGTTCTGCTTGTCTTCTTGGTTTTTGTTCGTACATTCCGGTCAAATCCTCCGAAGTCAATCAGGCTGCAAAGCAGCCGGTTTATTATTATTCAGGTGTTTTTGAATGATGGAAACCAGAGCTTTCGGAACCATGCCCGAAATGTCACCGCCATAAGAAGCAACCTCACGCACAAGCGATGAACTGGTAAAGGCCAGATCGGGGCGACAAGGCAACAGGCAGGTCTCGTAACTTGGCAACAACAGCTTGTTGGCCGCGGCAATCTCGGCTTCAAAACGAAAATCAGATTGGCTTCTCAATCCGCGAACCACGGCGGTGGCATCGACCCGGCGATAGTAGTCGACCAGCAAACCGTCGAATTTTTCAACCTCGACGTTGTCCACGCCCTCCATGGCCAGTCGGGCCATTGCGACGCGGGTGTCGGCATCGAAGTGCTGTTTTTTGGCTCTGTTTGTCAAGATCACAATCAGAAGCCGGTCACAAAGAAGGGCCGCCCGGCTGGCGATGTCGACGTGACCGTTGGTGAACGGATCAAACGAACCCGGATAGATGAGGGTATTCACGACTCAACCGTCCTCCACGCATAAAATCAGACCGAAATCGGCTACAGCTGATAAAATGATAACATCGACGCCCCATACTGGCAACTTCTTGATAATTTCAAATTGGTTACAAATGGCTGCGTCGCCTCCTTGGCATCATGTTCCAGAACCAATAATCCAGCCGGCGCAAGCAGGGCCTGCAAATCATCCGCCAGACGGTTAAGTGTCGCATAAGCGCGATTGTAGGGTGGGTCCAAAAAAATGATGTCGAACTTCCGACCGTTGTGGCGGAGTTTATGCACAGCCCAAAAAACATCCACCGACATGAGGGCAACCTTGTCCGCCAACCGGGTTTTGATTATGTTCTCCCGGATCACCTGCAGACATTGGGGAGCGCTTTCGATCAGGACCACCTGTCCGGCATCGCGGGAAGCCGCCTCAAGACCGATCTGTCCGGTTCCGGCAAACAAATCAAGAAAGTTCGCCTCGGGCAGACGGGGCGTCAGAATCGAAAAGAGGGCTTCCTTGACTTTATCGCCGGTCGGTCGGGTGCTTGATCCGCGCGGAGTCATCAGGGGGATGCCGCGGGCACTGCCAGCTATCACACGGGGCATATGCTCTCCTTTCTTGTTCGGGGTTCAGATGCCGATTCGCTTGAACAACTGTCCATACCGGGTATCCAATGCCTGACGAATCGGCTGATTTTCTCGGGTTTCCAACAAAGGATCACGTTCGGCCAGTTCGGCCAGTGAAACCTGCACATCCGCCAGCAATTTCCGGTCACGATACAGATTGGCCAGTTTTAGAGGCGGAAGACCGTGTTGGCGTGTGCCGAAAAATTCTCCGGGTCCGCGCAACTCCAAATCTTTTTCCGCGATTTCGAAACCGTTTTCCGATCGACAAAGGGTCCGCAGCCGCTCACGGGCCTTCTCATCTTGGCTGTCGGATAACAGGATGCACAAGGCTTGATGCTCCCCCCGACCGATCCGGCCGCGCAATTGGTGAAGTTGAGCCAACCCGAAACGCTCGGCATTTTCGATCAGCATCAAGTTTGCATTGGGGTTATCCACGCCGACTTCAATGACCGTCGTGCTGACCAAAATCTGAATCTCACCTTGCATAAAGGCCTGCATGACCTGATCCTTGGCATCGGTTTTCAACGAGCCGTGCAGCAAC
This sequence comes from Clostridiaceae bacterium, assembly GCA_012520975.1. GTDB lineage: Bacteria > Bacillota > Clostridia > Saccharofermentanales > UBA5734 > UBA8949. Next base: position 73,414 of record JAAYNF010000128.1, on the reverse strand, counting down.
CCGATGCGCAAATCGGGAAAGACCTGCTGCGCCAGTCGATTGTAGGTACTGACGGCTGATTTCAGATCGGTGTCGGCCTGCTCTTCGATCATGGGGCAAACAACATAAACCTGCCGTCCTTCCTGCACCTGCCGACGCATAATCTGCTCGATACGCGGCCGGTCACTGCTGACCGCGGTGTAGGTGCGAATCGGTTGCCGCCCGGGAGGCAGTTGGTCGATCAAGGAAATATCAAGATCACTGTAGAGAATCAGGGCCAGTGTTCGGGGGATCGGAGTGGCCGACATGACAAGAACATGCGGTTGAACGGCGGTTTCACCGGAGCCGAGCTTGATTCGTTGTCGGACACCGAACCGATGTTGTTCATCGGTGACAGCCAGCAGCAAATTGTGAAAGCTCACGCTTTCTTCAATCAGGGCATGGGTGCCCACCAAGAGACGAATTTGGCCATCGGCCAGATCGGATAACAGCTGCCGACGTTCCTTGGCCAAGGTTGAACCAGTCAGCAAAGCGATCGGTTCCCCGCTGGCGGACAACAAACGATTCAGAGTATCAAAGTGCTGCCGAGCAAGAATTGCGGTGGGCGCCATCAGGACGGCCTGCCCACCGGCCAGAGCGCACCAAAGCATGGCCAAGGCCGCGATTACCGTTTTTCCGGAACCGACATCGCCCTGAATGAGACGATTCATCGGTTGAGGGCTGCCCAGATCTTCCAGTACCTCTTTCCAAGTGCGCTCCTGTGCTTGGGTCAGACTAAATGGTAAACCGGCAAAGATTTGGTTGAATTTTATGGTCTGTTCCGGATCCAGAGTTAAGACACAGCCCAAATTTTGATTCCGGCTTTGATTCCGAAGCAATTGCAATCCGGCCAACAAGAGAAAAAGTTCTTCAAACGCCAAGCGATAGCGGCAGATTTCCGCCTCTTCCCAGCTTGAAGGATGATGAATCCGGCTGTAGGCGAAATCAACGGCACACAATTTGTGTCGACGTCGAATCTGGTCGGGCAGGGGTTCGGGTATCTGCCCGATCAGGCGCGGAATAACGGTTTGAATGAGCCGGCGCATGACGCCTTGGCTGAGTCCTTCGGTCAAGGGATAAATCGGACGAATACCATAGGAACCGTCCTTTTCCGGATCCCACGGCTCAAAAGCCGGATTCTGAACACTGAACGCGGAACCGCGGCGCGTGATTCGACCATGAAAAATATACCATTGATCGACTTCGAGCCGATCGACCAGCCAGGCCTGGTTAAACCAGACCGCCGCAATCGCCTGCGCATCATCACGCAGGTGGGCGCGAAGAATGCTCAAACGACCCCTGCGCGTGAGAGTCGGTTTGCGTGTCACACGAGCAACAAAGGTCTGCTCCTCGCCATCGATCAGTTCGGCAAGGGGCGTGAGCGTCGACCAATCCTCAAAATCACGAGGAAACCAAGTCAGCAGGTCAAACCAAGTCGTAATGTCCAAGCGACGCAGAAGCGCAGCACGGCGACCGGCTACGCCGGGTAGAGCCGTCACCGGCCGGGAAAATAAATCGGTGCTTTCTCTTGCCTGGCTCATCGGCGCAAAGCATATTGGCAAATATCCTGCAACGGACAGCCGGAACAATCGGGCTTTCTGGCGACGCAAATCGCGCGGCCGTGACTGACCATCAGATGACCATATGCAATCCAATCTTCGGGTGGCAGAACTTCGGCAAGATCCTTCTCAACTGCCAAGGGCGAAGTCTGTCTGGTCAAACCGATCAAGGTCGAAATGCGGGCACAATGTGTGTCGACAACGATGGCCGGAATGCCAAAACAATCCCCAAGCAACAGGTTGGCGATCTTGCGGCCAACACCGGGAAGGCTCATCAGTGCCTCCCGGTCCGGCGGTAATATTCCATTAAAATCAGTGACCAAACGAGTTGCCGAACCGAGAATGGCTCGGGCTTTGGTACGAAACAGGCCGCAGCTGCGAACCAACCGTTCAATGTCCGCAAGGTCGGCTTGGGCCAGACTGTTTAACGTTGGATAACGGCTGAAAAGGTCCGGCGTAATTAAATTTACCCGAGCATCGGTACATTGGGCCGATAATATAGAGGCGACCAGAAGTTGCCAAGGTTCTTGAAAGTCGAGGGTGCATTGTGCGTCAGGGTAATGCTGCCGAAGGCGTCGAACCACAGTTGCTGCTGTCCGGTGTTTATCCATACTTAACCGATTTTCTCCTGAAGATAAGTCTTGAGATTATAGTAACGACCGTCCGTCCGGCGGTAAACCCGGATCTCCACCAATGTACCGGGAGGGTTGATCTGAAGAAAACGAGAAATGTCCAGAGAAGTTCCCACATCGATACCATTGAGCCGGGTGATGATGTCGTTCTTGCGCAGATCTGCCGTATAGGCAGGACTGTCACTGATAACGTGACTGACATAAAGTCCGTCAGGCAGACCGTATAATTTTTGCAACTCCAAGAAACTGGCTTCCGACAGCACAGAAACGCCCAGCCAAGAGCGACCGGAAGTCTGACCGTTATCGATCAGTTCAACACTGACGGTTTGAACAACGGCCGACGGCAGGACATAACTCAATGAATCGATGGCTTCGCGAATCACGGCGCAGTTGGTCAGTCCAAGGACTTCGCCTTTGAGATTGAGTAAAGGTCCGCCGGAACAATTCAGACTGACCGGCGCATTGGTCTGCAACATCTGGACCGCAAGGCCGTCCTCCAATAACACCGTTCGGTTGATGCCGGTGATCAACCCGCTGGACAGGCCGCCGGATTCATAAAGAATGTCCGGATAACCGACCGCCATGACAACCTGACCGATCCGGACATCCGGCGCTTGGGCAAAAACACCCGGTTTCAGCTTATGGTCTGCCGGATCGATCTTGATAACAGCCAGACCCGACAGAACATCGTGACCGATCAGAGCGGCCGCAAAAGGTCTGTCAATGTCCTTGACCTTGACCCGAACGATGGCGTTGGCGAGGAGGTTGCCGTTTTTGTCGGTGGCGATCGATAAAATGGCTGCATTTGTGGCGATCTCGCCTGTTTCGCGCAAAATCAGTCCCGAGCCTTGGTTGGTCCGAAACTGTGATTTGCCAAACTCCTCAACCTCCACCTCGATGCTGACAACCGAAGGAGAAACCTCCTCATACAGCTTTTCGATCAAGCGTTCTGTGGACAGGATCATCGAGTCCTCAGGGTGATCTTTGGGCTCGGGATCGCCGTTTGTTGCTTCATTCGGCTTGGGGGTCGGCGTGGGGGGCACTGAAATCGTGGGTTGGGACGTGACGCTCGGCGCCTTGGTGGGCGTCGGTGTTGGCTTTTTTGTTGGTGTCGGAGTCGCCGTTGAATCCTGCGGCGAAGTTTGAGGCGTGGCGCCGGTTTCCGGAGTCGGTGGATAAATCCCGAACAAGCCGCGCGTCATAGCCCAAAGGGTTAACGCTGAGGCTGCAACCGCACAGATTAGGCACAAAGCCGCCAATCCGACAATCCGTTTGGTGTTCATATGCCGACAACTACCTCCAATTTTGTGCTACCGAACGATTACTATTTTAGTCAATAATCGTGAATGTATTGTGAACAAGTTGTTGATTGATTCCTCGAAACTTTAAGGAATGGCTAATGTAAAGGCGAATCGCGCTCCGCCCAAATCACTTCGTCCAACGGTAATCCGTTGGCCATGAGCCGCCAGGATGGTTCGGCTGATATATAGTCCCAGCCCGGATCCGCTGGACGTCCTGGACTTGTCAATTTTGTAAAATCGATCGAAAATATAAGGATACTCGCTTTCCGGAATCCCCATGCCGCTGTCTTCAATAATCACTTCGATTTCCTTGCTTTTTCCCAAATATCTTGTGGTCAGAGCCACAACGCCGTCCACAGGGGTAAAGCGAATGGCGTTAACCAAAATATTGTAAACCACCCGATTAATGGCTTCGCGGTCACCCAAAACCAGTAATCGACCCGTCTCATCGGCGGCAAAATCTGTCTGCACACCCAGTTGCTTTTCTGACAACAAAGCTTCCAGGCCGATCACATCTTCCTTGATGACCTGGTTAATATCAAAAACCGACATATTTAATGTGCGATCATTGGTCATCAAATTCCCTTCGAACATGGTGTTGACCAGCATTTGCAGTCGCGCGACCTCCTGCTTGACAATACCAAGATAATGCATGAAGCGATCAGCCGGAATAGTACCGTCAATCATGCCGGAAACGAAACCGCCAATTGATGTGATCGGTGTTCTCAGATCGTGAGAAACGCTGGAGATGAAATCCTTGCGCTCCCTCTCCTGGTTTTCCAATTTTTCAATCATGGTGTTCATTGTTCTGACCAAGACGGTCAAGTCATCGGCGACCAGCTTGCCGGCAGCATCATCCGTTCCGCTCCTGCTGCCGGGCAACTCAACTCGAACCGACAGGTCCCCGCGGGAAACCCGGTCGGCCGCATGGGATAAGAGTCGGATCGGTCTGGTAATGTTACGGGATAGGATACCGATGAAGATCAGGGCAATACCAAATGCGGCCAAAAAAGATGCGACCAGGCTGCCGGTCATTAAAAAGCTGGCCAAACTGCTGGGATTCTGTTGGTAGTGAACGTGTACTTCGCCGCGATAAAAGCCCGTTGCCGAGGCGATTGGCCAGACAGCCGAAAGCCAGCGGGCGCCGGACTCGGCAAAAAGCCCATTAAAATCACCGCTTTGATTGATTCCTGTTGTACCGGTTCTGCGTGTAACCAGGTATTTGCCATCAATGATGTATTGCCCCGGACCGGAACGTTCCAATTTTTCAATAACATACCCGGGTAAATTGGAGTAAAGGATAATTTCATGTTTATGATTAATGACCCAGATCAAGGCACCGGTAGAGCGCGCGGTAAAATTGACGTAACTGGCGATCTCACGATTGGTAACCTCACCGGCCGCATTAAGATTTTCGGATACCACTTCGGAAATGGCTTGAGCGCTGTTGAGCAGACGGACATTCTGCAGACGGACGGCTTCAAGGGAAACAATGCCATAATAAACAAGCCCCAAAACGCTGAACACAATCAGGACAGCCAGCGTCAACAATAAGATGGTGCGAGTATAAACCGAACGGATCAGATTTAACCTGCTCATTTTTCACGATCCATTCAACGCGTTTCGAACTTGTAACCGACGCCCCAAACCGTTTTGATCTGCCAATCCGGATGTTCTCCGGCATCATCCAGTTTTTCGCGGATACGTTTGATATGGACATCAACGGTTCGAGATTCACCGAAGAAATCATAGCCCCAAACATTTTCCAGCAACTGTTCACGGGTGAAAACTCGATTGGGATGGGTCGCCAGAAAAAACAGGAGTTCAAGCTCCTTGGGAGGCATTTCTATTTCTTTTCCGTGGGCCAGAACCGAATAGCGCGATTTATCGACACGTAGTCCGGGGTGATCAACAGCATCGAACGGCCGGTCATCATCTGCCTGCCGGCGTTGATCCGAGCGGAATTCATAGCGGCGCAGAACAGCTTTGACTCTGGCCATCAATTCCTTAGGTTCAAAGGGCTTTTGGATGTAGTCATCGGCACCCAATTCAAGTCCGACTACTTTGTCCAGGGTATCACCACGGGCGGTCAGCATCAGGATCGGAACATCGGAGGTCTTGCGGATTTCCCGCATAATATCGTAGCCGTCACGTCCGGGCAGCATCAAATCCAAAATGACGACATCAGGCGAAGAACGGAGAAAAGCATCATATGCTTGGTTGCCGTCAAGGCAACTCACAACAGCAAACCCGTCCTTGTCAAAGTAAAGTCGGAGCAATTCGCTGATATTCGGATCATCATCAACGATCAGAACTTTTTTCACGCTGATTACACCTCCGTCACAGATGGCAGATTCGTCATGTCTTGCGCAGCATATCGTGCAACTCGTCAAGGAAAGAATTGACATCCTTGAATTGCCTGTAAACCGATGCAAACCGGACATAAGCCACTTCATCAATGTCTTTCAGCCGCTCCATGACCAGTTCGCCGATCTCCTGCGAGCTGATTTCACGTTTGAGAGCATTCTGGGTTTGAACTTCTATTGATGAAACCAGATCATCAATCTGTTGATTGGAAACCGGTCGTTTTTGGCAACTTTTCATGATGCCGGCCATCAGCTTTTCCCGATCAAAGGGTTCCCGGGTACCGTTCTTTTTGATTACGAGCAGAGGCAGGCTTTCAACTTTTTCATAGGTCGTAAAGCGTGAACTGCAAGAAAGGCATTCCCGGCGGCGCCTGATGGCGGATCCCTCATCAGACGGACGTGAATCCACAACCCGATCCTCATCATGACCACAAAAAGGACAACGCATAAGTCTTTCCTAATCCTGATAACGATTATCGTTATCCTGCAAGAACCAAGGCAGGATCCGACTGCTCTTTTTTTCGGTTCGGCGCTCGGGGGCGGCTGATTGCGCCGGGTTTTTTGCCCTCGGGTCGCTGCCATCCGGCTGTTGGGCGCTCCGTAAGGGCGGATTCACGGGCTGCCTCGTCGGAGTTGCCGAAGATAGGGGGAAATCCGGCCCCGGAGAAAAATCGCGCTCCGGATCTTCGTTTTCCACGCCGACGGTATGGAAACCGGAGCTTTCGGATGCTGTCGACGGCGGCTCGGGCACCGGCGCAGTGTAGGAACTGTTAAGAAAATCCGGAACCCGACTTAATTCATCATCGGTTTCATCGGTTCCCGGTTGTTTTTCCGTTGGCTCTGTATTTTCTTGGGTAACGTCCGGCGAAGCAAAAATCGGCGACGGCCGCTGACCTTGAGCCGACATGGCCCTGTGAGATGCCGGCTTGTTTTCCCGATCAAAGCCACTGGCAATAACCGTGATCACAATCTCGTCATTCATTTCCGGATCAATCACCGCGCCAAAAATAATGTCGGCTTCCGGTGATACCGCGTCGCGGACAACCGATGCCGCTTCATCAACTTCCCGAATTTTCATGTCCCGACCACCGGTAAAATTAAGAATAACACCCCGGGCACCATCGATGGTCGTATCCAAGAGCGGACTGTTGATCGCTTGCCGAATAGCCGCCGCTGCCCGGCCTTCGCCGGATGCCCGACCAATCCCCATGTGGCAAACACCGGCCTGTGTCATGATGCGCCGAACATCTGCTAGGTCCAGATTGATCAGCCCGGGGATCGCCACAAGATCAGAAATGCCGGAGACGCCATGTTTGAGAACCTGGTCGGCCAAATTAAAGGCCTCGTCGAGAGACGTGTCGTCCGAGGCGATTTCAAGAAGTTTGTCATTGGGCACTACAATGAGCGAGTCGACATATTTCTCCATTTCGCGGATGCCACGTTCGGCATTTTGCATACGCCGGGATCCTTCGAAACGAAATGGCCGAGTGACGACACCCACAGTCAGAATACCAAGCTCACGAGCAATCTGAGCAACGACCGGCGCACCGCCTGTACCGGTTCCACCACCCATGCCCGCCGTGATAAAGAGCATATCGGTTCCGCGGATCAGTTGGCCGATCTCATCCTTGGACTCGGTGGCGGCCTTTTCGCCGATCTCCGGATTGGCTCCTGCTCCCAAGCCTCGTGTGATCTTTTCGCCGATTTGAAGCCGGTTGTTGGCTTTGGTACGCAGCAATGCCTGATTATCGGTATTTACGGTAATAAACTCAATGCCCTGAACTTGGCTGTCAATCATTCGGTCGACTGCGTTACAGCCTCCGCCTCCAATACCAATCACTTTGATTGTGGCAAAATGATCGTTATCCATGCCAAATCCCATTTTATAATCAGTCAAGTTTTCCATCCCCTCTCAAGCGCCATTAACCGCAAATCTACAAATAACAACTTGTCATGAGGTCCTGTCGTCATGCCATTGCTCTGTCAACGACTGCAGGTCTATTCATTACCCAATTTTACACCAATATGACAAGCGGCACAACAACATTTAGTATTAAATTAAAAATTGATTACAACATCTAGTGAAAATCCGACCTGACATATGAATCGATGAAGGCAGGTGACGTCAACCGTCGAGCTCATCGTCGACCGGTAATTTTGACCGACTGCGCCTTTTATCGTAGCGTTCCAGCATCAAACGGCGAATGATGGAAAAATTGACAAAGATCCGATTGCCAAAAGCAAAAATAGCCGCCAAACTCAAATTTAGATCCAGTTGGTCGCCCAATGCCGTCAGTGCGACGGCGATGGCGCTGTTGCCAATAAAGCCGGTGATGAACAAGCGAAAGTTAAATTTATTTTGCAGATTAGCGGTCAAGGCTCCGATCACCGAATCAAGCGCCGCCAGAATGCCCACCGCCACATATGATGAATAGGCCGCGGGGATATCGAAATTCCAGAGCAATCCGATTATCAGGCCGATAATCAGGCCGATCAAAGCTACCATGATTCAGCTCCTCCTCAATCCGGTATAAATGTTCGCCGGGTTCCGGTCAGGTCAAGAATGCCTTTGCCTCGATTGTCCAGCACACCTTGGGCGACCGCGAAACGCAGCCACAGCATATCCTCCCGGAGATCCGGGCCGATCTCGACCGCAACATGCAACTCATCCCTGCTTCCCGGCAAAATAAGGACCATGTAAAGATTGCGTCCCCCAACCGGCAAGATCGTGCTGATGGTCGGCAATAGCTTCAGATCGGTGCGGTCGTCTTTGTCCGCATCAATTATAGCACCCATTAAGGAGATTGCACTATTCAAAACCGTAGGAACATCCACACTGATGGCCTGCCCGAGCGTCATGGAGGTCACCTTGAGTCCATTGATCACCGGAATACCCAATGGCGGAGTCGGCAAAATGTCAATCAAATAGCCTGATTTATCAATAACGGCACACCCGTCCGGCACAAGCAAATAGGCCACTTCCACCCGTTCCTCGATGTCGATGATGATTTTTCGGGGAAAATCCATTTGGACAACAGCCGTGCGGATGGAGGGATAAGCCGCCTTCAAATTATTCTCGGCAAAAGCATAGCGCAGCTGCAGAATGTGGGTCAGTGACCCGCCCAGACCCCTGAGCAGGTGTTGGTCCGGAGTCAAGCCGCTCACTGCCTTGATCTCGGTCTCATCCAAGGTTCGCAAACCATGTGTTTCTATTTCGCTGAGATGAAAAACAGGTAAAAGCCAGACAAGCAGCAACAACACCGCCAAAAGCATTATCGTGGCCAGAATTCCCGGCCAATGTCGGGAACCTGTCGACTTCACATCATGACCTCATATAATTTCTGACAGATTGCCTTGGCCGCGTCCGGTCGGGCCAATGTTGCAGCCGCCCTTCCCATCTCCTCTAACCGCGCGGAATCATGGAGCAAATCCGGTAACATCTTATTGAGGTAGTCGGCGGACATTTCCGAGTCGGGACAAAGGATGGCGGCACCGACATCAGCCAGCGCACGAGCGTTAAATGTTTGATGGTCGCCGGCAGCATAAGGATATGGCACCAAGATTGAAGGGCGTCCCAATGCGGCCAGTTCGGCACAGGTCATGGCCCCTGAACGGCTGATAACCAGATCAGCGGCGGCCATCAACAGGTCCAGATCATGGATGTACTCGCGAATATCAAGCCATGGCTTGCCCGCCGCTTGTTGAGCAACATCTGAATATTGGCGATGGCCGGCGGCCAAAACGACAAGCAGGTTTGAGCCGTTTTCCGATTGGAAATCCAGATCAGGATCAAAGGCCACGACCGCCTGATTAATCGTGTGGGAACCAAGGCTGCCGCCCATCGACAGTATGAGGTTGGTTTTGTCTGTAATGACCAATCCTTGCTCAACCAAACGTGAACGGGCTAGGTCTCGTGTAAGAGAAAAATAACTGCCGCGAACCGGATTTCCGGTCAAAAAGACCGGCGTTCCGACAGGAAATCTTGTTTCTGTTCCCGGAAAACTAATGCAAACAGCCTGACTTTTTCTGGCCATCAGACGATTGGACCGGCCGGGAAAGGCATTCTGTTCGTGAAGGAGAACCGGAATTCGCAGGCTGACGGCCGCCGCGATAACCGGACTGCAAACGTAGCCACCGGTTCCGATCACCGCGTTTGGCTGAAATTCGCACAGGATCCGACGGCATTGACGACGCCCGGCCCAAAAATCAGCCAAGGCACGAAACAAAGCCGGTGATGGTTTGTTGGGCAGGCCGCTGGCGCGAATGGTGGTCAACTGATAACCGGCACGAGGAACCAATATGCTCTCCAAACCCCGTTCGGTTCCGCAAAAGCGGATTTCGGCATCAGGATGATCCAAACGGATCTGATCGGCTATGGCAAGAGCCGGCGTAATATGGCCACTGGTGCCGCCGCCCGCCAGTAAAAAGCGCAGCCCGGTCATGGTCGCCCACCGGTACGCCGGGCGGTCGCCGATGGCGAGCGTTCCGCAAGCTCCTGTCCCTGCAGGCGTCCGGTTTTGGAAACAGCCAAAATAAAACCGATAGCAAGCAAGAAAAACAGATTGGAAGTACCGCCGTAGCTGAATAAAGGCAGCGAAATGCCGGTTGCCGGTATGGTCTTGGTCGCGACAGCTATATTAAGGAAAGCCTGGATGCTGATCAGCATGGTATATCCTCCGGCCAAAACAGCTCCGAAGGCATTGGGAGCACGGTACGTAATACCAACCCCCATCAGCAAAAACAACACGAACAAAAGAATGACCGATAAAGTGCCGATAAAACCCAGCTCCTCACCGATCACCGCAAAAATGAAATCATTGTAGGGTTCAGGTAGATAATTATATTTTTGTCGTCCCGAACCCAGACCTACTCCGGATAAGCCGCCTGATCCCATGGCAATGACCGACTGATCAATCTGGTAGGTATCGTCGGCCGAAGCGGATTCCGGATTAAGAAAGGTGTCCAAGCGTTTTTCGACATGGGCAAAATTTTTCTCAATTGTTTCCTCAAAGCCTTTGGCTTTGAGAGCAGGAAGGGCAACGCCGACCAGCAAAGCAATAATGACCAGTATTAATACCATTTGAGTGATGGCGCTGATCCAAGAACGCAAACGAATACCTGCAGCCAAGAACATTGCCAGCATGACAAAGCCGAGAATAAGCGTGGCCGACAGATGTGGTTGCCAGAGGATCAGGCCCAGCCAGACCAAGAAAGCTAGGAATGGAAAAAGAATATCGATCCAGCCATCAGCCAGAAATTGGCCCAGTTTTGTTTTAAATCGACATTTACCTTTTGCCCGGCGGCGCCGCACCATGGAGACATATCCGGCAAAACAGAAAACCATGGCCAGTTTGGCCAGCTCCGAGGGTTGAAAGGTTCCGAAAACAGGAATCCGGATCCAGCGGCGGGCACTGTTGATTACGACGCCAAAAAGCTTGACATAAACCAGCAAACCTGACGTAATCACATAAAGAATCGCGGACATCCAGAAATGATCAAACAATTTAAGCGGAATGGCAACAGCCAATATCAGGGCGACCGCCAAACCCATAGCGGTGATGCCGGCCTGTCGAAAAACAACATACATGGCATCGCCCTCTTGATCAAAGGAGCCGCTCATGCTGGCGCTGAACAACATAATCAAGCCAAAGCAGGCCATGATCAACATGACGATCAACAGTCCCCCGTGAATTCGACGGGGCGAGGGCAGCGGCGAGACGGAGTTGGTCACATGACGCACATCGCGGTTGCGATAGGCAGCTGATTCAATCAATTGTTCGCGTCTCATCGTACGCCTCACCTCCGTGGTAGTATAATAATAACAATTAAATCATAAGGAGGCCGAGCAGGCCACCGGCCAGTCCCACCAAACTAAAAACAAGCACGATCTTATTTTCCGACCAGCCTCCCAATTCATAATGGTGATGGATGGGAGACATACGGAAGATCCTTTTTCCACCCGTTTTTTTAAAATAAACGACTTGGATCATGACAGAAAAGGCCTCTGCGATATAGACAATGCCAACCGGCAATAAAACCCACGGGATCCCCAGCAACAGCGCAGCACCGGCTATGCCGGCTCCTAGGGCCTGTGAACCGGTATCGCCCATAAACACCTTAGCCGGATGGCGGTTGAAAACCAAAAAGCCAAGGCATCCGCCGAACATGGCCGCAGACAGCCATCCGACCGAACGGGCCTGATTTAACGACGGTTGCAATATCAGCGCGGCTCCGGCCAACGCAGCGGAACTGATGGCGGTCACGGACGATGCCAAACCGTCAATGCCATCGGTCAAGTTGACGGCATTGCTGATAAAAAACAGATATAGAACCACCAGCAGGCCAAAAGGAATTTTCATCCAGCCGGTGATCAGGAATTGCCGGCCGCTAAACGGAACCAGCAAGAAAGGGTCTTCCTGAGAAAAATAAAGATAATAGATCGTAAACAGGATTGAGAAAACACCTAACAAAAGCGTTTTTTGCCCCATGGAAAGGCCTTTCTTGCTAATGCGAACCTTGATGTAGTCATCAAGAAAGCCCGCCAACGCAAAAAGCAGCATCAGGAGAATCAGAACAGCCAGATTGCCAAGCCGTCGGTTAATAATCAAGGCGGTAACAGCCAACAGAGCCAGTGGCAGCAGAAAGAACAAACCACCGAAGGTCGGTGTTCCGCTCTTCTTAAAATGGCTTTCCGGCCCATCGTCACGAACCCGTTGACCGACATTAAGCTTGTGCAGCAAGGGTAGACCCGCCCATCCGCAAATAATGGTTAAAACAGTTATGCCAAAGGCGACGGCCAACAGTTCAGATATCATGGTTGGTGGTTCTCCGTTTTTCCAAATCCTCAAGTATTTTTGCGGTGACCTGCTCCATGGTAAAGCCACGCGACCCTTTGACCAGAACGCAATCACCGGAACGTATCCCATCGGATATTGCCTTGGCCAGATTCATTGTATCCGGAAAGATCGCGCAGGTCATGTCCGGCTTAAGTTCGCGGCTTCCGGCCACAACATCCGACGCATACGGTCCGGTCAGATAGAGGGCGGAAAAGCCCAAGTGTGCGGCCTGTCTTCCCAATTCACGATGGGCCGGCGCCGAAAATTCCCCTAGTTCCAGCATACCGCCCAAGGCCGCGATCATCCGTCGCCCCTCGGCCATCTCGGCCAAGGTTCGCAAGGCCGCCTGCATGGATTCGGGGCTGGCGTTGTATGAGTCATCCATGATCAGAACGCCGTTGGCTTCGATCAAACGCTGACGATTTCCGGTTTGCTCATAGGCCGTCGCGTCGGCCGCGGCAATTTCCGGCGGGATGTCCATATCCCAAGCGCAGGCCAAACCAAAAAGCATGTTAAGCACATGGTGATGACCCGGAAAGGGCAAGTGCACGCGGGTTTGGCAATATGCTTGGCCGGCTTGAAAAATACCAACGGAAAAGTCGACACCTCTGGCGGTGGCACGAACATCCGTCGCGCCAACCGTGAAAGCCGCGTCGGTGGACATGCGCCGGGCAAGATCTAGGTCGGTGGAAACCCAGACCAAGCGAAAACTCCCTGGTTGATGCAAACCCCAATTATGGAGCAGCGGATCATCGGCATTCAAAATCAACAGCCCGCCCGGCCGCAAACCATCTATAATCTCGGTCTTGGCGGCTAAAATGGCTTCCCGGCTGCCCAACCGGCCGATGTGCGAAAAGCCGACATTGGTGATCATGGCCACATCGGGTCGAGCCAGCTGACTGAGCAAGCGAATCTCCCCCAGTGCCCGCATACCCATCTCAAGAATAATCGCCCGATGGCTTGGTTCTGCTTGGAGCAGGGTGAGAGGCAGACCGATCTCGTTGTTCAGATTTCCACTGGTCAGATGAACCGGCATGGTGCCACCCAGACAGGCCGCCACCATCTGACGGGTGGATGTCTTGCCTACGCTGCCGGTGATCGCCAAGACGCGTCCGGACAGGGTCTGTCGATAGCCGGCGGCAGCGGCCTGCAAAGCCAGTAATGTATCCTCGACCAAGACCACCGGCCCTGTGAATATTGACATCTCTGGAAGATCAAGGTCGCTTCCCTTTGCCGCAACCAAGCCGGCGGCTCCTTCAAGGATGGCCTTGCCAAGAAAATCATGCCCGTCAAAATTGGGACCGCGCAAAGCAATAAAGAGGCTGCCCGGAACAAGTTCCCGTGTGTCCGTACAGACGCCGGCAAAATCCGGATCGGCATTCATCGTTGTCTCATCGGTTAAAACACCGCCGGTCCATTGAATGATTTCACTTAAACTATACTTGGCCATTTTTTTCCGGCTCCAGTGCTGCGATTGCCTCGGCAGCTGTCTCGGCATCATCAAAATGAATGGTTCGGTCTTTAAATATCTGGTAGTTCTCATGTCCTTTTCCGGCAATGATGATCATATCGCCGGGCTGTGCCGCGCCGACCGACCAAAAGATGGCCGCCCGGCGATCGGGAATGACCACATGCTGACCGCCGGTTGGCGTAAGGCCGATCAGGATGTCATCAATGATCGCCAAGGGATCCTCCGTGCGCGGGTTATCAGAGGTAATGACCGCCAAATCCGCCAAGCGGCCGGCAACCTCGCCCATTTCAAATCGTCGCGAACGAGCACGATCGCCGCCATTGCCAAACAAAACAATCAGGCGGCCGGTGGTGTACTCACGCAATGTACTGAGCAAATTTTCCAAGCTGACGGCATTGTGTGCGTAATCGACAATGACCTGAAAAGGACGACCGGTTGGAATGGGCTGAACGCGGCCGGGCACGGCTATCGTGGAAAGGCTGCTGCGCACAGCTTCCAGTCCGATTCCCTCCAGACCCGCAGCGGCAATGGCTGCCAAAGCATTATAGACGTTGAACAGGCCCGGCATGCCGACAAAGACCTCACCTCTGTACCAAGGACTTTGCAGATCGAAAGATGTGCCGCTCCGATGATTGCGTGTGGTTTTCGTGATGTTTTTCGCCCGTACGTCGGCTTGGTCGGTTAGACCATAAGTAAGACAGGGGCCGCTAATCGCCTCGCGAACCTGTGAAAAACAATCGATGTCACAATTGATCATGGCATATTGACATTGCGCAAACAATCGAAGTTTTGCCGCGAGATAATCCTCCATCGTCGCGTGTTCTGTCGGCCCGATATGGTCATGAAAAAGATTGGTAAAAATGCCGGAAGTAAAACGGCAACCGTAAACGCGCTCCAGCATCAAGCCCTGGGAGGAAACTTCCATGACACAATGCTTCAGTCCCCGGTCGCACATTTCATCAAGCAGCGCCTGCAAATCATAGGATTCCGGGGTCGTCCGGGAAGCAAAGGTCACTTCATCTCCGATAATATTGGCCACCGTGCCGATTAGTCCGGTCCGGCGGCTATCCGCATCGAAGATTGCCTTGGTCATGTATGTTGCCGTAGTTTTGCCTTTGGTTCCCGTGATGCCGACCAAAGACAGACGACCCGAGGGATGATTAAAAAACAAGTCCGACACATGGGCCAGTCCCCGCCTTGTATCGGCAATCCGAAACCAAGGCACATCAAGATCGCCGACCGGTTTTTGCACAAGAATGGCCGAGGCATCCTGCTCCAATGCCTGATTGATGTAACGATGTCCATCCGTCACATAACCTTCGATACAGACAAACAAAGAACCTCGGCGAGCTTTGCGCGAATCGTAAACAATGGAGTCGATTTCGACGGATGGGTCGCCGTGCGCCTCCAATATTTCCAATCCTTTTAGCAACTCCTGCACCTGCATTAATCACACGCTCCCCGGTTAAACCGCGTTTACAATCTAATTTTCCTCATCCGGTTGGACAACCGTTTCCTCGAACGTTTCGAACCGGATGGTCACAATGCTGCCCCGCTTCAGTCGGAGCGGGCCGATCGGCTCCTCAGGGTCAATGGGCAGGTCATCCTTGATGATCGGTATCCGACTAAAAGTAGGAGCCGGATCCTGATCGGCGGCAATGCCCAAACTGTCGCCATGAATCAGAATGTTCAGACCGCTTTCGGCAGCTGATCTCATACATTCATTAACATTTTTACCTTTAAAGTCCGGAATGACAACCATTTTTTCATCCGGCTCTGGTTCCGGATAAAGAATGATCAAGCCGGATTTATGTAATTGCGTGCCTGCCGCCGGCCATTGATAACCAACCGCCGTGTTATTGCCCATGGCCGAATCACCGGCCTCCACTCGGAAACCCCGCGTCGTGAGCTCCTTCATGGCCACACTGTATTTTTTGCCAACAACCTCGGGAACATCATGCAGCTGAGTC
Source organism: Clostridiaceae bacterium (assembly GCA_012520975.1). Lineage (GTDB taxonomy): Bacteria > Bacillota > Clostridia > Saccharofermentanales > UBA5734 > UBA8949. Next base: position 57,261 of record JAAYNF010000128.1, on the reverse strand, counting down.
AGGCGCGAAACATCGCGATCGCTGTAAACCCTTGGCACAGCCATGTATTCCAAAGTGCGAGAGATGGTTTCTCCGCAGGCCGTGGAAGCAATTCGGGAAGAAACATCCTTGTCGGAAGGTTTTTCCAAAACAACCAAGACCACAATTTCAGGATTGTCCGCCGGGGCGATACCGGCAAAGGAGAGTGTATAATAACCCTGCTCGTCGGTCGATGTGCTGGTCTTGCCGGCAACGGTATAGCCTTCAACATAAGCCGGAGTTCCGGTTCCGTAAAGCACGACACCCTTGAGCAATTCCATGATCCGTGTCGAAGTTGTTTCCGAAATAACCTTGCGGATGGTTTCCGGTTGAAACTCCTTAACAATGGAACCGTTATGATCCGTGACAGCTTTGGCCAGCATGGGCCTGACCAATCGACCACCGTTAGCCAGTGCACAATAAGCCGTGGCGATCTGCAAAGGAGTCACCGTTGAAGATTCGCCGTATGATAAGGTAACCATGTCCAGTTCCGTGGGCTTGGCGTGCAGAATACCGGCGCTTTCGGCCGGCAGATCGATCCCGGTTGGGACGGACAGACCGTAGGCGCGGATATAGTCATAAAATCTGGTGACCCCGATCCTTTGCGCAAGTTGCGCAAAAACCGGATTGCATGAATTCCAGAAGGCCTGCTGTAAACTCTCCAAACCATGCGAGGGCTTGTACCAGCACTCGATCTTCCAATCCAAAACACGCAACGGCGCATCATTCATAATCTCCGACTCGTTGGTCAGCGCCTCTTCCAGCGCAATCGACGCTGTAATCGCCTTCATGGTCGAACCGGGCTCATAAGTATTGGAAATGGCTTTGTTGCGCCAGACCTCCGAGGACAGAAAGTCAATTCTTTCATCCGACATGGCTTCCCATTCATCCGCCAAAATAAAATCCGGGCGCGCCGTCGGTTCTGAGCTGGAAAAATATGGATACGAAGCCATGGCTAAAACAGCGCCCGTGTGTGGGTTCATAACCAGAATGGAACCGCCTTGGGTTACATCGTAAAGCTTAACCGCCTTAGCCAGAATCTCCTGGGCAATTTTTTGAATGTTAACATCGAGATGCAAAATGATGTTTTGGCCATCTTTGGCACGCAGACTGGTGGGCACGGAAAAAGGCAGCTCTCCCCTGCCGAGATAATTATCCGTTTCAACATATGTGTAGCCGGGTTCGCCGGTCAACAGCGCATTATACTGGAGCTCGATGCCAAGTTGGCCAATAAGATTTCCGTTGTCATAATTTGTATATCCGATCACCTGACTGGCCAAGCTGCCGTTGGTGTAATAGCGGTGCGGCTCCGCGTCGATCCGGATTCCTCCGATGTCGGCATTTCTTTTGTATGTCAGCAGCGCCTCGGCTTCAGCCCGGGGAACATCCTTTTTAAGTTGAATATAAGTGCTTTCGGTTTTTTCTAATTCGATCAATACATCATGACTGTCCAGATTAAGGCAAGCCGCTATATTGTCCGCGATTTCCTGACGAGAGATATTCTTGGTAATTGAATAAACATCCTTGGGGGTCACACCGATCCGGTATACATAGGTCGTTCCGGCAAGCTCCAGGCCGTTGCGATCAAGAATGCGACCCCGTTTGGGATTTTCGGCAACTTTCTTGTAGTGTTGACCGGCGGCGGTTTCGGCAAAAGTCGCATGTTCGACAATTTGAATGTTGTACAGCCGATAAACCAGGAGACCGGCAAAAAGAAGCACAAAAATAAACAAAAGAGCAAATCCTACTCGTCGGCTTCGTCCCGGTCGTCTCATGTTGCTGCGAGGTTCCTTGATCTGAACTTGACGAACGGATTGTTGCAAACGATTCGTGGATGCTCTCTTGGCACGCTGACGCTGCTGGCGCTGTTTTTCACGCAGAAACCGCCGATCGGTTTCAAGACTGCGTCTGTTCCCCCGGCTCAAATCACTTGACCTTCCCTTGCTGATTCAAACTCTTAAAATAACCTTCCACGGTGCGATAAACGCTGGCCAGAAAAGCTTCATTTTCAGAGGTGCCCGCAGAAGGCTGAGCAAAAATAATCCGATCGGACTGTGGAATGACAACCTGAACCAGTTGGCTTCCGGCCGGATCCTGTAAACCCAACTTATCCATAGCCTGTTGCCGGATCAAATCCAGATTGGTTTTTTGGGCCAACTCTTCGCTAATTTGGCCGCGCTCCTGATCCAGACGGGAAATTTGACGCTCAATGGCCAGATTTTTAAAATTCATTTCCAGAATGGTGGCCTGACGATACACGACAAAGGCAAAGGCACCGGCGATGACAAATATGGTCAGGATGGCGCCCAACAACATACGTAGACGTTGAAAAGCCAATTGCTGTCGAATGGCTTTGACCTGAGCCTGTTGAACAACCTCACGCCTCGGAGTTGCTGAAACAGAAACCCGCTTGGGCTTGAGCACCGGTTTTTTTCTTTTGACCGGTCCTGCCGACCGCCGAACATCGAAGGTTTTCATGGTCGCGCCGGTATTTAGGGCCAGATTGCCGGATGTTTTTGTCATTGTGGGCTCCCTCCCCTCGTCTATATCGATCAGGCTGTCAGCCTGTTTTTTTCAAAACAACGTAATTTGGCACTGCGGGAACGAGGATTCTCCTGACGTTCGTTTTCGTCCGCGGTGATGGCTTTCCGGGTTATGACCTGCCCCTGCGCGACTTGACCGCAAACGCAGACCGGAAAATTCCGGGGGCAGGTACAGGGTTTTTCCAATTTTCGGAAAGCCTCTTTGACCAACCGGTCTTCAAGGGAATGAAAGGTAATGATGCACAGTCGACCTCCGGGCCGAAGCCACCGGGGCGCGACCGCCAGCAGCTGCTCGATGGCATCAAGTTCTTGATTAACCTCAATGCGGATCGCCTGAAAAACCCTTCTGGCCGGGTGCTGATCTTCTTGACGGCTCTTGGAAGGCATCGCCCGCCGGACGACTTCCGCCAGATCGGTTGTCGTGGCAAAAGGGGCGTCATCGCGTCGGTTTACAATGGCACGAGCTATTTGCTCGGCGTGCCGCTCTTCACCGTATTGGCGGAAAATCCGGGTCAATTCTTTTTCTCCGTATGTATTGACCACATCCGCTGCGGTCTGACCGCTGTCACGGTCCATTCGCATATCCAGAGGCCCTTCCTGCCGATAACCAAAACCCCGACCGGCCTGATCAAATTGCCAAGACGAAACACCAAAATCAGCCAGTATTCCATCCGCGCCGTCGATTCCCAATTGAGTCATAATCTGGGCAAGATCGGCAAAATTACCATGTACGACCTGCCACGCGGCCGGACTTTCGACCGAAGCCAAGCGCTTGCTGCCGGCTCGCATGGCATCCTCGTCGCGGTCGATCGCGATCAGACGACCACGGTTGCTCAAGCGCGAGAGCAGTTCGGCGGCATGCCCGCCCCCGCCCAATGTACAATCAACATAAAGACCATCCGCGAGGATGTTCATCAAATCCAGAACCGGCTGCACGAGAACCGGTTGATGCGAGAAGCTAAATTCCCTTGACATCAAACCGCGACAGGTCAACCTCGGACAAGGATCCCTGTTCCTCCTTTTGCTGCTGATAGAAAGCCTTGGAGCAGATTTCGAGTTTATCGAACATATCGATAAAGCAAATCTCCTCGCCGGGCTTAACCTGAATGTGGGACCAGAGCTCTTCACTGATGGAGATCCTGCCCTGGCTATCTAATTCACAGACCATGGCTTCACCGAGGATGGCTCGTTTAAAACGACGAACCGCCGGATCCGTGCCCGACAATTGATTGATTTGGTCACGTATGCCGCGAAAATTCTCCGGTGTGTAAGCCGAAAGATAGCCATCGTCCAAACTCAGTGTGACGATCAGCGAGCCCCCGATGCTCTCTCGCAAGCGGGCGGGAACAAAGACGCGGCCTTTGGCATCAATGATGTGTGTAAATCTGGCCATACTGATCCCACCTTTCCTCTTTGAGTAATGGTCTGGCTTTCATCCACCATGGGGCGACAACATTGGCGAAATCTCACCACAATTAACCACATCAATGTATAATTGCTCTACATTTCACCACTTATTTGCTATTCTACACATACTTTTTGAGAAATTCAACCGTTAATTGCCTGTTGACGAATTGTAATTAAAATGAAATATTTAACATCCCTACACCTTGTGTTGCCGGAAATATGAAACACAACATGTTGAAAAATAAAAAAACTGCCTGTCACGGCAGTCGAGGTCAAAGTTGTACTTGTGGGATTTATTTGTTCAGATTTCGCTCCATCGAGATACATAACATCACGCCGAGAGCCAAAAAATTAACAATCATAGCCGTCCCGCCCAAGCTGACAAAAGGCAACGGTATACCCGTAATCGGCAGCAAACCGACACACATGCCTAGGTTCTCGATAAAATGGAAGGCCAAAAAAGCCGTGATGCCGACCATCGTATAGGCCAACGCCGGTCTCCAGGTCCGAATTTTTGAAGCAACATACAGGCTTCTGGCTAAAAAGAAGAAAATTAATATCAATAAAGCCGTTGTTCCGATAAATCCCATATGCTCGGAAACCGCCGTAAAAATAAAATCGGATTCCTTGACCGGCACATGGACTAAATTACCCTGCAGGTTTCCGGTCAGCCCACCGGAGGCAATCGCCCGTTTGGATTGAATCAGATTATAAGATGCCGCAGGGTCATGACCGGGATACAAGAAAGTGATGATGCGGCTTTTCTGGAAATCTTTGAGGAGAAACAACCAAGCCAAGACACCGGCCAACACCAGACCGGAGATGCCTAAAAGAATAAAGCGCCAGCGCAAGCCCCAAACAAAAATCATACAAATCAACATGAAGAGGATAACCATCGATGTCCCCAAATCAGGTTGCTCCCGGATAAGGAGAAGCGGAACACCGTATAAGGCCGCTAGACTCAGGCCTCCCTGCCATTTTTTAAGACGGCCGATGGTCATGCCCTCAAAGATCTGCGCCGATGTCATGGCCAGGCCGATTTTTGCAAGTTCCGACGGCTGAAAGGTACCAATCAAAGGTAATTCCAGCCAGCTGTCGGCACCCCACTCACCGATCATGGAAAAATTATCCACCAACACCCAAACCAGCATGAGCAGACTTGTGCCATAAATAATCCAAGCGATCAAGTTTAGCGTCGGCACCTCGACCAAACTAAGCGTCAAGGCGATTAACAACCCGATCAGAACCGCTCCGGCCTGTTTATAAAAAACCATCGGATATGCATCAAAGCCGGATGACAGAACGCGGTTGAGCACAAACAAGCCGATCATGGAAATCAGCAAAACCGGTACCAGCAACCAATAATCCATGGCGGCAAAATAGGTGATCCTTTTCAGACGTTCAATACCGGGCTTTGCCATCAGACATCATCATCTATCATCTATCATCAATCATCATGATCTTCGGTTTGTTCTTCGGGTAAATATTCTGAAGCTTGATCATCGGTCGATACCGACGGCTCCGGCGATTCATCCTGGAAATCCGAATCAGAGATTTCGATAAAATCAGAAACGGGGTCGCCCTTGTCTGACTGATCCGGACGGAAAGCCATTGAGGCAGATAATGCCGCCGAAAACTCGCGTTTCAGACGGCGCTGACGGAGGACCGGCAGTAGAATAATTGCTCCGATCATCATCAAGGCCGATAACAGCTGTGAAGCGCGAATGCCGGTTGTGCCGAGCATCAGCGGGTCTGTCCGGATCCCCTCCACAAAGAAGCGGACAAAACCATAGAGCAACAAATACCATAAAGTGACGGCAAAAGGCGTTTTGGCGGTTTTACGCAATCGGAGCAAAATCACAAAAATAATTAAATTGGCAATAAATTCGTAGAAAAAGGTCGGATGAACCGGCTTAAACGGATCAACACCGGCTATGCGGACGCTTTGCAGATAGGCTGTGGTCTGATTGCTGATCATGCCCCATGGCAACGTGGTGTTGTTGCCAAAGGCCTCCTGATTGAAAAAATTGCCCCAGCGACCGATCGCCTGTCCGAGCGGCACATAAACCGCCAAAAAATCCAGCAAGCGGGAAATCGGCTTTTTTTTCAGGCGGGTAACCAGCAAAATCCCCAATGCTCCGCCGATAACGCCGCCGTAAAAGGCCAGTCCGCCTCGTCGCGTATCCACAATGCTGAGGATGTCGTCTTTGAAAGAATCCCATTCCAGCACAACATAATAAAGACGAGCGAAAATAATCATCAATGGAATGACGGCGATGAAAGTGTCCAGGACATCATCGGATTTGAGTTGGTATGCCGACGCGTGGCGCATAGCCAGCAACATACAGAGAATCAGGGCGACCGCAATCAACAGGCCGTACCAGTATATCGGCATGCCGAAAATGGAAAATGCCTGACGGCTGATCGGTAGATTTTTGATGCCCAAACCGGGAAAACTAACCAAAAAATCAGGGTTCATTGCATGTTACCTCGCTGGTTGCAGAATCGAAGCTGCGTAGCCCGCCCGGTTCTCCAAAAAATTCGTCATGGATCGGGCGGTTGCACAGTCAATCATATCATAGATTTTCGGATAATCGAAGAGGTCGATCTCGTGCAGGCTGCATTGAGCTTCAACAAGACCGCTGTGTTCCACTGAATCCAGCGAACGAAGAAAATTACCGGCGGCGGCTCTCTTTTGAATGTCGAATAAATGCTCGTCCGGCTCCATGGAGAAATGATCGATCAGCCCTTCTATAACGGCAGCAGCAGCTTGTTCCGGTTGCGAAGATTCACCGCCACAGACCAAAAAAGCATGGTTGTTTTCGCAACTGTAGTGGAATCCGAAGGAATCATTAATCAGCCCGGAGCCGTAAAGGCGATCGTAAAGGGGCGATACCGGCGAAAGGATGGAATTCAGATAAAGACGCACTCCCCGCTGCCTGGTCACCAACCGGCGACCTTTGAGTTCCTGACCTGGGCGGACAGAGGAGTCTTTGAACCCGACCAGAAATGAAGGTGTCTTGACATCCATCCGCAGACTGTTGCCGGAGGAGGTCGGCAACAAAGGTTCGGGAAGAAAAATAGGCTTCGGTCTTGAATATGACGGTCGGGCGGTTTTTTCTTCAAGAATCCCGGTCAGCAAAGTCAGTAATCGATCCTCATCCAGATCTCCGGAAAGGGTGAGGATGATCTGATCCGACCGGTAAAAAGATCGCCAGACCGTTTTGAGATCGGTATCTGTGATTTGGCTGACCGACTCGGGCGTACCCCCGACATCCTCACGAACCGGGTGGCAGGAGTACAGAGCGGACAGCAGATTGTTGTAGCATCGCGAATCCGGATCATCCTGATATTGGTCGATTTCTGCCAAAACAACCGGTCTTTCGGCCTCAACGCGGTCACGTTCGAGATATGGGGTAAAGATGGCTTGTAAATAAAGCTCCAGAGCCTGTTCAAAATGATATACGGTGGTGAAATAGTACAGGGTGTGTGTATGCGAGGTATAGGCATTTGCCGATGCCCCTAGACTGGCCAAACCACCCAATAATCCGCCGTTGTCGTCCCGGCTGAAGATGCAGTGCTCAAGAAAGTGAGCGGTTCCGGCCGGAACATGAATGGTCTTGTTCCCGACATTAAAGGTGGTGTGAATCGAGCCATAGGGCACGGTGATCGCCGCAAAGCGGCGGCTAAAGCCCGGCCGGGGCAGCAATTTAATCACAAGGCCGCTTTCGTGTCGAAGAATCCTAAGTGTTTTGCCGGTCAGCGGATCGATCACGGTCCGGCGGCTGAAACCGCTGTTGTCTGTTGTTGGCCCAAAGCTACTCCTGCTCATTTCTGCGCCTCATTAACTTCTTCAAAATCATCGAATAATCCGGCAGAGGTTAAATCGAAGTCCGAATCCATTCCGGTCAGAACATAGCATGTCACCAACCGCAAACCTGATGCCATTTGCGAGACCTCCTCGGGGGTCACCGACCGTAAAGCATCCAGAGATTCTTTCCGATTCATTAGTCGGCCGTATAGGTGCCCATACATTTGATGAGCCAGCATGGACGAAAGATCATCGTTGACCGAAAGAATCCCGGTTTCAATCATGCGGGCGGTTCGTTCAAACAAGGACCTGTCAAAATCGCCGATCGTCAATCTGCTAAGCTGATCTTGGATTGCCTTCAGTGCATCATTCACTTTCTCCGGGGTCACGCCCGCCATGATAAACATCGCCGACAAACTACGTAGATGCGAAGAAAACACGCTGTAAGCCAAACCCATTTTTTCTCGGACGACATCAAAGAGCAACGAATGCGCATCGCCGCCCAACATGCTGTTCAAAAAGGTTGCAGCAATGGTGCGATGGCTAAAGTAAGGTGGCAGCCCTTGATAAGCCAGTACGATTCTGGCTTGCTCCACCATCCTCTTTTCCAGGCCGGCGGACGGCTCAGCCGGATCGAAGGGCGATGGTCGTTCAGACGGACGAACTTTTACCCTTTCGCCAACCGGCAGTTGTCTGATTCTGGCCAGACAGGCTTCCAGCAGGTCAGCGTCTATTGATCCGCCCAGATAAATCGAAGCACTGCACTGCGACAAGAGTGTCTGATATGCCTTGGCCAGCTCTTGGCGCGAAATCGTTTGCAAAGATTCAAGGTCACCATATGGCGACAGACCTTGGGGCCGGTCTCCGCAAAACATTTCCAGGCAGCGATCAAAAGCGAATTTCGCCCGGTCATTTTCGCGTGCGGACAATTCCATCATCAGGTTCTGACGCTCGGCTTCAACGATATCCTCATAAAACAGGCCTTCTTCATCGAGCAAGGGATCTAAAAGCACATCAAAAAGAAGATCGCAGACCGCAGAAAAGGGTGACGAATCGTCGTTCCAACGCCGTAAAGCACCGGCGGAAAATGTAATGAGCTGAAGATCCCCTTGTCTCTCCTGGTTGGATTCGAGGGTGGCTCCGTATAGACCGTCGAGGGCCCTAGCCAACAGGATCCTGCTTGGGTATCGCCGGCAGGATGACGTCAGAACACGGGAAAGAAGTGCCATGCTCGCCGCCTGCCGCTTTTTTAACGGCAAATAGAAAACAAAGTAAATGGCGGCCTGCGCGAATCGGTCGGTGGGTAAAACATAAACCGGCACACCGGAAATTCTGGCCTTTTCGTGGCACAACTCCGATTCGCGGTGCCATTGCCGAACCTGCTTTAGGTCGGCGTTGACCTGCTCGACCAGCTGACGAATCGATTCAAACTGCATTTCCGGCCGAATTCTTTGCAAAAAATCAATATGAATGTCACGACCGTAAAGCGTTTGATTCGTATCATATAAATAGGTTTCAGCCAAGGGACACTTGGCGGCCTCATCGACAGTAGGTCTAAGGCCAACATTAGTAATTGAATCGTATGTCCGTCCATCCACACGGGTTCTGGTGGCATAAACGCCATGCGCTGGACAGGCCAGAAATGGCAAAATTGATATGTTGGCGGTCGGGAACCCGAGTCTACTCCCCAGACGGCGGCCTTGGATGACCTTTCCACGCAGGCTGTATGGGCGCCCCAACAAACTTATAGCCTCATCCACCTTACCTTGGACAATCAATTCCCGAAGACGGGAGCTAGAAATACGATCTCCTCCCTGTTTGACCTGCTCGACCACAATGAGTCGAACTTGATTGTCCTCTGCCCATTTTCGCAAAAGCTCAACATTACCCGCCCCGCCACGGCCGAATCGATAATCATGACCCACGACAACCAACTTGGCCCGGAGTCTTTTTCCCAAGTAATTGTGCAAAAAGTCAATCGGGCTGATCGCGGCAAAAGTTTGATCAAAAGTCAAAAGGTGGGTTTCACCGATCCCGCAGTCTGAAAGCAAAGCCAACCGATCCTCCAGATCGCAAAGGTACCCGTTGAAAGAATCATCCGGTCTCAGAACACTTTCCGGACGATCGGGAAAAGTAAGAACCGCCGGTACGATACCCATACGGTTGCTCTCGAAAACCAAGGTGCGCAGAAGCTCCAAGTGACCACGGTGGACGCCGTCGAAAAAACCAAGGCCTATGCCTCGTGGATGACAGGCAACGGTATGCTCAGGATTGTCGAAAATCAGCAAGGTCAATCAACACCCTTTCGGTTTTAATCCGGTAAAATGCCGGTTGGATTTCCTCCAGTCGGGCAACGCAAATCAGCTGACCGCAACTGTAGAAGACCAGCCTTTGACCATTTGCCGGAATCAGCTCCGGACGGTTGGCCCAAGAAAGTTGTTGGCTTTTCAGCAAAAAATCCTCGGAAAGAGCAAGGGTTTGCCCGGATATCAATTTCCCCGCCAGATCGGCAGGCAGATCACAAGCCGGGAAAAAATCAAATGCCCGACTGATGTCTAAGAGCAAACCTTTGTCGTGCAGAAATGTCATAAAGGACTGCTGATCGATACCTTGCCGACTCCAGTCAAACAACTGTTCCAGATTCACGGCATCTGCCAGCTCAAACGGTCCGCATCGGCTGCGAACAAGTGTGGTTGCATGGGCGTAATGGCCCGTCTGTTTCCCCAGATCGTCGGCCAAGGTGCGCATATAGGTGCCTTTTGAGCAATCAACCCGTATAACGGCACGAAGAATGCCGTCTTCCAGACCGATTTTCTCAACAACCACCTCTTTGATACTGACCGCCCGGGCCGGGCGTTCGACCTTCCGGCCGCTACGGGCGTAATCGTAGAGCGGCCGGCCATCTATCTTGACGGCTGAATACATCGGTGGAATCTGGAAATGATCACCTCGAAGTGTGTCTATCGCTTCACGTATCGGCTTAAAATCAGAGGCAATCAGCTCGGCTTGTTCGGCCGGGCTAAGAGATTTTGTATGGATGGTCGTGCCGGTCAAATCCTGTGTGTCTGTCGACCGTCCGAATTCGATACCCAGGATGTATTGTTTATCATAATTGCTCATAAACTGGACCGCAACGGTCGCGCGGCCGATACAAACAGGAAGAAGGCCTTCGGCAAAAGGATCCAGCGTTCCTGTATGCCCGATCCGACGAATACCGGTCAGTTTTCGCAAACGTGAAATGACCCCGAAAGATGTCATCCCGCGGGGTTTGTCTATCAATAAAATACCTGATCTGATTGCCGTAGTTCTGCCTACAGCCATTCACCTGCCTTATTGATAATCAAAGCTGCGGCTTTATCCAAGGGCATCGGCTCAAATTGCAGGCCGGCGGCTCGAGGATGACCGCCGCCGCCAAACAAGCGGGCAAATTCCGCCGCATTGAATGCTTCACTGCTTCGGATATTGACTCGCAGGTCTTGACCCGGTAATTCTCGGATCAAAAATGCTGCTTCAACACCGGCCACATTCCGCAAATGCCCGATCACACCTTCCAAATCCGCGTCGCTGGCACCACAAGAATTAATCAGCTCTTGGTCAACAAGAGCTATCGCCAGACGGCCGCGATAATGAAATTGAGCGTCGGTAAACACGCGGCCCATCAGACGCATACGTTCCTGACTGGTCAGATCAAACAAATAATAGGTAATTGTTCTCAGGTCAATGTCATTTTTCATCAGAGCGGCAGCTGTACGGAACGTCCGGGCCGACACATTGGAAAAAGCAAAGCCTCCTGTGTCCGAGACAATGGCGGTCATCAGCAAAACACCTATGGTTTGGTTGAACAAGGAACGGCCCGTGCGTTTTTCCAGTTCCACAATCAGATCATAGACCATTTCGCCGACCGCAGCGGCCGTTGGGTCAATCCAACGGAGAAATCCGGATTGCCCGCCGGAAACATGATGATCAATGACACCGATTTGCGGGGCCAAATCACTCAATGCCTTGAGACGCCCTATTCGTCCGCTATCCGAACAATCCACCAGCAAGGCGAATTGTTGATCCGAAGCCAGCTCGGCAACCAAAGACTCATCAAAGGGTTCCAGCCGATCCAGCTCGGGTAAAAAGAGCAAACGGTCGGATATTTCCTCATCAAAAGGCATGCGGACTCTGATGTTAAGCTGACCGAGGGCATTGGCCAGAGCAAGCATTGAGCCGAGAGCATCGCCGTCAATGCTGACGTGCGGATAGAGAAAGATTGAACCCGCTATGTGCTCGGCTGCAAGCAACCGATCGGCCAGCTGGCTGATGCTGTCCAATTCAGTCATCTTTTTGGGAACCTCCGATCGCCTCATCGATCAGGCGAATCATCCGGGCACCGTGTTCGATGGAATGATCAATGATAAAATGAAGCTCCGGCGCGATCCGCAGGCGGACGCGGCTGGTCAATGCACGGCGAATGTAGCCTGAAGCGCTGCTTAGAGCAGCCTCACAGTCCTTTCTGACCTGCTCATCGCCCATCACGCTGATATAAAGGTAAGCGTGGGACAGATCGCGTGACATACGAACCTCCACAACCGAAACCATAGGAGGCAGTCGCGGATCCTTGATCTCATTTTGAATAATGTCGGCAACCACTCGCCTGATTTCGTCGCCGACCCGATCTGAACGTCGCAGACCGATCAACCCCTTTCAATTTCAGTCATCTCGAAAGCCTCAATGATGTCATTCTCTTTAATGTCGTTGAAACGTTCGATACCCATGCCGCATTCATAGCCCGCGGCCACTTCTCGAACATCGTCTTTGAAGCGACGGAGAGATGCCAGTTTGCCTTCATGGACAACAATGCCATCCCGGACAATGCGAACTTCCGAGGAACGGTGGATCTTGCCGTCGGTGACATAGCAGCCGGCAACACTCCCGACTCCGCTGACCCGGAACACCTGCCGCACCTCGGCATGACCAAGAATGGTTTCCTCAAATTGCGGTGCCAGCAGACCTTTCATGGCGGCTTCTATGTCCTCGATCGCATGATAAATGACCCGATACATCCGAAGATCAACTCCGGTTTCCTTGGCCATATCCGCAACATTTGCCGCCGGCCGGACATTAAAGCCAATAACAATCGCATTGGAAACCTCGGCCAACCGAACATCGGATTCGGTAATTGCGCCGACCGCGCCATGAATAATATTGATCCGCACCTCCGGACTTGTCAATTTTTCCAGGGCTTGTCGAACAGCTTCGACACTGCCTTGGACGTCGGCCTTGACAATAATGTTGAAATCCTTGACTTCACCGGCTGCTATCTGAGTAAACAAAGTATCCAGCGACATACGTGAACTGCTGCGCAGCTGTTGTTCGCGCTGCTCGGTCCGCCGGCGTTCGGCCAGTGCGCGCGCCACTTTGTCATCGGTGACCGCATAGAAGATTTCACCGGCTTCCGGAACTTCCGGCATACCGAGAATTTCAACCGGTATCGAGGGACCGGCGCTCTTGACTTGACTACCCTTATCATTGGCCATGGCACGAACATTGCCAATAATGGATCCTACTACCAGCGTATCGCCGATGCTGAGTGTGCCTCTTTGCACGAGGACAGTGGCCACCGGGCCGCGATTTCGATCCAATTGTGCTTCGATGACGGTACCCTTGGCCTGCTTGTCCGGATTGGCTTTGAGATCAAGGATATCCGCGGTCAGCAAGACCATTTCCAACAGCTCATCCATGCCTTGGCCGGTTTTGGCGGAAACCGGTACCATAACCGTTGTTCCGCCCCATTCCTCGGGAATCAGGTCGTGGGTCGCCAACTCCTGTTTAACGCGGTCGATGTTGATATCTGCTTTGTCAATTTTATTAATGGCGACAATAATTTGGATGTCGGCCGCCTTGGCATGGTTGATGGCTTCGATGGTTTGCGGCATGACGCCGTCATCCGCCGCGACAACCAAGATCGCCACGTCGGTGACCTGTGCCCCACGGGCCCGCATGGTTGTGAAGGCCTCATGACCGGGTGTGTCTAGGAAGGTGATTTGACGCCCCTTGACCTGTACGGTGTAAGCGCCGATATGCTGCGTGATGCCTCCGGCTTCGTCTTCAACAACCGAAGCCGACCTGATTCGGTCGAGTATCGACGTTTTTCCATGGTCAACGTGACCCATGACCACAACAACAGGTGGACGCGGCTTCAGATCGGCTTCCAAATCCTCCGATTCATCAAAGAGAATTTCCTCTTCGGTCACCTCGATCAATTTTTCGGTTGTGATATCAAATTCCTCGGCAACAATCGTCGCGGTATCAAAGTCGATTTGCTGATTGACCGTGGCCATAATGCCAAGTTTGATCAATTTTTTAATGACCTCAGCGGAGGTTTTTTTGATGGCTTCGGCGAATTCCTTAACGGTCAATGTTTCGGGCAAAACCACATGGGTCAAGACCGCACGAACCACCGGCGCCGGTTTTGGGCTGCGGCGACTGCGGCCGCCTCGTCCTCTCCCCTTGCCGGAATCTCGATAGAAGGTTTCAAGCAATGCTTCATCGGACAGGGCGGCATTGACACCCCGACCGGACATGGCTTGCGCCTGCTGCCTGAATGCTCGGTGCTTATCTCGGGTATCAGCCGCTGTCCGACCGGTTTCTTTTCTGGGTTCACGACGTTCATCACGTTTGCCATCCCGGCCGAATGAGTCGCGTGCTCTGGGTGAATCGGGAAGTTTCTCGATCAGCTCCTCCGGAATATCGGGAATTTTCAGACGAGGGGGGCGGGAGCTCGACGGACGACCGACAGGAGCGCCGTCACGAGCACTCACGTCGCGACCCGACGGCTGCCGTGAGCTCTGGGGATGATCACTTTGGGAGCGCGGCGTAAAACTGCCCCCTTGACCGGGTGCCCGTTGGCTTTGGGGCAGATCACCAAGACCGCTTTGCGGACGTCGTGGCCGGGGCCCGGTTTGCCCGGGGGAGACAAGCGAGCGCGGCTGAGACCGAGGTGGTTCGGCGGGTTGCTCGGCTTCGGGCTGAACTTTGGTTTTGGCAACCGTTTTTTTCGGTTTGACATCCACCTCAGCAACCTCCGCAGGTTGCGCAACCTTGGGGGCTTTGGGATCTTTGACCGCTTTGCCCTTGGCCGCCGGAATGTTTTGTTTCGAATCCTCCGGTATTGAAGCAACCTCGACATCGACTTTTTTCTCGCTCTCCGGATCGGTCTTTTTTTCCACCGGCTTGGCGGCTTTGGCAGCCTTAATAACCTTGACGGCGCCGGTTATTTTTTTTCCGGAAACACCCCGCATGGTTATTGTTGGGCCGGTCACCTCTTTCGGATCGGCCGGTTTGGTTTCGGCAGGCGGAAGTGTCGGAGCGGCAACCTTTTGCTCGGACCCTTCCGGTTTTTTCTTTTTAGGGGGCTGAGGAGGCCCGTCACTACGGATAAACCCTGCTCTCAGTCCGGATCCTGCATCGTCTTTTTTCGCCATAATATCTCTACCTTAACCTCCAAGTGTTGTATTCACATCATCCGTTTGCCGATTTGGGCCGGCCGGTTCAATAATTTGATCAATCAACGTCGTCAGGCGACGGCCAAAACCATCATCCAGGACAGCCACAATCGCTCTTGCTGTATGACCGGTCCAATGGCCTATTTCGTTTTTTGTGCCAAATTGCCGGAACGGCACACCGGCTCTTCGGCATAGCCTTTTGGCCTTTTGGGCCGTATCATTTGCCGCATCGGCTGCCAGAATCACCAATTGCGCTTTTTGACGCCGTACGGCTTTGGCTGCGCCCTCTGCGCCGATCACCACGCGGCCGGCTCTGGCAGCCAGGCCCAACATTCGCCAAACGGCCTCGGGCTCTGCCTGTTCAAGGGAACGAGCTTTTCGATTTGTTTGCGACTGTCGTGCCATCTTCCTCCTCAAAATCAACCGCCAAAGACTCCATTTGCGCGATCAATGCCGCAATGATTGTTTCATCCATTCTGGCCTTCAGTCCCCTGTCTATTTTTCGTGCGCGAATTGCCTGTTCCAGACAATTGCGGCTGCGACACACATAGGCGCCGCGGCCGGGTTTTCTGCCCGATGGATCGAGGGAAATGACTCCATCCTTGGTGGCCACCAGACGGATCAACTCGCGCTTTGGTCGCATGATCCGGCAATGAACACACATTCTTTGCGGAATTTTTCTAGGCATGCTGGTTGACCTCCCGCGCAATCCTTATTCCACGTTTTCGTAGACGTGGTTGTTCCCCTCATGTTCAAGGTCGTCACTTTCGGCTGCCGTGGATTCCACCGCATCGATAAATCGCGACATGATTTCGGCTTCAATGGCCTCCCGATACTGAGATTCGCTTTTGATGTCGATTTTCCATCCGGTCAAACGAGCCGCCAGCCGCGCATTTTGCCCCTCGCGGCCGATAGCCAGCGAAAGCTGGCGGTCCGGAACGATCACACGAGCGACCTTTTCCTCTTCCTGAATATCCACACGAACAACCTTGGCCGGATTGAGACTGTTGCTGATAAATTCAACAATATCAGGGTGCCATTCGATAATATCGATCTTTTCACCCATCATCTCATCCATGATCGCCTGAACGCGCAAGCCCCGTTGGCCGACACAGGCGCCAACGCTGTCCACATTGCTATCTCGGGAAACAACGGCGATTTTGGTTCTGGAACCGGCCTCACGGGCCACCGACATGATTTCTACAATACCGCTGGCGATTTCCGGAACCTCCTGTTCAAAAAGCTTGCGAACAAAATTTGGATGGCTGCGCGAGACATAAACAATCGGCCGTCCCTTTTTCTCGTCCACCTTGAGGATCAAAAAACGCAAACGCTGGTTGAAATTATAACCATCAAGGCGAACCTGCTCATTATACGGCAAAACAGCTTCGGCCCGCCCGATGTCGACGATAACTTCGCGACGGTCCTTGCGCTGGACGACTCCGGCGGCAATTTCTCCGATTCGGTTGGAAAACTCATTATGAATCCGCTCACGCTCGGCACTGCACAGCTTCTGATTAATGACGTTTTTGGCGGTTTGCGCCGCCAAACGACCAAAGTCCTGTGGGCTTAACTCGTATTCCAGGATATCGCCGACTTCAAATTCCTCCGAAATGGCCACGGCCTCCTCAAAGGAAATCTCGGCATTGAAATCCGTCACCGTATCCACAACAGTTTTGGTTAAAAACACTTTCATTTCCCCTGTTTCGCGATCGATTTCCGCCCGGATGTTCTCGGTTGTCTTGGCATCAAATTCACGTTTATATGCCGACACCAAGGCCTCTTCTATGGCTTCGAACAAAACCTCGGCTTCAATGCCTCTTTCTTTTTCCAAAAGCCTGAGAGCTTCAATCAACTCTACATTCATCTGCCTATATGCTCCTTCCGTATTATCACATATCCCGATTTCAGCCCCGGAAAAAACGCCGGGTTCTGGCTACTAATTCTCTTGCAAATATCCGTTCACTGTCATCTTCCAAACGAATCACAACTTGATCGGATGCGTACGGTCCCAAAACACCTTGATATTTTCTTCTGCCGTCCAAGGCGCGGTAGAGTGTTACTTCGACCCATTCCCCTTCGTAACGCTTAAAATCACGTTCGGTCTTAAGTATTCTTTGCAGACCCGGTGATGACACCTCCAGATAATCATGGGTTTTCAGACCCAGCTCATGATCAATGACCGGATCGACCATCCGGCTGACCGTTGCGCAGTCCTCCACGGTGACACCATCAGGCTTGTCGATGTAGAGGCGTAGGATACGAGCTTGGTTTTCCCGGACATATTCAACGTCAACCAGTTCGATATCCAGAGCTTCGATCAGTGGCGCAGCAGCTGCGAAAACTTTTTGCGCGGCGGGCGAGCGACCGTCTGTCATCAAAAGCATCCTCCGAGACCTCTTATAGCAACAAAGAGTGGGGGCACCCCACTCTCTGTCTCCAAGCCTACTTCTTAACATCGGCATTATAGCATGATGGCCATAACTATGCAAGTTGAAAAAATTGGGCCGAATTGTCTCCGAATTGTCTTTCAATTGTCGGTCAAAGTAGGTTACAATAGAGTCAGATTCCATTTTATAATACGCAAAGGAGTGAGCGCCTATGATCAAGTTAATTGTCGGTGAAAAAGGGAGCGGAAAAACCGCCAGATTGGTAGACGACCTCAATATGCAGGCCACCAGCGAATCCGCCAACGTTGTTTGCCTTGAGTTCGGCAAGCGGTTGAACGGGTTGGTCAAGTATCAAATCCGCCTGGTTGACGTTTCACAGTATCCGGTCAGAGGATACGACCAGCTATTAAGCTTCATCGCCGGGATAAGCGCCAAAGACTTTGATGTCACCCACATCTACATTGACAGCATCGGTAAGATTTCCGGTGATTCCGATCTAAGCAATTTGGAATCCTTTCTCGAAAAACTCGAGGCTTTTGCCGAACGAGATGCAATAAATGTCATGATTATTCTCAGTGCCGATCCCGATGATCTTCCTCCCGGGATCAAAAAATACTGTTGAAAATAGAGCAATTAATCTGTTCATCCAATAGCAAAAAGGAAGGGGTCGCCTTGTTTTAAGGAGACCCCTTATTGCATTATCCATAGTTTTCATCAAGATCGGTCGGATACAAAAAGCAAGATGCGTCTTAATACTGAAAAACCTCGACCTGCAAAGCCTGCGGCACATCCCGCAGACCGACCCGTTGTTCGTCGCCATTGAGAATCCGACCGGGCCGCCAGACATTATCCTGATACTTGCCCTCTTGAATCATGACGTAGCCGACATATTTTTCGACATCCTTTTTAGGCAGAAACGAAGCCAAAAAATTGGTTCCGGCAAAAATAAAATTATCCGCATCGACTTCAATGACCAAGCCTCCCGCGGGTGGTTTGCCCGGACCGATCCGACCATAAGCAATCCGAATGTCATACTTGCTAAAGGACAGCATGCAGCCTTCCGCGTCACCATATTGGTAGAATCCAGTCATCTGTTTGGTTCCCCGATAACGGGCGATGATTCCCAGCATATTGCCGATCAGACAATAGCTCTGGGGCAAATAAGTGGCGGTCCCCTCATTGGAAAACGCGGATACATCGATATTCAAGGCTGCCAGTTCGGCCGGATCAAACCCACCGGAGCGCGGCGAAAACAGATCTTCAATGCCGAAGGGATTAAAGCCGATAGCGTTGTATTTGCCAAAAGCCAGAAAAACCGCGGCGGCAGACGAAACATTGGTTCTGGTTTCGGGGATAAACAAAGGATTGCCGTCCGCACTGTATTCAGCCACGACGGCCTCAAAATCCGGAAGGTAAATATCCGGTGCATAGAGGCAAATACTTGGCGCGGCCAAACGCCAAAGCTTGATCATTTTGGCAATCGGGCCGCCGCTCGGATATGCGCCGGCGCGATCTGGATCCTGCTGTAACCAAGCATTAACATACATGGGCAGGGCCAGTTCTCGAATGCCGGCGGAGGCAATGGTTTGGACCGCACGGGCATAGTACCAAGCCATGAAATATTCTTGGGCATCAGCGCCAAAAGCCTGTTCCCAATTGCCTGAAACACCATAGGCTTCGGCGACCACCTGCGGGATGGGTTCCAAGTATTTGGCGTTGGCCACCGGTGAATAATCTCGGGCGCTGCCCAACAAGCCGATTTCATTTTCCACCTGCATCATGATCACCGTATGGTCGGTGTCAACAGCGCGGATGTGCGCCATAACGGCGGCAAACGCCCGCGCGTCGGCGGCTACGGCGGCCTCGCAAAGCGGTGAGATTGTATAGTCGCCCAGACCGCCAAAACGTGAACCCAACTGCGTTCCCTGTGCTCTGACACAGGGAAAATAAGTGACCGGATCCCGTTTGACCCAGCTCGGAACATACGACGACGCGCCGTTTTTCCAAAGACCGAACCAGATCAAAACCAAGCGAATACCCTCTTGGCGAGCATCGGCGATCAGATCATCCAGAACGGTAAAGTCAAACCGCCCTTGACCGGGCTCGATCTGCTGCCAGGAAACCGTAGCGATGATCGAATTAAGGCCACTGATCTGACGCAGGCTGGGCCAAACCACCTCGCGCATATAGGTCGTACTGGAAGCGCTTGAATTATGAAGCTCACCCCCCAAGGCAAAGAAGGGTTTGCCATCGACGTACAGGGTAGCCAAGCCGTTGTTCATTTCAAGTTTGGGAAGCAGTTTCATTGGTAGGAACCTCTCGATTAATTAATATGGATCTGCTGACTGTATAATTGTACAATATGTCTCCTGGCCATATGAATTACCGACCGTGGTGTTGAAACGCTTGTTCAACCGCCCAGATTTGATGGGGGAAAAACAATCGCTCTTTCACTTCAGCAAGCGTGAGCCAGGTCAGAACGCTGTCTTTTTCCGTTGGTTCGGATACCACACCTTTGATCTCCATGGTATAGAAATAACCGATTCCATAAATATTGGTTCGGGTTTGCTCAATAAAATGGTAGTAGTCAATTTTGCAAATTAATTCCCGAGGAATAACATGCAGGCCGGCTTCTTCCAGACATTCTCTAATTATGCAAGCCGCATGGGTTTCATTGTGCTCAATCCCACCGCCCGGCAAAAAACAGCCTGTTCTCCCATCAAGGAGAGGTGTCATGACAACCGGGATTTTTTGCTCGTGATCAAAACCAATGCCATAGGCGCCGACCCGTTCTTGGTAAATTGTATTTGCTTTCCTGGAGCCGAAGGTTTTTTCCAACATCCCATGATCACCTTAGCCGATAAAAATGTCCGAATCCCGTTCTGTGAATAATATGGTAACATAAAAACAACCATCCGAACCAGTATGCCGGCCCTAGCAAATCGGCAAGAAAGATAATAATTATGAAAAAAAGAGCTGTTAAAGAAATTGTCCTCGGTACCATCGGCACCGGCCCCATTGTTCGATCCATTCTGGCCGGCGTGGCGCGCACCGATGGCATCCGGTTGGGCGCCGTCTATTCACGCAGCCAAGAAAAAGGCCGGGCTTTGGCCTCTGAGCACAATGTGGAAAAGGTCTGCACCGATCTTACCGATTTGATGCATGACAGTGAGGTTAACTTCATCTATATCGCTTCCCCCAATAATCTGCATTTCCCCCAAGCTCATTTGGCTTTGTCCCATGGCAAACATGTCTTGTGCGAAAAACCGTTGACACCGGAAAAAGAGCAGTTGGAAACACTGTCGCGGCTGGCTGATGAACAAGGTTTATTGCTTTTGGAGGCCGTACCGACACCTTATCTGCCTAATTTCCAGCTGTTGAAGAAACATTTGCCGCGTGTCGGCCGCATTCGGTTGGTTCTTTGCAATTACAGCCAATATTCCAGCCGCTACGATGCGCTTTTGGCCGGTAAACTGCCCAATGTATTCAGTCTGGATCATGCCGGCGGCTGCCTGCAGGATATCAATTACTACAATATTTACCTCAATGTTGCCCTTTTCGGTGAACCCCGGGATGCTGTGTATTATCCCAACCGCCGGACGGGGCAGGCGGACACATCCGGGGTGATGATGATGCAATATGATGATTTTGTCAGCAGTTGCGCAGCTGCCAAGGACACTTGGGGCGAAAATCAGGTCCTGATCGAGGGTGAGCAAGGCTATATTCAGGTCAAGGGCGGCAGCAATGGACTGGCCGAGATCCGGGTCGTCACCCGTTCCGCAGACAAAACATTCAACGAACAGCCTGATCCTGATCGTTGGTTTTATGAAATACAAGAAATTACGCGATTGATTCTGGCGCAAAAATATGACATCCTCGCCCGGAACATGACCATCACCCGTTCGGTCATCGGCGTGATGGAAAAGGCGCGCTTGGCGGCCGGCATTGTTTTCACGACAAAATCATAGATTTTGCCGGCAAACGGAGGGATAAGTCTTCAAGCATTAAAAGACCTTAACAAAAGTGTTCCGCTATCAATCCTTTGGCGGCCTTTCTTCAAAGGCCATTTGCTGGGATATTCTGGCAGCGATTTCTTTAACAACCGCAATAATCGCCGGCGTCCGCTCAAGAGTCAAGCGGGATGTCGGTCCGGAAACACTGATCGCGGCGATGATCTTGCCGGTATAATCTCGAATTGGTCCGGCTACACAGCGAGCACCAATTTCACACTCTTCATCGTCCAACGCATAATCCTGTTCCCGGCAATTTTCCAGATCGGCCAGCAATGCCGCCTTGGTCACCTTGGTGTAGGGTGTCAAAACCGGCAGGCCTTTGCTTTGGATAAAGTTGTCCAACTTCTCCTCATTATAATTCAGCAACATGAGCTTGCCGACACCGGTGCAGTGCATGGGCGCTCTTTTGCCAATGTGCTGCATAATCTTGAGCATATTATCCGGTCCTTCCACAACATCGGTATAGACAACCTCCATATTGTGGTCAACGGCCAAGCAACTGGCCTCCTGACAACGTTGAGCCAGCTCCAGCAGGAATGGACGCGCAATACCTCGCAAACTGATCTGATTATGAATCTTGTTGCCGATTTGCATGAATTTCAACGAAAGATGATACCTTTGCGAATAGGCATCTTGGTGGGCATAGCCATGTCGCAAAAGCGTGTTGACCAGCCGCAACGTCGTGCTGGCCGGTATGCCGGCCCGTTCGGCAATGTCCTGTAACCGCATTGGGCCACTTTCATTGGCCATGATCTCAATAATAAACAGAACTTTTTCGATGGATTGGTTTGATTTAGACAGTTTTTGTGCCATCGGACCAACAACCTTTCGGGTTTCACTTGGTGAAATCATAGCATACACATAATTTCTTTGCAACCATCGGTACAACCGGAGAAAAACCAATTGACCGGCAAAGAAATTGTGATAATATTGTAGTAAGCAATTTTAAAAATTAATTTCATTCTGATGCCTTTCGTCAGAGCATGAAGGAGGAGTAAAAGTGGATAATCTATTGGATCGCGTACAGAATGTTCTTTTGCTTGGACCGGGGCCGAGCCCCGTTGCACCCTCAACCTACCAAGCCTTGTCAAGACCGACATTAGGCCATTTGGATCCTTTCTTTATCGAGATTATGGATGAAATCAAGGCCAACTTGGCTATTGTTTTGGGAACAAAGAATACCTTTACGATACCCATTTCCGGCACAGGTTCGGCCGGCATGGAAACGGCTTTTGTCAACACCATTGAGCAGGGCGACCGGGTCCTCGTTCTGGCTAACGGAGTCTTTGGTAATCGGATGATTGATGTAGCCACACGCCTCGGCGCTGATGTAGACGTTTTGAATTTTCCGTGGGGCCAGCCTGTTTCGATCGACCAAGCGGCGGACAAACTTAAACAGAATCAGTATAAAATCGTAGCCATGGTTCATGCCGAAACATCAACCGGCGTCTTAAATCCGGCCCGGGAAATCGGCGACCTTCTGAAGTCAACCGACAGCCTATATCTGCTTGATTGCGTAACCAGTTTATGCGGTATGCCCGTCGAAGTCGACAACTGGCATGTTGACGTCTGTTATTCCGGCAGCCAGAAATGTCTCTCTTGCCCGCCGGGCATTGCACCGATCACCTTTTCCGATCGTGCCATGGAAAAAATTACCAATCGGGCCAGCAAAGTACCCAACTGGTACTTGGACATGAACTTGCTGACCGCCTATTGGGCCAGCGCCAGCCGGGTTTATCATCATACCGCGCCCATCAATATGCTCTACGGCCTTTACCAGTCGCTTTATAACGTACTGGAAGAAGGTCTTGAACAGGTTTTTCTCCGGCATCAAAAAGCCCATGCTCGCCTGATAGCAGGTCTCTCGGAAATGGGTTGGGAGATGCTGGTTGCCGAGCCTTATCGTTTGCCGATGCTCAATACGGTCAAAGTTCCACAAGGCATCGACGAGAAAGCCCTGCGTGCAAGGCTACGCGACCAATATCTGATTGAGGTCGGAAGCGGCCTTGGGGATCTGGCCGGCAAGGTTATCCGGATCGGTCTGATGGGATATGGTGCCAAAGAGGAAAATGTTGACCGATTGCTAAAGGCCATCCAAGAAATTCTTAAATAGCCTACATCCACGACATAAGCAAACCAGCCAGGGTTTGTCTACCATCTCCAAAGCCTATATCGATGCATCCCTGAAGGTTTTTACTGTTTGTTCTTGGTAATAGCAAAATCCAAAGGTAAGGTTCGATTTAAAAGAACCGGAATATCGGTCGGGGTCTCGGCGATTAAGCCACCAACCTTGGTAATGGCGGCAATTTTGCTTTTTGCCGAACCGCGACCCCGCTCAACAATATTCGACGCATGGGAGAATCGTTGCCCTTCCGGCGCCCAAGCACCGGCCACATACACAACCAGTGGCTTGGTGTATTGCCCGGATGCGATAACTTCGGCGCATTCCTCTTCCAAAGTGCCGCCGATTTCCGCATAAATCGCCACGCCGCGCGTTGCCGGATCGGCCTCAAACTCCAGAAGCAGATCGGCCATAGAAGTGCCTACAACCGGTTCAGTACCTGTATGAACGACCGTACTGACGCCAAAACCGCCCTCGCGCAAAACCCAAGGGATGGTTCCCGACTGACCGCCGCTGCGCGAGATCACGCCAATGCTACCTTGAACAAAAAA
This sequence comes from Clostridiaceae bacterium, assembly GCA_012520975.1. GTDB lineage: Bacteria > Bacillota > Clostridia > Saccharofermentanales > UBA5734 > UBA8949. The sequence continues at coordinate 32,916 of JAAYNF010000128.1, read as the reverse complement.
CTGATTGGCCCAGCCGACATTTCCACCCAACCAGCCGACAACGGCTTGCCCGGGCGTGATAATTCCGATTGATCCGGGGCCGATAATTCTCGAGCCGCGAATTCGGGCATATTCAATCATATACATAATATCGTGGATCGGTGTGCCTTCCACACACGGTACGATGTTCTTGACACCAGCATCGCAGGCCTCCATGACTGTCGACAGGAGACGGTGGCCGGGCACAAAGATTACACTAAAATCGATGGCGCCGAATTGTCGGACGATTTCCCGCACGGTATTGAAAACCGGAACACCAAACACGATTTCACCGGCCTTGCCCGGACTGGTGCCGCCAATGACATTGGTGCCGTATTCCTTCATATATTTTGTGCGCAGCGAACCTTCTCGGCCGGTGATGCCCTGAATAATCACTTTGGATTCTTGGTGAACCATGATACCCATATAATCCTCCTTACTGGCCGCGTTTCCGGTTATATTCATCGAGTCCGGTGATGGGAATATTGATTGTAATAGCTTGATTTCCATCATGTTTACAGGCAAACTCACAGGCTAGGCACTCGGTACCCAGCCTAAGTACTTCTTGCTTGCTCAGGTCACCGGTTGAGGCACAACCGTTCGTATCAATTTTGATGATGCCCCGGGCATACTTGGCGCAGGCCGCCTCACATGCCTTGGTCACACAGTCCGGGCATTTGGAGGTATCGATGGAGACAACAATTGTTCTTTCGACAATCTCAAACATATCAGCCGTTCTCCTTTCCTTGTACTTTCTCCAAATGGTACGCCTTGCTAAGTTCCAGTAAACGTTGACCAATAAAAAGCGTATCCGTCACATGTTCCTTACCGTAGATTTCAATTCGGCGGCCCGGCCCATCGGGGGTCATCAGTTCGGCCAGGCCTTTCCTCAAGATGGCCAGAGATTCCTCTTCTTTGTTGCCGCATAAAAGTAAAACGCACGGCAGACCAGGTTTTTTCTCGGGCAGCATCTCGCATAACACTTTGACCAGAGCATGCGCATGATGCCACTGCTCTTGATTGGCCATCATGAATCCACCCAATAAATAACCATCGATATTAGGTTGCGATAAAACACATTTGGCCACGCGATAAATTTTTGAACCGACCGGATTGCCACTGGTATCGGCATAGTTGGCGGGTTTTAATCCGACATGGTTGAGCGCGTCCAGACCCATCATGGCCGATCCGCCACCAATCGGATGATAGCCGATATAGCCCGGACTTACTTCGTCAAAGCCCATATTCATCAAAAAACCGGTTCCTCTGGCATCTGTTTCCTCAATGGACCAGCCGATCTCATCAAGTTCGGTGATCTCTCCCGGGAAATCACGAGCAATTTTAATACCAAATTCCGGATGGCGGCTGACCGCGCTATTATCGATTTCCATCTTACAGTCAGCACAAACTATGTCCTCTTGCTCGGTGACCACAAGAGGATTGATCTCAAGAGTCTGACAATCGTATTGGCGATACACCGCCGCCAGCTTGGTTAGAAAGGTCGTGAATTTATCCAGATCTTGACGGTCAATTCCGGCTCGAACACAAAGATCAATGGCTTGATATTGTTGCAGTCCAAAGATCGGATCCAGATTAAGCCGATAAATTTGATCTTCGGGAACACTCTCAATGTCCATGCCACCTTCAGGGCTGAACATCAAAAGCGGTGTCCTGGCGTCACGGGCACCATTCACCACAATCGAACAGTAATATTCTTTTTTAATGCTTAATTTTTCCTCTACCAGAACGGCTCGTACAGGCATACCTCTGACTTGGGTCGACAGAATCTGCGTCGCTGCCTGCTCGGCCAAATCCGGTGTATCAACCAACTTGACGATGCCGGCCTTTCCTCGCCCACCAGCTTGAACCTGCCCTTTAACGGCGACCGGTTTGCCAAATTGCCGAGCAATATCGCGCGCCTGTTCCGCTGTATAGGCCACCTGACCGTCCGGTATGGGCAAACCGGCTTTTCGCAACCAATTTTTTCCTTGGTATTCGAGAAATTTGGCCATTTTAACATCCCCTTCATTGACAAAATGTTGCTGCAACAGGTGAATTGCTCGTCGAAATTATTTCATTGTGTGAAACGATGTTTCATGTGATTTATTTTAACATACGTCTGTCCAATGAGTCAATCATCTAATTGAGTCGCTCAAGGTAACCATTCCGGATCGGCGCATGCTTTCCCCTGCCCACTTCACTATCGGCTTTAATTTCGCTATACTGAGGTGAAGAACGATCATTCATTCCAAATCATACGGAGGTTTAAGTGTATGCTATCTGAATTCAAAAAGTTCATCTTGCGCGGTAACGTTCTCGATCTTGCGTTTGCGGTTGTTATTGGCGCGGCATTTGGCGCAATCGTCAGTTCTTTCGTCAATGACATCATCATGCCGATCATTGGATTTCTGACGGCCGGCATCAGTTTTACCGATTTTAAAATTATTCTCAGTCCGGCGCAGATGAGCGGTTCGGAAATTGTCAAACCGGAGGTCGCGGTTACATACGGTCATTTAATCGAGGTCGTTTTGCAGTTCCTGATTATCTCTTTGGTCATTTTTCTGTTGGTTAAAGCCATTGGCAAATTACAAAGAAAAAAAGAAGAGGAAGAGCAAGAAGCGCCGCCGGCCAAAGCCGAAGACATCATTCTGCTTGAGGAAATCCGCGATCTGTTGAAAAATAGTCCGGATTGACGCAAGGCGGATTCCGGAGCAGGAATGATCGATATTTCTTATCGTTTTGTAACTTCATCAAATGTTCCGATTGAAGCCACCGCTTAAAAGTGGTAGTTTTGTTGTGTAGCGCTTAAAGGAGGAGGTCTTCTATGTTGAAAAGCCTTTCTGTTCTGGTTGAAAACAGAGCCGGTGTCCTCAACAGGGTTTCCAGCTTGTTTGCCCGTCGCGGCTACAATATCGAGAGCCTGACTGTCGGCGTAACTCAGGACCCTGCGATTTCCCGAATTACGATTACCTTGCGCAGCAGCGATGAGCAGATCAATCAGATTATCCGGCAGCTCCACAAATTGCCGGATGTTCTGTTGGTCCGACACTTGTCCCCCGATGAATCTTTTTCCCGAGAACTGGTCTTCATCAAGGTCAAGGCCGAAGCCGCGTCACGGGCACAGATTCTTCAAATTATCGATATTTTTCGCGGCCACGTCATTGATGTTTCGCCCACCACATTGACCATCGAGCTCAGCGGCAAAGACGATAAAATCCTTGCCCTCAAAGGTATGCTGGAGCCTTACGGTATTCTTGAGCTGGTTCGTACCGGCCCAATTGCCATTGAACGCGGCGTGCGAGCCATGAATGTGACGCATCCGGAAAAAGAGTGATCACTCTGCCAGAACCCGACCAAAGTTAAAGGAGGATTTCCATGAAAAAAATCTACAAAGAAAATGAATGCCGCACACATGCCTTGGATGGCAAGACCATCGCCATCATCGGCTTTGGCAGCCAAGGGCACGCCCATGCCTTAAATCTGCGTGAAAGCGGTTTTGACGTCGTCGTCGGACTTTATGAAGGCAGCCCGTCATGGGCGAAAGCCGAAGCTGTCGGTCTGAAAGTTGCCACATCAAGTCAAGCGGCTGAGATGGCCAGCGTTATTATGATTCTGGTCAGTGATGAGAAGCAACCGGATTTATATGAGAAAGATATCAAGCCCCATCTCACGACCGGTAAAGCACTGGCATTCGCCCATGGCTTTAACATCCATTTCGGTCGAATTATTCCGGCGGCGGACATTGATGTTTTCATGATCGCGCCTAAAGGACCCGGCCACACGGTTCGTAGCCAGTATCAAGCCGGGCGCGGCGTGCCCGGACTGTTTGCCGTCCATCAGGATTACACCGGCAAGGCTCGGGATATTGCTTTTGATTATGGTTACGGCATCGGTTGCAGCAGGGCCGGCCTGCTCAGCACAACCTTCCGTGAGGAAACCGAAACCGATCTTTTCGGTGAGCAGGCCGTCCTTTGCGGTGGTGTTACCGAGTTGATGAAGGTCGGATTTGAAGTGCTTGTTGAAGCCGGATATGATCCTGAAAATGCCTATTATGAGTGTGTGCATGAAATGAAATTAATCATCGACATGGTGGCTCAGGGCGGTTTATCCCTGATGCGCTACTCAATCAGCGATACCGCCGAATACGGTGACTATAGTGTTGGTCGCCGGATCATCACCGACGAGACCAAAAAAGAGATGAAAAAGGTCTTGCAGGAAATTCAGGAAGGTGTTTTCGCCAAAAACTGGATTTTAGAAAACCAAGCCGGTCGCCCGAACTTCCTGTCTCGTCGCCGTCTTGAATCGGAACACCAAGTGGAGCAGGTTGGTCGCGAGCTGCGGGCAATGATGAGCTGGAACAAGGAAATCGAGATTCTCTAACAAGAGCCAAAACCCCCGGATCCAGCTGTCTCATAGCGGCAAAGCATCGAAAATATGTGAAGCAAAAGCGCTTGATTACCCTACATACGGCGAAATCCGGCGCTTTTTTATCTACTCATGGCTCCTCTCGACTGTCGGTTTTTCCCCGGCCGACCAGCCAACTGACCGCAAAGATCACGGCACTGCACAACACAATGGTTGCGCCGGCTGATGTATCCAGATAAAAAGACAAGATCAAACCGGAAACGCCGGAAACAAGGGAAAACAAGACCGACAGTCCATGATAGGATCGAATGCTGCCGGCCACATTTCGCGCAGCAGCCGCCGGAAGAATGAGCAAAGCATTGATCAACAAGGTACCGATCCATTTGATGGAAACAGTAACCAAAACAGCGATCAGGGTCATAAAGGCTATTTCCAGAGCGCGAACGGAAATTCCCTTGCTACGCGCCAGTGAAGCATTGACACTCAGAATGAGCAGCCGATTGAAAAATAAGATCCAGAAAAGCAATAGAAGAACCAGAACGATGAGTAAAATGAGAATATCCGAGGGGCGGATGGCCAAGATATCACCGATCAAAAAATTACTATAACGGGTAAACCCACCCTGACGTGAAAGCAAAGCAATTCCCAAGGCGACAGCCGTAGCGGAAAAAACACCAATGATTGTATCCGTTGATGATCGAGCCCTGTTTTTGATACCCGACAATAGCCATCCGAACAGAACACTGAACAAAATCATCGAAAGTAAAAAATCCTGAAGGCCCAATAACGTTCCCAGCGCGATTCCGGCCAAAGCCGAATGGCCTAGAGCATCTGAAAAATAAGACATACGGTTGTTGACAACCATGGTTCCGGCCAAACCAAAAATCGGAGCAATCAGCAAGATCGCCAACAAAGCGTTTTTAATAAAATCATATTGCAAAAAAGAAAATGGCAACCATTCGACCAACGTGTACCAGACATTCATATCGTGGTACCTCTTTCACGTGCTTCCAAAACATCCCGGGTCGGACCGGAGAACCGGATGGTGCGGTTGAGAACAATGAGTGAGGTGGCATATTTTGTCACGATATCCAGATTGTGCGAAACAACCAAGGTGAGAAGATCATAGCGCGCCCGGAGATCCAGCACCAGCTGATAGAATAAGGCTTGTCCTTTGACGTCCAACGCCGAAACCGGTTCATCCAGCAGCAAGATGTCCGGGATCGGATTCAAGGCAAACGCCAACGTTACCCGTTGAAGCTCACCACCGGACAGCTCGCCCAAACGACGATCGATCAACCTTGAGGCGTCAACCTGTTCCAGTATTTTGCTGATTTCCTGCCGGTCTTTTTGCCGATGACTCAAAAAAACAGGCCATCGACTGGAGTTGGCCAGCATGAGATCTGCGACGGTCAGCGGCGCCTGACGGTCAAAGATCAAATGCTGAGGCATGTAACCGATTGTCGGTCGCGTTGAAATATTTCCCTGACAATCAGAAAAAATGATGGTGCCTTCGTATGGCCATTCTCCAAGAATGGTTCGCAACAGTGTGCTTTTACCGCCTCCGTTGGGGCCGGTTACCACAACCAATTCGCCGCAGGCTAAACTGAAAGTGATATCCGTAATGATACATTTGCCGCCGCGCCTGACGGTTACATGATTCAAATGCAAGTTGTGCCGAGGATGGATGTTTTGTGCGGGTTGATGGCTAATTTTTCGATTTTCGGTTGGCATCGGTCTCACCCTTGTTCATTCCGGCTTGTTGCAAAACACTTGCATTTAGAATTATAGATAGCAGTCCCCCTTGTGTCAATTTAACGGGATAAAAATCGCCCCGGTCGTTGTGGCGGCAGAGGCGATTTGATCCGGGATTATGGGCTTGTTCAGTCACCCATACCGGGCATGATAAGATCCTGAGGCATCTTGCCGGCCGGAATCATGGGAAAAACATTTTCATCCGGATTGATCAAACAATGAACAATGTAAGGACCCTCGGCCGCCAATGCGTGGTTAATCTGCTCTTTGAGGGATTCGCCGTCACAGGCTGTTCCGGCCGGCAGGCCGTAGGCTTCGGCAATCATCACGAAGTCGGGGTTGTTGTCCAAGATGGTCTGGCTGTAATGGCGGTCAAAGAACAATTCTTGCCATTGCCGAACCATACCCAAACAACAATTGTCCATGATGAAAATCTTTAACGGCAACCGCAGCTTGGCCAAGACACCAAGCTCTTGGATTGTCATTTGGAAACCGCCGTCTCCGGCAAACAAAAGCGTCGTTCGATCAGGGGCAGCCGCCGATGCTCCGATCGCCGCCGGCAGCCCAAAGCCCATTGTGCCCAACCCCCCTGAGGTGATAAAGGATCGCGGCGATTCAACGGGATAGTGCTGGGCGACAAATTGCTGGTGTTGACCGACATCGGTGACAACAACCGGATTTTGGCCTTTCAGCGCATTGGCAACCTGATGGACGACAAATTGAGGCGTCAATGGTCGGCTGGGCTCGTACATGGCGTTTTTGACCGCCTGATACTCTTGTTTCTTGCGATCCAGTTCTTGTTTCCACGCCGACCAGTCCGCAGAATAATCTATTTCGGGCCGAACCGCCAGCATTGCTTCAAAAAAACCGGCCGCATCATCCTCAATCCCCAAATCGGCCTTGACGTTCTTGCCTATTTCGGCCGGATCAATATCGACATGGATGATCTGCCTCTTGCCATCGGGGTTGTAGCTCTTAAAGTCGCCAATGATCCGATCACTGAAGCGGCTGCCGACAGCCAGCAGCAGATCGCAGTTGCCCAGCGCCGTGTTGGCCTGAGGTGTTCCATGCATACCCAAAATACCTAAAAACAAGGGATGATCCTCGGGAATCGCACCCTTGCCCATCAAGGTCGTGGCAACAGGAATTCCAAGACCATCCACAAACCGAAGCAGATCATCGGTACCGCCTTCGGAGATGACACAACCGCCACCGGCCAACAGCAAGGGCCGTCGGCTTCGGGCCAGCGCCGCATAAACCTTGTCCGACAAAGCCTGCGTTTTGATCTTGGGCGGTCGATGCCGGGCATAGCTCGAACTTTTAATTTGCGACAATTCGATCGTCATGGACAGAATGTCCTTGGGAATATTGACCAGAACCGGTCCCGGCCGGCCTTCGGTCGTCAAGGTCCAAGCTTCCTCCAGAATCGGCAACAGTTCCTCCGGATCCATAACCAAATAGTTGTACTTGGTAATCGGTTGCGTCACGCCGGTAATGTCAGCTTCCTGAAAGGCATCGGTTCCGATTGATTCCCGAGCCACAGCTCCGGTAATCGCCAGCACAGGAACCGAATCCAGATAAGCGTCGGCCAAGCCGGTAACCAAGTTTGTGGCTCCGGGCCCGGACGTGGCCAAACAAACACCGGGTTGGCCGGACACCTTGGCATAACCCTCGGCGGCATGGACCGCGCCTTGTTCATGCCGGGTCAACACATGAGGAAACTCATATTTGTAAATAGCCTCATAGAGGATGATGACCGGTCCGCCGGGATAACCAAAGGCCTTCTTTACGCCTTTACGAATTAAAAAATCAATGACCAGTTCTGCTCCGTTCATGATTTCTCTCCCTCCTTTCGAGGTAATAGCATGCGGGCACCGCAATTGCTGGCATCGACCTGCTGTTGATATCGAGCCAGAACACCCTTCAGGCCGCGATCCGGTCGCGGAGCCGGATTACGGGAGGCAAGTTCTTCGGCAGAGACCAGAAGGTCAATGCGGCGAGCCGGAATATCGATGCGAACCCGATCCCCCTCGCGAACATAGGCCAAGGGGCCGCCCACAGCGGCTTCCGGACAAACGTGCCCAATTGAGGCGCCACGCGTCGCACCGGAAAAGCGACCATCGGTAATCAACGCAACGGAATTGTCCAAACCCATGCCGGCCAACGCGCTGGTTGGCGACAACATCTCACGCATGCCCGGTCCGCCTCGTGGACCTTCAAAACGAATGACCACCACATCTCCGGGACGGATCATCTGATTGAAAATAGCCTCCGATACTTCTTCTTCACCATCAAAAACGCGAGCCGGCCCCTCATGTTGCAGCATTTCAGGCAAAACAGCGCCTTTTTTGACCACGCTGCCGTCCGGCGCCAAGTTTCCGGTCAGGACCGCCAAACCCCCGTCAAGGGCATAGGGTGCGTCGACCGAATGGATAACCTTACCATCCGCGCCTTTCAAGGAGGCAATTCGACTGGAAACCGTTCCATCGATCGTCAAAGCCTCCACTTCAATCAGATCTTTTTTGTTGAGCTCTGCCATGACAGCTTGAATGCCCCCAACGTCGTTGAGGTCGGTAATGAAATCCTGACCGGCCGGATTCAGTTTGCAGAGCTGCGGCGTGCTGTCGCTGATGCGGCTGATTTCCGACATGCTCAGCTCATAACCGGCTTCCCGGGCGATGGCCAGAAGATGCAAAATGGTATTGGTCGATCCACCTAGAGCCATATCTACGCGCAAAGCGTTGCGAATGGCGGACGGCGATAGAATTTGTCGGGCTGTCGGCCCGTTTTTAAACAGCTCAACCGCTGTCAAACCGGCTTTGTAAGCCAAGCGGCGCCGGTCGGCGTAGACGGCGGGAATGGTGCCGTTTCCCGGAGAAGCCAATCCGAGCGCTTCGGTCAGGCAGTTCATGGTATTGGCCGTGTACATTCCCGAACAGCTTCCACAGGTCGGACAGGCGGACATTTCCATGCGGGTCAGATCCTGGTCGCTGATTCTACCGGCGGCATGAGCGCCAACGGCTTCAAAAAGGTTGCTCAGACCGATGTTTTCGTCTTTGTAGCGCCCGGGAAGCATGGGGCCACCGCTGACAAAAACGCTGGGCAGATCCATTCGGGCGGCCGCCATGAGCATACCCGGCACCACCTTGTCACAGCTGGGAATAAAAACCACAGCATCAAAGGCGTGCGCCATCAACATAATTTCACAACTGTCGGCGATGACGTCGCGACTGACCAGAGAATATTTCATTCCGGCATGATTCATAGCCAGACCATCGCAAACCGCAATAGCCGGAAATTCAAAAGGCACACCGCCGCCGTTACGAATACCGGCTTTAACGGCATCGGTCAGCGTGCGCAAATGGATATGACCCGGCACAATTTCATTGAAGGAATTGACAACCCCGATAAAGGGGCGTTTCATCTCCTCTTCGGACATACCGAGAGCATAGAGCAGTGACCGATGGGAGGCACGCACAGGTTTTGATTTCATTGCATCGCTTCTCATTGTTGAGCTCCTTTCAAAATGGCGGCAACAACCAGATTGCTCATTTCACGGGTGCCAACCAGCTTCAGACCGTCGGCCGAACCGCTTTTGTCCATGATATCGACCGTGCGATAACCGGCGGATAAGACCTGATTCACCGCCTGCTCGACGGCATCGGCCTCGGTTGGCAATCCGAAGGCCAGACGCAGCATCATGGCGCCGGAAAGAATTGTGGCCAAGGGATTGGCTTTATCCTGTCCCGCAATGTCCGGTGCCGAACCATGGATCGGTTCGTACATTCCGGGACGACCGGGCTGACCAAGGGATGCCGACGGCAGCATGCCGATCGAACCGGTGATCATAGCTGCTTCGTCAGAAAGAATATCACCAAACATATTGCTGGTTACAACAACATCAAAACTGTCCGGTCTCAAAATTAACTGCATCGAGGCATTGTCAACATAAAGGTGTTCCAACGCAACATCCGGATATTCTGCGTGTAACTTGACGATGGTTTCTCGCCAAAGGCGTGAACTTTCGAGGATATTGGCCTTGTCCACGCTGGTCAATTTTTTGCGGCGGCCGCGGGCCAGCTCAAAACCCATGCGCGCAATGCGTTCAATTTCCTTCACGCTATATGTTTCGGTGTCGTAAGCTTCGAGTCCGTTTTCCTCTTCCCGGCGGCCGCGGTCACCAAAATAAATGCCACCGGTCAATTCGCGGACAAACATCATGTCGATGCCGCGAGCTGCCGTGGCCGGATGCAAGGGGCAGGCCGATGCCAACGGCGGATAGAGGATCGCGGGCCGCAGATTGGCATAAAGCCCCAGTCCGGACCTGAGACCGAGGAGTGCTTTTTCAGGGCGCATATGACCGGGCAAATTATCCCATTGCGGCCCACCGACAGCGCCCAGCAAAAGCGCATCCGAGCTCTTGCAGGTTTCCAGCGTGGATGCAGGAAGCGGCTCTCCGGTTGTATCAATGGCGATACCTCCGGCAAGCAGCTCTTCATATTTAAAATCATGATTAAATTTTTTACCCACCGCGTCCAATACGTGGCGCGTGCTGTTGATGACCTCCGGACCGATGCCGTCTCCGGGAATGACCGCTATTCTGAATCTGGCCATGGATGTTGATCTCCTTTGAAAGATTCTATTTCCGGCGGATATAGCCGACAAGGCCGTCGGCCGCAATGATTCTCTTGATAAATTCCGGGAAAGGATTGGCTTGGTAGGTTTGTCGAACGGTCAAATTGCGGATCAGTCCGCTATCGAAATCAACCTCCAGCTCATCGCCGTCATTGACAGCGGCGCTGGCCTCGGCGCTTTCCAGGATAGCCAATCCCATGTTGATGGCGTTACGGTAAAAAATACGAGCAAAACTGGGAGCAATGACACAACTGATGCCGCTGGCTTTGATGGCGATCGGAGCGTGTTCGCGAGAGGATCCGCAGCCAAAATTAGGACCGGCGACAATCATGTCTCCCGGTTTGACCCGGTTGACAAAAGTCTTATCGATATCTTCCATACAATGGCCGGCCAGCTCCAACGGATCGGCTGTATTCAAGTAGCGGGCCGGGATGATCACGTCTGTATCCACATTGGCCCCATATTTAAAAACCTTGCCTTTTGCCTTCATAACGACTTCCCCCTTTAATCCAGATCCGCCGGACCGGCGATATATCCCTTGACGGCAGACGCACAGGCCACCGGTACACCGGCCAGATAAACCTCTGATTGCGGATGCCCCATACGACCGACAAAATTGCGGTTGGTGGTTGAGACACAACGTTCGCCTTTGGCCAGAACCCCCATATGGCCACCCAGACAGGGCCCGCAGGTCGGCGCGCTGACAACCGCGCCGGCATCGACGAAAATTTCAAACAAGCCCTCTTTTAAACTCTCGCGCCAGACACGCTGAGACCCCGGCAGGATGATCAGGCGCAAGCCCTTGGCCACCTTTCGCCCTTTGAGATACTGGGCGGCCACGCGCATATCTTCGAGGCGTCCATTGGTGCAAGAGCCGACAACAACTTGGTCGATCGGAATTTTATCGAAAGAACCGACAACTCTTGTATTCTCCGGCAGATGCGGGAACGAGACGGTCAACGGAACCTTGGCCAGATCAACCACGATCGTCCGCACATAATCGGCATCATCATCGGCGGCGAAAATTGCATATTGTTTTTTGGCAAAACGATCCGGCGCATACATTTCGATGTAAGCCAAGGTCTTCCCATCGACCGGGAAGATGCCGTTTTTACCACCGGCTTCAATGGCCATGTTGCAGATGGTCAGACGTTCGGCCATGCTCAGTGTGGCCACGCCGGGGCCGGTAAATTCCATCGATTGATACAAGGCCCCATCGACACCGATCAGGCCGATCAGGTGCAGGATGAGATCTTTGCCGGTGACGCCGGGCTGCAATTGACCTTCGAGCACAAAATTAATGGCGGCCGGGACACGGAACCATGTTTGGCCGGTTGCCATGGCGCAAGCCAGATCGGTGCTGCCGACTCCGGTGGCAAAAGCTCCCAGAGCTCCGTAGGTGCAGGTATGCGAATCGGCGCCGATAATGGCGTCTCCCGGCGCCACCAGTCCGTTTTCCGGTAAAATGACATGCTCAACACCCATACCTGGCTCACCCTGTTCGTAATAGTGGGTCAAATCGTATGTGCGGGCAAATCGGCGGATCTTGGCGCAGGCCTCTGCCGATTTGATGTCTTTGTTCGGGGTAAAATGATCGGGTACAAGGACCACCTTTTCACGATCAAAAACGTCGTTGCTGCCGATTTGGTCAAAAACAGTCAGAGCCGGCGGAGTGGTAATGTCATTGCCGAGCACAAGGTCCAATCGAGCTTCAATCAGCTGACCGGCATGAACCCTTTCCAACTCTGCGTGCGCAGCCAGAATTTTTTGTGTCATGGTCATAGCCATAGGTTATTCCTCCCAACCTAATTCTTTACGCATTAATTTATATTCCAGCGAGTCGACCAGCGCCTGCCACGAAGCTTCCAGAATGTCGGTGGACACGCCGACGGTGTGCCAAACCCGGTGGCCATCTGTCGATTCAATCAGAGTTCTGACCTGGGATGCGGTTGCCTCCGCATTGAGTACGCGGACTTTATAGTCGGTCAACCGGACATGGATCAACTCGGGATAGAAGACTTCCATGGCTTTCTTTAATGCCCGGTCCATGGCATTGACTGGACCCTCTCCCTCGGCCGCGGTGACTTCGGTGACACCGTCAACCAGAATCTTAATGTATGTATGAGCACTGTATTCACCGACTTGGGGCTGCTCGCTGCTGATTCGCATTTTTTCCAAACTGAAAAACGGCTTGTAGAGACCCAACTCCTTGCAAACCAAAAGCTCCTGGGAAGCTTCAGCGCCTTCAAAATGGTATCCTTGGTGCTCCATTTCCTTGAGTTTTTCCAACACACGGCCGACCTCCGGCGCATCTTTTTCGATGTCCGGCTTGATCCGCTGAATCATTTCCATGATGGCCGAACGACCCGACATCTCAGAAATCAGGAATCGGCGATTGTTGCCGACGGCTTCGGGGGATATATGTTCGAATGTATCCGGATTTTTTTTGACACCATCCACATGCATCCCGGCTTTGTGTGAAAAGGCCGAAAGGCCGACAAAAGGTTCGCCGTTCGGCAAGGTGATGTTGGCTATTTCGGCCATCCATCGGGCGGTCGGTGTCAACTTGGTCATATACTCGTCCGGCACGCAGGTGATGCTGTACTTAAGCTGTAAATTGGCGATGATTGTGGATAGGTTGGCATTGCCGCAGCGCTCGCCAATACCGTTGAAGGTGCCCTGGACATGATCGGCACCGGCCAATACCGCCGCGATCGAGTTGGCCACGGCCACACCGCTGTCATTGTGGCAATGAATACCGATTTTAACATTCGGAAAAGCTTGAACCGCCGCGGCTGTCCGGCGGGATACCTCTTCGGGCATCACGGCACCATTGGTGTCGCAAAGACAAAGGACAACAGCCCCGCCCTCACAAGCGGCTCGCAAGCACGCCTCCGTGTAGTCCGGATTGTCCTGCGCCGCTTCAAAGTAATGCTCGGCATCAAAAATAACCTCCCGGCCACGGGCGCAAAGATAAGCAATGGACTCACGGATCATGGCCAGATTTTCCTCGAGAGAACAGCAGAGGTTTTCGTGCACCTCCACATCCCAGACTTTGCCGAAAACAACAACGGTCCTTGTTTCGGCGGACAACAAGTCCGCCAATCCCGGATCATCCTCGGGCTTGGTATCCTTGCGCCTGGTGCTACCGAATGCAGCCAGTACGCTGTGACCCATTTCCGGCTTTCGTTCCGCGATCTGAGAAAAAAACGCGCGATCCTTGGGGTTGGATCCCGGATTCCCGGCTTCAATATAACGGATGCCAAAACCCACCAGCGCATCCAAGACCTGGAGTTTATCGTTGACCGAAAAGGAAACACCCTCGCCTTGAGCGCCATCACGCAGTGTGGTATCCAAAATTTCTACAACTCGTTTGTTCATTGACATTTTTCACCTCTGCTCGTCATGCTGATCACTGTCGACGTATTGGGGGCAACAGATACCCGATTTTGCGGATACCCATAGCATACAACCAAAACAGGATGGACGACAATCCCGATCTTAGGCCTTTTTCTTAACGGTTTGTGCCCGGATTATAACTCACATTGCCAGAACGGCTTGGGCGCAGCGCAAACCATCGATGACAGAAGACATGATGCCTCCGGCATAACCGGAGCCTTCACCACAGGGAAACAAGCCGGACAGGCTGGCTTGCAGACGCGCGTCACGAATAATGCGGACCGGCGAAGAACTGCGGGTTTCGACTCCGGTCAGAACAGCTCTTCCATGGGCAAAACCTGCCAAACGACGTTCCAGAATCGGCAGGGCCTCGCGCAGCGCCTGGGTGACGAACGACGGCAAACAGGCATCCAGATCGCACCAATTGACCCCGGGAAGATAACTGGGCGCAACATGGTCCTCCGAGCCGATTAAGAAGCGGCTTGCCTTCGGATCCTTGAGAAAATCGCCGACATACTGGGCCGGAGCCCGATAGCCGCCGCCGGCCAGATCGAAGGCCTGCTGTTCGAGACGTCTTTGCCATGCGATGCCGCCCAGCGGTCCGGGGTCGGGAAAGTCTTCGGGTTGGACGCCGACCAGCAAAGCGCTGTTGGCATTGGCCTGATTACGAGCGTGGTAGCTCATGCCATTGGTCACAACACCGCCGGTTTCCGATGCGGCGGCGACCACTTGCCCGCCCGGACACATGCAAAATGTATAAACGGAACGTCCGGACGGAAGATGACAGCTCAGCTGATAATCGGCCGGCGGTAATTGAGGATGACCGGCAGAAGACCCGTACTGACTGTAATCAATCCGGGATTGCAAATGTTCTATCCGGACACCGATGGAAAATGGTTTGGGAGCCAGCAAAATACCGTTGTTGTCCAACAATTGAAAAGTTTGGCGAGCGCTGTGTCCGATTGCCAGTATGACACGCTCGGCCGGTATATCTTCGTAGGAAACCCGGTCTTGACTTTTTCTTGTGGTTACGGTAATGCCGACAATCCGGCCATGAATCTGCCGGAAGTCGATCAGACGGCATTCAAAGATAAATTCACCGCCAAGCCGGATGATCCTCTCCCGCAAGTGGCGAACAATCCGGCGAAGGTTGTCGGTTCCAAGATGAGGGCGTGACGAAACCAAGATATCCGGTGGTGCTCCGGCAAGAATCAACTCTTCCAAAACCGCACGACAACGCGGATCTTTGATTCGTGTGGTCAACTTGCCGTCTGAAAATGTGCCTGCGCCCCCCTCACCAAATTGGACATTGGATGAAGGATTGAATACGCCGGAGCTCCAAAAACGAGCGACGTCGGCCTGTCGTTGCTCCATCGGCAGGCCCTGCTCGATGATAAGAGGAGCCTGGCCGGCCAAGGCCAAGGCCAAGCCGGCAAACAAACCCGCCGGACCTGCACCCACTACCACCGTCCGACCGCCGGCGGGTCGGTGTTCAAAAAAATTGCGCAGCCCGGAAATTTCTGATTCGGGCGGGCCTATTTCCACATGATACTGGATGGTGATGTCCGGTCGACGGCGGGCGTCGATGGAGCGACGAACCACTCGCCAACCGGCCCGTTCCACGGCGTCTGGCGTCATCCCGGCTTTTTGAGCCGCGGCGCTGATCAAATCCTCTTGATGATGCCCCGGCGGCAAGCGGATATCACGGATAAGGATGGCCGGTTTCATGATCGACGAGCTCCGATGGCCGACAAGGCGGCGCTTTTGCCGGCCACATAGCCGGTGGTCCAGGCCCACTGCAGATTGTAACCGCCGCAATCGCCGTCCACATCAAGAATTTCTCCTGCGACAAAAAGGCCCGGTTGAAGTTTTGATTCCAAGGTCGAATGGTTAAACTGATCGGTCTTTAAACCGCCGGCGGTCACTTGAGCCTGTGCCCAACCACGGGTTCCGGTGACGCGGATCGATAATTTTTTTAAAAAATGCGCCGTCCGTGTCAGGCTCCGCTCGGTAAGCTCAGCCGCCGGCCTTGTCAAAGGCAAGGGCTTTTCCAGACTGCGTTTAACAATAGCTTGGCCTATTTTTTTGTGCACCAATCCGGTGAGAAAACCGGACAGTTCCAGATCCGGATCCAGTCCTCTGCGTTTTTTCAGCCAGGTAAGAAGCCTTTGGTATTCCATGTCCGGCAAAAGATCCAGCTCAATAAACACCTGTTCGGCGGGATCCATTTGCAAGACGCCGCCGATCTCGCGAGCCAGATCGAGGATCGCCGGACCCGACAATCCATAATCAGTAAAAAGAATCTCACCGGAGGCGGTTTTGGCCATTCGACTGCCTATTCTCAGGCCGGCGATCCCCTCAAATTTGATTCCGGCCAGACCACGGACCAGTTCCGTATCGGTTTTGATCTGAACAATAGCCGGAAACAGAGGTGTGCATACATGGCCGAATTTGTTTAAAAGAAAATAGCCGGTGCCGTCGCAACCAAAGGCCGGCGCCGCCATACCACCGGTGGCCACAATCGATGTTCGGGCCGAAACAAAACGGCCATCGACCGCAACCATCCGGAAACCACCGTCTGTTCCATCGACGACCACGATATCTTCGACATCGAAATGAGATATGGTTTCTACGCCCGATCGCGCCGCAGCCCGTCGCAGCAAATCCAGCACGGCAGTGGATTGTAAACTGTAGGGATAGATACGGCCGTTGCCTTCGATTCGACAGTCAAGTCCCAGTGAGAGAAAAAACTCAAGGGTATCATTGACCGAGAACCGACCTAGCAAAGCCTCGACAAATTGTCGATCTTGACCATGAAAGTGATCCGGCGTCATGAATTGATTGCTCAGATTGCAACGGCCGTTGCCGGTGGCAAGAAGCTTGCGGCCAACCCGGTCGGATTTTTCCAGCAATACCACGGGAACCGCAATCCCTGACTTGTCAACTCCTGCCGTTGCTATGGTTCTTGCAGCCACAATGGCCGCCATCATGCCGGCGGCGCCGCCACCGACAACAGCAACCAAACAGTTGGGCAAACCGGTCATTGATTTTCCTGACCGACCATCAGAGACAGGCATCGGGCAAACTTGCTCATGGTTTCCGGCACCAGCGCAAATTTCCCTGTCAGCTCTTCACCCAGTGCCATCAGGTCACGGACGTCGCCTTCCCGCAACTCCAGTTCCAACTCGTTGATGGGTTCGGTTATCCGGCCTACAATTATTTCACCCTGATCAAGCGCCAGCTCCATCAGCGTGTCGCCGTAGCCAACGTCAAAAGCCGTCCTGGTAAATCGGATCCGACCGATTTCGACCAGAGGTTGACCGTCCAGCCCGGTCAGGATCTCGTGCAATTGATCGTCAGAATCACCTTGGCTGACCGCGTGCCGATAAAACCATTCGGTATCAAGGCCGGCTTGCAGAAAATCCGACCAATCGTCCTCCAGCGCAAGAGACCATTCCGGTCTCTGATGCAGACCGTTTTTGGATTGCCCATCACTTTTGACCGTCAAGATCCGCCGGTCATCCTCTTCCCTCACGCGCAAGCTGATTTTTCTTTGCGTCATCAGCCGGTCAGCCGTGTCCAGATAATGACTGATCATTTGAGTTATAATACGCGAGTCGGGCATGGTCAGTTGATGCAGCCAAGGATCGGCCAGAAAGTCTTCCAGATCATCAGCGCGAACAAAACGCAACTTTAATTCGGTTTCC
Source organism: Clostridiaceae bacterium (assembly GCA_012520975.1). Classification (GTDB taxonomy): domain Bacteria; phylum Bacillota; class Clostridia; order Saccharofermentanales; family UBA5734; genus UBA8949. The sequence goes on along the minus strand of JAAYNF010000128.1, from coordinate 15,037 downwards.
ATTGGTCAGAGCCTCCATCAATTAGTGACGCCAACTGATCCAGACCGGCCGCAAACTCGGTCAACGCCGCCTTGACCGGTTCACCGGTCGTCAGATCGACTCCCGCCCTGTTCAGGATAGCCATGGGATAATCCGAGCTTCCGGCGCCAAGGAATTGCAGATAACGGCTACGGGTTTCCGGAGCGCCGGACAGAATTTGTTGACTGAGCGCCACGGCAGCCGAAAACCCGGTGGCATATTTGAAAACGTAATAAGCATTATAAAAATGTGGGATTCTAGCCCACTCCCATTTCATGTAATCGTCAATCTTGGTAGCCGAGCCATAATAATCATCCAACAGGTTGGCATATAGATTGCAGAGCCAATCGGCGGTCAAAGCTTCACCTTCTTCGGCGCGCTGATGTGCCTGCCATTCAAACTCGGCAAAAAGGGTCTGGCGGAAAACCGTCTGGCGGAATTCTTCGAGAAAATGATTAAGCAAATAGGCTTTTTCCTGTTTCCCTTCGGCTGTGGTTTCATCGCACTGACCAAGCAGATACCGCATAAGCAGATTTTCATTGACGGTCGAGGCGATCTCGGCCAGAAAAATCGGGTAGGAAGCTTCTGCGAAATGGCGCTTATGGGAGTAAAAAGTATGCATGCTGTGTCCGACTTCATGAGCAAGGGTGAAAATATCGGAAAAGGTACCATTGAAATTGAGCAAAACATAGGGGTGCGTTTTATAAGTTCCCCAAGAAAAAGCACCGCTGGTTTTGCCCGGTGTCTCGTAGACATCAACCCAGCGATTGCTCAGGTGCAGTTCCAGATCAGCCAAGTATTGCTCGCCTAAAGGGGCCAGACCGGCCCGCAGGAGATCGCAAGCCTGCTCAAAAGTATATTGACGTACCGGCTGGCTGAGCATCGGCACATAAGCATCGTAGAGATGGAGTTCTTCCAGATTCATGCAGGATTTGCGCAATTTCAGATAACCACCAAGAATCGGCAGTCCGTTCCGAACCTCGGCAATCAGCGTTGAGTAAATGCTGTCGGGAAGATTGTCACTGAACAGGGCGGCTTGCAGGCTGTTCCGGTAGCGCCGGGTCTTGGCGACCATCAAGTCGGCCTTGACCTGAGTGCCATACAGTACCGACAAAGTTCCGCCGATTTTACCATAGGCCTGGTGCATCTGCTCGAAGGCCGCCGCACGGATCTTTCGATCAGGATTTTCCCGCAGACGGATAAATTCAGCGTGGGTTAGCTCGATCTTGCCGCCTTGGCCGTCATCAATGCTGCCCAGTTGAATCTCAACGTCGTTCAGCATGGAAAAAATATCCCCCAACCCTTCGGTAATCGGACCGAAGCGAGACAGCAATGCCTCCTCGTTTTCCGGTAGAATGTGCGGGCGGGTTCGCATGATATCAAGGAGATTTTGTCGAAACGGCTGCAGCCGAGGCTCTGTAGCCAGCCAGCTGCTAACCAGATCCTCGGACAAAGCAGCGATTTCCGGAGTCAGGAAGGCCATCGTTGATGCGCTTTGATAGTAAAGGCCTATTGCTCGGTCGGCCATATTTCGATATTTGGCAACCGTATTATCTTCATCCCGGCGCATACGCGCATAGGCAAAAATCTCCATGAGCTCAAGATAAATATGATTGGCTTTTTCCAAAGCCTCGGCCAGTTCCGCAGCACCCAAGCCCAGTTTGCCTCGATGAGCAAGCAGGTCATCCAAGAGCGGTGCTATTGCCTGCCATGCTGTTTCCCAGCTTTCATCATCCGGAAAGATATCCTCCAATCGCCAACGATACTTTTCCGGGATATCGGCTCGTGTTCCTTTGTTCGCCTGCTGATCTGTGTTCATCGTTGCTCCTTTCACCCTCTAAAGGTTCTTCTTGGGGATTATTAAGTCGGGATGACCACCCGCATCACACCGGCGCGGGTGACCAGTGTCAAGGCACCGTCTCCGGAAAATCCGGTCCGGATGATCTCGACAGCGGCATCGTAATTTTGTATCGTTTTGCCTTGAGCCAGATCAATGAGCAGGACACGTGTTCCGCAGCCGATAGCCGCCAGTTTTTCTCGAACCGCGAAATCAACGACCCCCTCACCGATCGGAATTTCAAAAATCGAACCGCCGGCCTTGTCCAACAGGTGCAGGCCGATCCGGTCATCTTGCCCGTCGGCTGCCAGAACGGCCAGTCCGGCCGACGTTTGCTTTGCGGTTACAATCCTTTGCAAACTGCGTAGCCAAACCACTTCATCTTGGCTATAGCGTATCGCCGCCAGGCTGGTGGCTCCACACATAACCAGATCCGACGCATCGTCATAAACCATAATCGGATATATCTGCCCCAGAGCAGGCAGACGCTGCCCCAACTGACGGCCGTCAAGACTATATCTTTTGACAACCGGTCGGGCTTCGGAAAAATCTGTATTCAGCAAAGCGACATCAAAGCTTTCTTCATCCGGTGGAAAGGATACAGACAAAACATATCCGGATTCGGCAAACAAGACATCGAAAATCTTCTCGCCGATGGACGGCGCGTAAAGGCTAACCAGCCCGGTGCTGCCGCTTTTGTCTTGAATGACCGCCACATGGCCGTCAGCGCGAATGGCGGCTCCGCAGATTCGGCCCTCAACAACGGCCTCATACAGCAGGCCCGTTTGATCAAAAAGCGCAAAGGAATACCCGTCTCGCTCCGCGACAAGAAAGAAGCTGTCATTCTGAACGCAAAAGGGCGTTTCATAGTCCAGATCAACCGAAAACCGTTCAGCGCCGCGGATGTCGAGCATGGCAACCCGGCCGATCGTTAATTTCATGACGCCGGTTTCAAAAGGATACATTTGTGAAGCTTCGGTGGCCGAACAGGCAAAACCGCTCAGCGCGGGCGTATTGGCTGTCGTTGTCGTTGTTTGGGCTCGCCGATCCTCATCATCCGGCAAGCTGATTGCCAGAGCAACCGCGGCGATCATCAGCAGGAAAGCCAGCGTGATCAAAATGATCAGGCTGGCCCTGCTTTGCCTGATTGATTTTTTAGATGGCCGGCGATTCATGTTAATCCAGCTGATATCCTTCCCTAGTGTCAAAAACACCGTCAACAGCGTGCTCCATCGCATAAAGCAACTGTTTATACGCAACGACAATGCCTTCCATTCTATTGTCGGTCGCCGCAAATGTTTGATCGGCATTGATATAGTAACCGGTGTATTTGCCATCAATGAAGACATAATAAGTATACTCATCTCGCTTGGCGAATTCAACAACCTCGGTCGAAGCCCGGCTGCCGGTATCCGGATCGTCTTTCAAATGAAAGACGAGATAGGCATCACGTGTATTGACCGGCTCGGCATCGGCATCGACGCCGGCAATCTGCATGCCGATAATCCGCTGATAAAATGCCGAAAACAAACTCCGCCCGGTTTCACTGAAAATTTTGGCGTCTTGGTCGTTGAGGCGGAAAACAGTGCTCTCGTCGTCGTTCTTCTGACCTTTGTCCATCTTAATATCCGTCGTGAAAGCCGCGCCGGGCAGATCCGCCTCAATACGGTCGACCAACCAAATGCTTTTGAGCATAAACAATCGGTCGATCAGATCGATCAACGGGGTATCAATGGCGGTAAATGTCTTTGCCGGAACCTTGAAGACAGCAAAGATGGCGTCGCTGATCATGTAAACATCGCCGGCATCGGCCCCATGACCAACATGAAGTTGAACAGTTTTATCCTCGGACGTTAGTCTGATCGAATACCGAGGTTTGTCCAAACCATATTTGGCCAGATCCGGTGGATCAACTTCAACAAAATGAGCAGCTTTCAGATTGAGCGCCTCGGTGGCCAGTAAGGACAGTCGTTCGGCATTGCCGGTTCGGACGATCGGCTCGGTAACCGTAAAGAGATAGGACCGACTGGTTTCATCGTAGTTGCAGTCGCTGGCCAGCTTGAGATGATCAGCGGCACGCTCGAAGACAATTCCGGTCAGCTTGTCTTCGGCAATGCCCACCAAGGCATTTTTATCCAGCAGATCGGTAATACCGTATCGGCTACGGGCGGTCGTCGACGATGCAACCGAATAAACAGCACCCTCGTTATCCACGATAGCATAATCAAAGTATCCGGATGGCAGTTCGTTGCCGAAAGCAATGACATGGGACCGGCCATTTTTCAGTTTAACCGTCACGGTCGCCTTGGGCTGGTCCAATCCAAAAGGAGTCAGCTCGGCGGCTTTCTCCGTTATGATCTTGCCTCCATACAAGAGCAGGCCCAGATTGGCGACATTTTTTGTTGCCGTGGTTGAAAGCAAATAGTCCTGATACCCGTCCACGGTCCAATGAATTGTCACCGTTCCGTCATCGGTTCGGCTCTCATAAGGCAGCAGGGTCAATTCGCCCTGCTCATTTGTAATCACAAGGCGCTCAACTTCCGAATCTTTGGCCTCAAAAACCAACGGTACGTCCGGCAGCGCAGGCGTGGTCTCGGTTGGTTGATCAACCGGTATGAATTTGCTAAGGATCCACACCAGCGCCAGAACCACCAAAAGCGCACCGAGAATGATAGGACCTCGCCACTGTTTTTTCATACTCGCCAACCTCCACTCATCTTACAGATGCTTGCGCCGGCGATAAACAACCAAGGCTACTGCCAAAAGGCCCAACGGAATGACAATAAAAGCTAAAGCCGCACTGAAGTTATACGCGCTCGGAGTTCCTTTGGTCAGATAATACGAAACCGGCTGTTTGGCTTCGATGATCAAATCTCCTTCGCCCTCGGCGTTGGACAGCCATTGGACAGCATAATAGAACAACCCGAAATTATAAATATTATTGCCATAGGCCTGCAAAATGGTATCGGACAGCATGCTGGAACTGCCGATCAGTATCACCTTGGCCGACTGGGTTATGCTCTGACTGTCATACCAGCCCTTGTTTTCACTTAAAACCGCAATGGTCTGCTTGGCGGCACCTGACGACTGATTGACATCACCGCGAATTTCAGAAATTCCACTATCCGAAGTGGTCAGCACCGGTTCTGTGGTAACCCAGCTTTTGACATTGCTGAGAATATTCATAGCCCGGGCGTTTTCCACCAAGGTGAAGCCATCGACCGTGGATGACGAAATCATGCCGGCCGGGGCGATCGCCCGAATCTGGTAGGCGTCATTGTTGTGACGGTATCGGTCATCCCCTTCGCGAATCCGGTCGTTGCTGATAGCCAGATTAAAATCTGCCAGCAACCCATTTAAAACCGGGAACTCGGCATTGCCGAAACCGGCCAGCACAAGCAGGCTGCCGCCGCCTCGCAAATAGGCCCCGATCAAATTGCTTTCGCCGGTTGTGATATCCTTGGTCGGTTCAGCCATGATGATGACCGAACAATCTTCCGGCACGCGATCAATGCTCAACAGGTCGAGGGTTTTCACCTCAAAATTATTATACTGCATGACCGAAACCAGCGTGCTGTAAACGGTCTTATAATCCAGCTCGTCATGACCGGTGGTGAAATAGATAACCGGCGTGGTTTCCGACTGCACATATTTGATGGCGCCTGTAAAACTCTGTTCGGCGATGATGCCGTTAAGATAGCTCTGATAGGTTTGCGGATTTATTTTATAGTCAAAAATGTCCGTCCGGGTTACAGCCTTGGCCTTACCGGTCGTCGGACAATGAACAGCAAACATATTTGCCGCAAGATTCATATAACCGTCCGGATCGATTTCCTTGATAATTGCCGGAGTCTTGTCCGGATCAACATAGCGCAGCGAGACACGGCCGTTGCTGTTGCGGACATAATCGTCCAGCAACAAACGAATATCGCCATAGGTCTTATCGTTGTTCTCATCAAACAGACCGACGATCTCTACATCGGCTTCCATACTTGCCAAGATCTCCTTTGTCACGTCACCCACCGAGTATTGTTCTCCAGCCGACCAGTCCCATTTCAGGATCGGGCCCAACAAACGATCAAAAAGAATGTTAAACGCCAGAAGAACGACAATAACCAAGATCGTCGAGACAATCGAGATGCGTTTCAGGCTGCGATTTCGCCGATCCATCGGTTTCGCCGGCTTTTTATTGTCTTTTTTTTGTGTTATACGCTTAAAAATGCTCATCTTGGTCACCTCTGGCTCCAGCGCCGTTTTTCAATAACACGATTGGTCATATAGAGGAAAACCGCGGCCAGGCTAATGAAAAAGATAATCGGCGAGATTTCAAAAATGCCATTAACAAAATTACTAAGTCTGGCGTAGGGGTTGATCCACTTTAATCCGGCGGTTATCGCCGAACCGACATTGTCGATCTGCAGATCGGACAGCAGATCGAAAACATTTAAACGACTGAGCAGGCCGGACACGGCATCACCGATCAGGCCGGCAATGGCGTCGATCAACATCAAGGCCATCAGGATAACAAACGAAATAACCGCCGCGATGATCTGGTTTTCGGTCAGTGCCGAAGCAAAGACGCCGATGGCGATAAAAGCCGCCCCGAGGAAAACATAGCCAATATAAGCTCCCAGAACACCAATATCGACACGCCCGCCGAAAGCCAGCGTCAATAACAGATGAACCAACGTGCCGCCGGAAATGGTCAGAAAGAAGCCCAGCGAAGCCAGATACTTACCTAGGACGATTTCCGTTGAACTGGCAGGCGACGTGAAGAGGAGCACCTCGGTACCATTGCGTCGGTCTTCGGAAAAAGCCCGCATGGTCATGATCGGAATCAGCAGAAAAAACAGCCAGGTTTGCAAAAAGTCCAGTTCTCCTGCCAGATAGGAGTAAGAGTTCATGACCGATACGCCATAGTAAAGACCGCTGATGGCCATGAAAATAGCAAAAATGACGTACCCGATCGGTGAGCGGAAATAAGAATTGTATTCACGTTTGAAAATTGCCAGGATACGGCTCATCTCTATCCCTTCCTTCCTTGCCGGCTGCTGCTCGTAACCTGAAGGAAAATTTCCTCCAAGGTCGGATCCAAAGATCTCATTTCAATAATCGGCCAGCTGTTGCGCGCCATTTCATAAAAAATCTGCTTGCGGACATCTTGGTCCGGTTGGCTTTCGATTTTATAGACGTTGATATTGTTATCTTTTTCCTGAGAGAGTTCGGCATGCTGAACGCCGGGAATCAGGCGCAGTTTTTGCACAATATCCCGTACCGGGCCCTCGGCGCTGATCTGTATTCGGGAGGTTTTGTCCATTTGGCGTGAAAGTCCCGCCGGCGTGTCCTCAGCGGCAATCGCTCCTTTGTTGATGATGACCACCCGCTCACAGACCGCTTGTACCTCCGACAAAATATGTGAGCTGAGGATAATGGTATGGAGCTTACCGAGTTCTTTGATCAAATTTCGGATTTCGATAATCTGTTTGGGATCCAAACCAATCGTCGGTTCGTCCAAAACCAAAACTTCCGGGGCGCCCACAAGCGCCTGGGCAATACCAACCCGTTGACGATAACCTTTCGACAGATTCTTGATCAGCCGGTTGGCCACATCGGTAATCCGGGTCAGCTTCATGATCTCTGCCAGTTGCCTGATTCGTTCCTCTTTCGCAACGCCCTTGAGCTCAGAAACAAACCCTAGGTATTCAATCACGGTCATGTCCAGATAAAGCGGCGGATGTTCGGGCAGATAGCCGATGCATTTCTTGGCTTCCTGCGGGTCTTCCAAAATATCGTAACCATTGATGGTAACGGTTCCCGATGTTGCCGACAAAAAACCTGTCAGAATATTCATGGTCGTCGACTTTCCGGCACCGTTCGGACCAAGAAAGCCTAAGATCTCGCCTTTCTGTACGCTGAACGAGATGTTGTCGACAGCCAGGATATCGCCGAAGTACTTGACCAAATTGCGAATCTCAATCATCCTATCCCTCCTGCACTCCCGTCGGTTGCTTCCGGGAGATTATCTTTTCACATTTTTTGATTATAGCAAAAACCCATTGCCCTAGAGCGCCAGTTCACAATTGTTCAAAATTCAAGTCGCCCCGGGCGGGTATGAGACGCACGTCGGCCCGGAAAACCACTTGATCTTCGGTGGACTCACGTCGGGATTCCACACGATATAAACCGCCGGGAATCTGATCCTCAATCTGTTGACAATAAAAAACAAGCTTGTCCCCCTGCCGAACTTCGCTGACAAAATGAATATCCAGCTCGGATACCCGGCATCCGGCCACACGCCCTCCGGCAAAGGCATGAAGGGCATTCATGCACCAAGCGGCATAACGCGTATTGTTGACATGGCCGTTGCGATCAATATCGCTGAAATCGGCAAACTGAGTTAAAACCGGCTTGTCACCGGGACGAATCTCCAAGCGCGGCAGCCGTCGGATTTCCTCCGGTATCGCTCTTTCATCGAATTGCGCAATTGAAAAGCCGGCCGGCAGAATATCCGGTTTTTGCGGTCGATGGTTGCTCTTGTCAGCGATAATCCATTCGGAGGATGCCACGCCAAAACCATTGCCCTGTCGGTCGGAAAATGTGAAATCTCTGATCCAGGTCAGACGGCGACAACCTCGATTCCAAGTATTTACAATTACACGATCACCCCAGTGTGGCAGCCAATCCAAGCGCACGGCAATTCGGATTAGAATCCAACACAAGCCTTGTCCGTCCAAAAAAGTCGTTCCCAACCCTCCGGCCTCGGCATTAAAAAATGCCGCTTCTTGCATATAGGACAAGAGGGCGAACAGGTGCAGGCGATCTTCGAGATCCGTGTCGGTGCCGCGAATGGTAAATCCATAAGGACCGGGATGTCCGGCGCTAAGAATCGGTTCGTCAATCATATTCATCCGCCCCGTTCAATGTGGAATATACTTGACTCGACTGGGGTTGAAACGGCGCAGATTCTTGAGCATGCGCTCATCCGGCGCGAAAACAACCGTCACCCTTTGGTTTTTGTACTCGGATAAAATAAACCAGTTGTCCGACGAACTGAAAACAGCCGAGCAATCCAACAATTTGCGCCCGGTTTGCTGTTGCACCTGTCTCCATTCGTCACTGTCCAGCCTAGCCATTATTTCAATGTCTTTGGCCTGACAACTGTAGATCCTTTTACGTTTGCGCCGGGCGATAATTTGATCAATGTCCAGATCGCCGTTGGTCACGATGTACTCATATTCAATGCTCATGCCGGTCAGGAGAATATAAAACGCGTAGACCACTCCGGCCAACAACAGCGGCGTCAAAAAACCAATCACCTGGCTGAAGAGAACCAACAAGAACAGAACCAGCAGCGCACCGATGACCACTGCGGCAATTTTCAAATAATCTTTGCCGGTTTTACGTCTGGTAACGATTTTTTCCAGAAAAACATCGTCTTTGCGCACATTAAAATTATCCATGAAAACCTCCTCCAGGTTGCCTTGGCTGAAATCTCAAGACTTATCATAGCCTATGCCGGTCCAACAAACAACCGGCCATTCGAGATTTTCCCTCGAGAAAAACAAGGGATCCCCGGGCAAACGGTTTGCACACTGCTGCGCCAAACACCATCACCCGGGAATCCCGGCAAGACTATTGACGTACCTGAGTTCGGCTCAGGCCGTAAATTGGATTAATACATGCCTGCTCCGGGACCTGCGGCCGGCATCGGCGGCTCAGGCTCCGGTATATCACAAACGACGGCTTCGGTCGTGAGCAGAATCGAGGCAATGGATGCCGCGTTCTGAAGCGCCGAGCGGGTAACTTTGGCCGGATCAACAATACCGGCTTCCATCATATCAACCAGCTCTTCGGCCATGACATCAAAGCCAACACCGCGCGGGCTGTTCTTGACCTTTTCGCAAACAACACTGCCGTCGAGACCGGCGTTGGTTACGATCTGGCGCAAGGGCTCTTCCAGCGCTTTGACCACAATGCGGACGCCGGTTTGCACATCGCCGATGTTTTCATCCAACAGGGGTGTAATTTCCGGAATGACATCGAGCAGAACGGTTCCGCCACCGGCCACAATACCTTCTTCAACCGCGGCGCGGGTGGCCGCCAGCGCATCTTCAATCCTGAGTTTTTTCTCCTTCATCTCGGTTTCGGTGGCTGCACCGACCCGAATAACAGCAACACCACCGGAAAGTTTAGCCAGACGCTCCTGCAGTTTTTCACGATCAAAGTCCGACGTGGTCTCTTCGATCTGCGCGCGAATCGAACCGATCCGAGCTTTGATCTCACTATCGCTTCCGGCACCATCGACAATAATGGTGTTTTCCTTTTGGATTTTGACCTGGCGGGCACGGCCAAGTTGTTCGATCGTGGTTTCTTTGAGATCGAGACCCAGCTCTTCCGTAATGACCTGACCACCGGTCAAAATAGCAATATCCTGCAACATGGCTTTGCGGCGGTCACCAAAGCCGGGAGCCTTGACCGCGACACAGGTGAAGGTTCCGCGCAGCTTGTTGACCAGCAGGGTCGCCAAGGCTTCGCCCTCGACATCTTCGGCAATAATAACCAGTTTTTTGCCTGCCTGGACGATCTTTTCGAGAATCGGCAGGACTTCTTGAATGTTGGAAATTTTCTTGTCGGTAATCAAGATGTAAGGATCATCCAGCACAGCTTCCATTTTGTCCGAATCGGTTACCATGTAAGGAGATACATAGCCGCGATCGAACTGCATGCCTTCGACAATCTCCAGATCGGTGCCCATGGTTTTGGACTCTTCCACGGTAATGACGCCATCCGAGGTGACCTTTTCCATCGCATCGGCAATCAGTTCGCCGATAAGGTCGTCATTGGCGGAAATCGAAGCAACCCGTGTGATGTCGTGTTTGCCATCAATGCTTTTTGAGCTGTTGGCAATCCCTTCCACCGCAGCATCAACCGCCAACACGATGCCCTTGCCGAGAATCATCGGGTTGGCACCTGCGGCGATGTTTTTGATTCCTTCGCGCACGATGGCCTGGGCCAACAGCGTGGCGGTGGTGGTTCCATCACCGGCTACATCGTTGGTCTTGGTTGCAACCTCTTTGACCAGCTGAGCACCCATATTTTCATAACGGTCTTCCAGTTCAATTTCCTTGGCAATGGTCACGCCGTCGTTGGTGACAACCGGGGAGCCGTATTTTTTGTCCAGCACGACATTGCGGCCCTTGGGCCCCAGTGTAATTTTGACGGTATCTGCCAGCTTGTTGACACCTCTTTCCAGAGAATGTCTGGCATCTTCTGCGTATTTAAGATCTTTTGCCATAATGGTATTACCTCCGGTTCTTTATTTTTGGACTTATTCGACAATCGCGAGGATGTCGTTCTGCTTCAGAATTGTGTACTCAACGTTGTTGATTTTGATCTCGGTCCCGGCATATTTGCTGATCAGCACACGGTCACCGACTTTGACCTGCATGACGACTTCTTTTCCGTCAATATTGCCGCCAGGACCGACAGCCACAATCTCGGCTACCTGCGGTTTTTCCTTGGCCGAACCCGGCAGAACGATACCGCCCCTGGTTGTTTCTTCCACTTCGATCATCTTGATGACAACGCGGTCACCTAAAGGTTTGATGGTCATGTTGATGCCTCCTTTATTCTTCAAGCAATTCTTTTTGATGTAATTAGCACTCTTTGACCGAGAGTGCTAACTCCAAAAATAAATATAGACGCTGAACGGTTTTTTGTCAAGAGGTGAATTCAGAATATTAACGACAAAATATCAATTGCAAAAAATTGACCGGCAATCCAAGAGTTCGACAGCCAAACGGCCACCGGGTCGATCAGCGGCGCAATAAACCCCAGAGCAAGCAAAAGGATCGAAATCTGAATCAGGCCGATCAGAAGTCCGGCCAAAAAGCCGCCCAACCGGTTGGCCGAACCCACCAAGGGGATTTTGTCGGCCGCCTTGGTTAAGGCGCGGGTCAATAAGCTGATCAAAAGAATCATGATAATAAAAATAATCAAGAAAACCAACGCGTTCAGGGCAAATTTAACCAGCACGGCACTGAATTCCGGAAAGGCCTGCGTCAGACTGCTGTCTTGGTCGGGCAGGTATTTTTGCATCAGCTTTTCCACCATCTGCGGAAGACCGAAACTCTCCACCGCCGAGCCGATGCTGGTGGCGGTTTTCGAGAGCGGAGTCAAAACATTCTCGATAATGCTTTCTGCAAATGGAGCCAAAAGTGCCGACTCGGTAAGTTTTGCCGTCAGGGGAGCCGACAGGAGCAAGGCCACCGCCAAAACCAACAACAACAAGGCCAGGCGGCCGAGCATCACAAGGAGACCACGCTTAAGTCCAAGCACAATATTAATCAGAACAATCACGCCTAAAATAATGTCCAGCAACATGCGAATCCTCCTTCTCAATCCGCCGCAGATATCTCTACACCGGTTGTGGTTGTTTCCCCAACCGTGGTCGTCGAATCAGTTGTCGGCTCGGTCTCTGCCGTTGTTGCCTCGGTTTCTTCGGTGGTTGCCTCCGGGGTTGTCTCAAGATTGGTTTCGGAGAGAGATGAACTTGTTTCCGGGGGCTCTGTGATTGCCGTTGTGATGTCCGGGTCAGTAGTGGTGGTGTCCGGGTCGCCGGCAGTGGTCTCTTCAAAGGTGGTGGTGGTGATCTCTTCTGTTGCGCCGGCTGTGGTCGTTGCCTTCGGTGACGGTAACGCAACACCTGAATTGGGCGCGCCGGGAATGATTTTGACCGGATCAAACGGATAGGTCCGACCAAAAATGAATTCATGCAACAAGGGAATCATGCCGTTAAAATCGCACAAATTTACCCAGCTCTTTCCGCTGTATTCACGGAAATATCCCTTGATAGGAATCTGCAACTGCTCAATTTTCGTGTCCAATTTTGGAATGATATTAAGGCCGACATCCAATAATTCGCTTACACTCATATTGGTTGTGATGTAATCGAGGCCCTCGGAAATCATATTGTTTTTGGTCACCAAGTCGGCCTGCATGAAAACATCCAGCAAAGCTTGGATCACCGTGCGCTGACGATTCATACGGCCATAGTCGCTGTCTATGGCGCGGATACGAGAATACGAAACCGCTTGGCTACCGTTGAGTTTCTGCCGGCCGGGCGCCTCGGGTCGTGGATTAATGTGAGGTATTTCCGCCCGACGAACATCGATCCAGACACCACCGGCCAAATCAACTATTTCTTTCATGCCCTGCATGTTGACAACCATGTATCTCTTGATGTCGAGACGGAAGGTCTCATTGACCACACGGACCGCCAGCATCGGACCGCCCAGAGAATTGGCGGCATTGATTTTTTGGGGATCACGAACGCCCGGAATGTACACAAGCATATCGCGTTGCAGAGAAGCCAGCTTGATCTTGCCGGTTGACTTGTCGATGGTCAGGATCATCATGGCATCAGACCGTTCGCCAAAACTGTCGGCGCTACGGGTATCGACGCCAAGCAGCAGGATGTTAATAATCTCCTTGACCGAAGGAACCGGGTTTACCAGACTTTCGGTAGGCGGGTTGTACTGATCGGGTACGGTTTCTTTGCCCGGATCGACATAATGCATCCGGCCGGCAAGCATACGAAGATAGAAGAACACGCCGGCAAACATCGTGAGAATGATCGCCAGAATTATGACAATCGCAACAACGGCTCTTTTTTTTCGCCTCGCAGAGTGCTGGCTTTGGGCAGAAGCCTTGGATGATGTTTTTCTCATTGATATTGATTGGGTGCGGCCGTTTCCACCTCGGGCCGGCGTTCTTCTCTTCACAGGAATTGTCCTCCGGTTGATTCTGCTTCGGAATGTAAAAGGAGATAAAATATTTCCCCCTCAAACCTATGTATTATACCATCGAAACAACAACTGATTTCGGGCAAAGCTGATTTTAATAAAAATGTTTCAAAAACTTAACGATTCGTCATAACCTTTCGGATTGGCAAACTGCCAGCGCCATGTATCCACACACATATCGGCAAGGGAATGTGTGGCCTGCCAGCCCAAGACGGCCTTGGCCTTGCTTGGATCGGCGAAGCTTTCGGCAACATCCCCCGCTCTTCTGCCCACAATTTGGTAAGGAATTGTCCTGTCGCTGGCCTGTTCAAAAGCTTGAACCAATTCCAAGACACTATAACCGCGGCCTGTGCCCAGATTAATAGCTTCGGCTCCGGGATTGGCCACCGTATAGTCGATGGCGCGACAATGCCCACGAGCCAGATCGACGACATGAATATAATCACGAACTCCGGTTCCGTCCGGAGTTGGATAATCATTGCCGAAAATCTGCAAAAACGGTCGACGGCCGATCGCCACCTGCGCGACATAGGGCATCAGATTGTTGGGTACGCCGGAAGGATCCTCGCCGATCAGGCCGGAAGGATGGGCGCCGATCGGGTTGAAATAGCGCAGCAGGACGACCGACCAAGTCGGGTCGGCTGCGGTCAGATCGATCAGAATCTGCTCATTCATCAATTTTGTCCAACCGTACGGATTGGTGCAAAAAAGCCGGGCATTTTCGGTAATCGGCACGGTCTCGGGTATCCCGTAGACCGTTGCGGATGAGCTGAACACCAAGCGTTTAACGTGATGTTTTTGCATGACTTCACATAAAGTCAGAGTCGCATCCAGATTGTTGCGGTAATACAAAAGCGGTCGGGCAACCGATTCGCCGACAGCCTTAAAGCCGGCGAAATGAATGACCGCCTCGATGGTGTGATTGTTAAAAACATCATCCAATGCCTTGTGGTCTCGAACATCCAGTTGGTAGAAAGACACCGACCGGCCGGTTATACGTTTGATCCGGTCCAGCACCGCAGCTTTGCTGTTGCTGAAATTATCTACAACAACCAATTCATGGCCTTCCTGCAGAAGTTCAACGCAGGTATGACTGGCAATATAACCGGTTCCGCCTGTAACAAGAATTTTACTCATAAAAGCGCCTCCCATGGCCGCCGGACAAACCGATCCGGTCGCCTTTTGCTCCTAGAATTATGATTCTACACCAACCGACTGATCGGCAGCAAGTTTTGGCAGCAAGTTTTTGCCGACCTGTGGATTGCAACTTTAAATGAAACGCTTCCCTGACAATGTAAGCGCTCTGTTTCTCTCAGACCGCCCGGGCGGTCTGAGAGAAATCCGCGGCCGGTAATCCCCCCAGAATTCTCCGGGGATA
>JAAYNF010000127.1 GCA_012520975.1 Clostridiaceae bacterium | reverse complement strand
TCAATGCAATTATCTGCTATGTAATCGCAGGCGGCCTGATGGCCTGTGCCGGCGTTTTGTATATCTCTCAATACGGTTACATCGCTCCATCCACAGGACTGGCCAGTTCATCCTTTATCATGAGCGCATTTCTGCCGATGTTTATCGGCACCGCTCTGGCGAAGTATTCCAACCGGAATATCGGCGTCATTATGGGAGCAATTATCCAAGCCAGTCTGTCATCGGCACTGGTGAAGCTGGGCGCCTCGAGTTCGTTGAACACCGTCTTTAATGGCGCAGCGGTCTTATTGCTTCTGGTCTATGTATCCAACAGTCATAAGATCTTGATAGCCAAAGCACATAACATAAAAAAACAAAAGGCATTAGCGGAAATCGAGCAAAACTGATTCTGCCGCTCGATCTTATCCGGAAGATACAGCTTTTAATATGACCGATCGTAATAAATGCAATATTTTGATTAACGGGGTGTCCGGGGGCATGATTTTTGATGATCCCCGGCCTGTTTTTACTTTTCAGCGCGACCTGTCTGAAGAGTATGATGCTTGGCAGCTCAGTGCATATGACTCTGCAGGCGCCTTGATATGGGAGAGCGGGGCATTACCGGCGACCCGGGTGCATTGCCGTTACGCCGGACAGCCGCTCAAAGCCAAATCACAGTACAAAGTGATTCTTGCGGTTTTCAGGAAGGGCTTGAGCATACATTCCAAGGAAGTCTGTTTAGAAACCGGCTTTTTGGGTCTGCCGTGGTCGGCCAAATGGATCGAACCTGAACAAGAACCGGGAATGCCGGAAAAAGAAATACCGGTTTCCCGGCATTTTATTCCCAACCCGGATTTTTTTGGCGGGCATACTCGGCTGCGACCGTGTCAGGAGATCAAAAAAGATTTTGTCTTGGACGAAATGCCGAAACGCACAGCCGTTTACGTTTCGGCTCATGGCATCTATGAACTTCTGGTTAATGGCAAGCGCTTGACGGGAAACGTCTTATCGCCGGAAACATCTTGTTATCCTAAGCAGCTCTACTATCAGAAATACGATATCTTACCCTGCCTGAAAAAGGGCAAGAATACTTTTCATATAACATTGGCGGATGGCTGGTGGATCGGCCGCATCGGCATGTCCGGCGACAGTTGTCAGTACGGTGACCGGCTGGGGCTGATCCTGCAGGCAGAACTAATCATGTCTGACGGAACAATTCAGACCATTGCATCTGACGAATCATTTTTATGCCGGCCGAGCTTCATCGATTACGCTGACCTGTTCATTGGCGAACGCCGGGATTTCACCAAAACAAATCAAGACTGGCAGGCATTGTGTAAAATCGCCAGGTTTCCAACCGACAATCTGACCGCGCAGAAAACACAGGCGTTGGCGTATCATCAGACCTTTGATCCGGTTTATTTTTACACACCTGACGGTGACCTGATGGCTGACTTTGGCCAATGTTTGGCGGGTGTTGTCGAGGTTAAGGTTCAGGCACAAAAGGGCACCGAAGTTACGCTGGACTTTTGCGAAGTTCTCGATCAAAGGGGCAATTTTCTACGAAACATTCTTGGCCGCAACAAGGATCAGCGGGATGTGTTTGTCTGCTCGTCCGGAACAACGCACTTTTACCCCAGATTTACCTACCATGGTTTTCGCTTCGTGCGTATTCAGGGCGTCGAAAAGGAACAGATAACCTGTCTTAAAGCCCATGCAATCGGCACTCCCATCCAGCCTCGCGGTGCATTCTCTTGTTCGGACCAACGCCTCAATCGGCTGCAGGCAAATATTTGCAGGAGTATGTTGTCCAATATGTTTTCGGTTCCAACTGATTGTCCGCAGCGCGAGAAGGCCGGCTGGACAGGAGATCTGCTGACCTTTGCCCCAACGGGCTGTTTTAACTTTGATCTAAGTGGTTTTATCGCTGCCTGGCTGTCTAATATGAGGGATGAACAATTTGCCGATGGAGCCATCCCGGTCGTGGTTCCAAACTATCCGCATCAGGAAAAATTCCAGCAACAAATGAATCAGGACAGCACGTCGTCGGCCTGGAGCGATGCCTGCATTTTTGTGCCGTGGTATTTGTACCGGGCCTATGGTGATATCCGTATCCTGGAAGACAATTTGGCGATGATGAAGCGTTGGCTGGACTACGTCGCTAAACGTTGCCAAGAGCGACCGCAACATTTTGCCCGGCTGCCGAAAGCACAACAAGATTGGAATGATTATCTTTGGACCAAAGGATTCCACTTCGGCGATTGGTTTATTCCCAGTTTGATCAAGGAAGGTGCCGGCATCCAAAAAATTTCCCGATTGACCCGCGAAGTTGTGGGCAGCAGTTTCTATGCCTACTCGGTCCAGACATTCATACGGATCCTTGATGCCCTGATTCAGGGGAATTCCAATCGATCGGACCTTATAGCCTTAAAGACACAATATGAGGGATTGCTCGGATTGATAAAAGAGGCGGTCAGAACCTGTTTTATTTCCACGGATGGCAGAATACGGAATGATCTGCAAGGCCTTTATGTTATTGTTCTGCAAGCCGGGATCGTGGAAGGCGAGCTGAAAAGGAAAGTCGCCGCTCGCCTAGCGCAGTTGATCCGCGAAAATGGCGACCGATTAGACACAGGCTTTGTCAGCGTGCCTTATCTCTTGCCGGTGCTGTCTGAAAATGGTTATCATGACCTGGCAGTCAAACTGTTGTTCCAGACCCAAAGCCCATCCTGGCTATATATGGTCGAAAAGGGCGCAACCACAATCTGGGAGAACTGGGAGGCTATTCGGCCGGATGGAACCGTCACGACATCCTCCTTCAATCATTACGCTCTGGGCAGTGTCGGCCACTGGATCTACCGGTACATCGGCGGTATTCGTCCGGGCCTGCCCGGCTACCGTCATACCATCTTTGCGCCGGATATCCACTGCGGTCTTGAGTCGGCAGCTTGCCATGTCGATTCTTACTATGGCCGCGTTTCCTGCCGATGGTACTGGCAAGGTGGGGAGTGTACAATTTTGCTGGATATTCCGCCGCATTGCACAGGTGAATTCGACGG
>JAAYNF010000015.1 GCA_012520975.1 Clostridiaceae bacterium | reverse complement strand
CGGCATAAATCATGCCGCTCTCGGCGTGCTGCGCCAAGCGAACCAGTGGCTCGGGGGTTTTTAGCGCCAACGGGTGATTCTCGATTATTCCCGTCAAGACGCGAATAACATGGTCGATGTCGGCCTCGTAGGCAACGCGAAAGTCAAGATCCACCCGGCGTGTCGGCTTTTCGAAGTGATTGACCACGCTGGTGTTGGCCAGACCGCCGTTAGGAATATGAATGACCTTGTTGTCCAAGGTAACCAGATCGGTATAAAGAATTTGAATCTGCTCCACGGTTCCGGAAAAACCATTGGCCTCTATATAATCCCCTACCTTGAACGGCTTGGTCAGCAAAATCAGAACACCGCCGGCAAAATTTGACAAGGAGCCCTGAAACGCCAGACCGATGGCCAGACCGGCGGTTCCGAATAAAGCGACAAAGGAGGATGTTTCAATGCCGAGAATGCTGATCACGGCGACAATCAACAGCCCTTTAAGCGCAACAGAAATCACGGATTTGATAAAAGGCTTGAGCGATGGGGCAATATCTTTTTTGTCCAGCAGCCGTCTCACCAAACGATTGATCCACTTGATCAGCAGCAGACCAACGATCAGGACAATGACGGCAAAGACGATGCTTTTAATGATCGGTATTGCTAATTCCCAAAATTCTTCCACAACGCATCTCTCCTTCTGTTCCGCCGACATTCCGGCTCGGAGTTCATGAGCGGCATCGGCACCGATTATAGCAAAACCGCCGAACCCTTTCAATTAATGATCCGGTGTTACCGTGATCAGCGCAACACCGGAAGACAAACGAAGAACAACCGGACTTTGTGTAATTCGATTGCTGATGCCCCGGGAGCTTCCGGCAGAGAGCGAGATTCCGTTCAGCGGATAAAGCAGATTGTCGTTGCCGGTCAGGCCGTCGACTTGGCAACCGATCGCATTGACGGAAAAGGCCAAAGGTTTTTCTTGGTAAGTCGGCAGATGCAAAACCAATTCCTGACCGATCGTCAAGGTATATTGGGTGGTCACGCCATCGGTCAGAATCAGACGCCATCCTTCCGCTGCCAGTTGGGCCGACAGCAGCTGATTGGCCAATACATGGTCCGGTCGGCTGCCAAAGGCAGCCAAGATGATCAGCTCATGTTGGTCCCGCGGTTCTTTCAGCAGGCTCAAAGCCTGACGCAAGGCCAGTTCCGAGTCGGTCTGATCTTTATCCGCAGGATACTGCTTGACCGGAACCTGCCGGCTATGCAGCCAAATCCGGTCCACCGGCGACAGTGAGTCCAGATCCCCGACCAGCAGATCCGGAGAAACATCCAGCCGGCGTAAATGCCGTGCCCCGCCATCGGCACAGATCAGGTGATCGGCCTGGTCCAGCCAGGTACGAACAACCGCATCATCGCGAAGATCACCGGAAAGAACGATTACACAGCGCATGCGCGCAACGCTCTCAGGGCCGCGGCGGGATCCGGCTGTCCGTAGACCGCTTGGCCGACAACAATCATATTGGCTCCGGCTTGATATAATTCCCGGATATTGCCAAGATACACGCCCCCGTCAATCTGAAGATGAATCGGACGATCCAGATCGTCCAGCCGCTGGCGCAGACGGCGGATTTTATCGGTCATTGTCGGGATAAACTGTTGACCGCCGAAGCCGGGGTTGACCGTCATCAACAAAACCATGTCGACATAGGGCAAAGCTTCCTCGATTGCGGTCAATGGTGTTCCGGGGTTGATGGCGACGCCGGGTGTGCAACCGACGTCACGGATCATTTGCAGGCAGCGCAACAGATGAACGCAGGCCTCGGCATGGACGACCAATGAATCGGCTCCGCTCCCGGCGAAGGGCTCAATCCAATTTATGGGTTGCTCCACCATCAAATGAACATCCAAGGGCAATTTGGTGCGGCGTCCAAGGGAGGCGACAACCGGTGGCCCGATCGTCAAATTAGGAACGAAATGGCCGTCCATGACGTCAATATGAACGATATCGGCGGCGGTCGCAACCTGATCCATGGCATCGCCCAGGGCGGCAAAGTCAGCGGAGAGGATGGATGGACAAAGCAGCAGGCGTCCAGCGGTCTCTTGATAAGTCGGCAACATGGTTTTTTCCTCCTTGGGTTAATCTGATCGGAACCGGATTTGGTCAAAGGTCGCTACGAATACATTGCTTACCGGTTATGCGGATCGATGCTGTCCAGTTGATTGCGAAAAAAGCGATATCGCAACAGGCGGTCCGGATGGATATCCCCTGTTGATACGGCACAGCCCGGTTCACCGATATGTCGACAATCGGTAAACCGGCAGCGGTCGGCAACGGCTTGGATCTCCGGATAACCGGTCACCAACTGTTCGCCGCTGATGTCAAAATCGGCCAGTTCCAGCGAACTGAAGCCCGGAGTGTCGGCAACAAAACCATCCGCCATCGGAAAGAGTTCGACATGTCTGGTCGTGTGTCGACCACGGCCGATCCGGCTGCTGACATGGCCTTCCGGCATCAATTCCTGTCCAAAAAGCCGATTAAGCAGCGTTGATTTGCCCACGCCGGATTGGCCGGCAAAAGACACAAATCGACCGGTCATCCAGTTTTTCAGCTCAACCAAACTGCTTTCATCCTCCGGCGAGGTCTCGATCATGGAACAGCCCGTTGGTTGGTAGCCGGCCAACAGATCGGTGTCGGTTGCCAAGTCGATTTTGGTCAGGCAGAGCAGCGGCTCGATTTGGTTGATTAAGCAAACGGTCAACAACTTGTCGGCCAGATAAAAATCCGGCTGCGGTTCGGCGGCTGAAACGGTAATAATCAGACCATCAAGATTGGCGATCGGCGGTCGAAGCAAATGATTGCGGCGCGGCAGAATATGAACAATGCGCCAAGGTACATCCGGATCACCGCTATCGATGCATTCCACCTTATCGCCGGCGGCCGGAACAAGATCCTCAAGGCGGAAAAGGCCTCGCGCGCTGGCTATACCGACCTGACCATCCGGAAACATAATGGTGTAGCGTCCGCCGACCCCTTTGATAATCCGTCCCCTCACAGATTTTTCCGTATTCTGAAAACGATCCTGCCCCGTTAAAATCATGGATATCTGCTGCTTAGTCAGCGTCGAATCCGGGAGACGGCGGAGTTGGGGTTGGAGTCGGCGTCGGGTCGGGGGTCGGCGTTGGGTCGGGGGTCGGCGTCGGCGTCGGCGTCGGTGACGGCTCCGGTGTCGGTTCGGGGGTCGGCGTCGGCGACGGTTCCGGAGTCGGAGTCGGAGTAGGATTAAGGAAATAATAGTAGTCCTCCCGCGTACCGTAGGTTAAGGGAATCGTTGTTTGATACATGACCTCGGTTCCGGGCGCAACGCCCTGCTTAATGACAACCCGGTTTTTTTCGTCAACCTCGACCGGTTCACCGGTGACCAAGTCAACATGCATATTGGTCAAGGTTCCCACAATCAAATGTAGTTCATTGGAAAAAAGTTCCCGTACTTCACGCAGGGATTTGCCGGCAAGGTTGGGCACGATCACCGTTGCCTTTCCGCCGCAGACAACCAGCGTAATGGTATCGCCATACCGGATCTCCGCACCTTGCTCCGGAATGGTCTTAATGATGGTTCCGACCTTGAAATCGTCGGACGGCTCAAGGCTGCGCAGAACGACAAATCCCAAGTTCAAGCTTTCGATCGTGGCTTTGGCTTTTTCATATGTCCATCCGCTGTAATTATCCAAAATATATTTTTCCTGACCGGCGCTGACATAAACATGGAGTACGGTTGTTCCGCCCATTTTAATCGTTGTTCCGGCCGGAGGGCTCAAATTGATGACGATGTTGCGATCAACGGTATCCGATGATTGATAAACAATTTTGTAAGGAATGTCCGCGCTTTCGAGCAAAGGCTTGACCTCAGTGATTTTGCGGCCGATATAATTGTCAATGGTTATTTCATTTTGGGTTGGCCGAGCCATGCTTTCGCTCAATTTCTGGTATGTCCAGACACCGATTGATGTAAGAAAAACCAGCGATAACAAAATAATCGTAACCACGATGACCACATCCCGTTGGCGAGAACGGCGGCGGTTAACAATAGCCTTTTCGATGTCGCGGATTTTCTCATAATTGGGATCAAATCGTTTAAGTCCAATGGCCGATGTGCCGGCTTCGCCATCATAGTTGTGGATGAGAACGCCGTAAATGCCGTCCGGATCGATCATGAAAGCATCCAGTTCATCAACCAGCTGGCGAACATCGGTGTAGCGATTGTCCGGTGATTTTTGGATGCATTTCTGGATAATATTGTCCAAGCCGGGGGGGATGTTGTGATTGATCGTTGACGGCAACGGCGGCATTTCCTGCAGATGTTTAATGGCGATGGCAACCGAGGTTTCACCGTCAAAAGGAACCTGGCCGGTAATCATCTCGTAGAGCATGATTCCCAATGAATAAATGTCTGATTTCTCACTGACAATGCTGCCCCGCGCCTGCTCCGGGGAAAAATAATGAACCGACCCCAGCGTGATGCCCGAAGTCAGGGTAATGGTATTGGTATTGACCGCCCGAGCAATTCCGAAATCCGTCACCTTGGCGACCATATCTTCCGTGAGCAGGATATTGTGCGGTTTGATGTCGCGATGAACGACACCATGACGATGGGCATGTTCCAGCGCCAGGCCGATCTGGATGGTCAGAGGAACCGCAACGGTCCAAGGCAGGGGGCCGCGATGATCGATCAGGGCTTTCAGCGTTTGCCCCTCCACCAGTTCTTGGACAATATAGCGCAGCTCGCCATCCTGACCATGGTCAAGAACCTTGACGATATTCGGATGATCGAGACTGGATGCCGCCCGGGCTTCGGTATCAAAACGCTTGATAAATTCCTGATCATTGCTCAGTTCGGCCTTCATAATTTTAATTGCCACAGAACCGCCGTTTTGCTGATCCGTTGCCAAATAAACCCTGGCCATGCCGCCCTGTCCGATCAGTTTGACAATCCTATATTGGTCGCCGATTAAAGTGCCGGCGGCCAAATGTTGTCTGTTTGAAATCATTTAATATCCTCCAAGTAGCGTGTCATTCGTTATAAATACGCGGCCAAAACCGTAACATTGTCCAGGCCGCCTTCATCCAATGCCAATTGAATGAGTTTGTTGGCTAGGTCAGCAGGATGTTTTTCTTTGCGCATGGCGGTCTTGATCTCTTCGTCAGAGACCAGGCCGTGCAGTCCATCGCTGCACAAGATCAGGCGATCACCCTTTCGGGACGGCAGAGAGGTTAAGTCAGGCTGAATATATTCCGGCATTCCGAGGGCACGGGTCAGAACATTGCGGCGCGGATGATCGGTGCTTTCGTCAGGAGTCAGCGTGCCGGCGTCCAACATCTCCTGCATCAAGGTGTGGTCTACGGTCAAACGTATCAATTCGCCCTCGCGAAGCAGATAAGCACGACAATCCCCCACATGAGCCAGAATGATCTGATCTTCCAGCAGAACCGCCAAGAGCAGCGTTGTTCCCATACCTCGGTTGTTTTTTTCCTCCAGTGATCCGAGATAGACCTTGACGTTGGCTTTTTCCAATAAATCCGATAATACATTGACCAAGCTTTCGGCGGAATGGCCGGAAGCAAATTCTTCTACCAGGCGGCCCTGAGCATAGTCTACGGCAATTTCGCTGGCCAATTCACCACGATTGTGGCCTCCCATGCCGTCGGCAAGAATCAGAGCACATGGCCTTGAGCCATCATGATCGATAATGGCAAAGTTATCCTCGTTATTTGGACGAACCAGCCCGACATGGGTGGCGGCGCCGAACATCACGGATTCTCGCATGCCTCGATACGTCTCCTTAACTGGCCGCAGGCGGCCATAATATCGGATCCCAATTCTCTTCTCACGGTGGCATTAATGCCGGAGCGGGTCAGGCAATTCCAAAATTGGCGAACGGCCTTTCGACCGCTTTGCCGAAAATCGCTGCCCTCAATCTCATTGGCCGGTATCAGGTTGACATGACAGAGCATGCCTTTGAGGCGGGCAACCAAGGCTTTGGCGTGGTCGAGCCGGTCGTTGACGCCGCTGATCAGAGAATACTCGAAAGAAATTCGTCGGCCGGTTCTTTCAATATGCCGTCGGCAGGCGGCCAAAAGGTCATCCATGCCGTATCGGCGGGCGATGGGCATCAGTTGCCGGCGGATTTCGTCATTAGGCGCATGAAGCGAAACCGAAAGAGTAACCGGCAAACCTTCATCTGTGAATTTTAGCATTTCAGGTACCAGTCCGCAAGTTGATACGGAAATATGCCGCAGGCTGATATTCAACCCGGCAGGATCATTGACCCGTTTGAGAAAGCTGATGAGATTGTCGTAATTGTCCAGCGGCTCACCGATTCCCATAATGACAACATGTCCGACGCGATCACCGCTGTCCCGGGCAATGGTCGCGACCTGGGCAAGCATGTCGCCATGGGAGAGGTTGCGACCAAATCCGGCACCGGTTGAGGCGCAAAATACACACCCCATGCGGCAGCCGGCCTGCGAAGAGATACAGACACTTTGTCCATGATGATATTTCAAGAGGACGCTCTCAATGATATTGCCATCGGGCAGACGAAAAATATATTTAGCCGTTCCGTCAATCTGTGAAACCAGTTTGTGCTCCAGCCGCAACACATCGATGGTAAAAAAGCCGGTCAGACGGTGCCGAAGGTCCGAAGGCAGGTCACTCATCTCGGCCCAATTGTTGATACCTCGCGGCAACCACGCCGCGATCTGCTTGGCCCGATAAGAGGGCAGATTCTGTTCCTTGACCCATTGCTGCCAATCTGTCAGCGTCATGTCGTAATAATTGCGCATGGTCTAACCTACCCTCCTGATCCGGGCA
The DNA here is from genome assembly GCA_012520975.1 of Clostridiaceae bacterium. Taxonomy (GTDB): domain Bacteria; phylum Bacillota; class Clostridia; order Saccharofermentanales; family UBA5734; genus UBA8949. Next base: position 32,005 of record JAAYNF010000015.1, on the reverse strand, counting down.
ATAAAAAATCCATCCAGGTCATGACGGTGTGGAAGCAGCTGTATATAGCCCTTGGCGGCTGTTAACTTTAAATCGGGATGTTGGAGCAGATTTTTCGGCAGCCGGTCATCGAGAGGCTCCAAAACAAATCTTGCTTGATGTTCGGCTAGGAACTTTTGCACACGATCAATATTTTCGGCCGGATTGACGGTGCAGGTGCTGTAAATCAAGGTGCCGCCTGTTTTGAGAATCGTGGCCGCATAGTTCAGGATTGCCTCTTGCAGTGGATAAAGGCCGACCATTTTTTCATGGCTCATGGTTAAACGGATCTCGGGTTTCTTAGCCAATAGGCCAAGTCCGCTGCAAGGAACATCGGCCAGGACAAGGTCGGCACATTCGGCCAAATCGCCAGGCATTCCCAAACCGGTCGCGTCACCAAGAAGGCAGGTAATCTTGGTTACACCCAGACGGCCGGCATTTTCCGAAACCAATTTCAGTCGCTCCGGATGCTTGTCTACAGCCAAAATAGCAGCCTTGTCCCCTGTAATTTCTGCCAGATGACAGGTTTTGCCACCCGGAGCAGCGCATAAATCGATGATGGTCTGCCCCGGTTCCGGCGCGGCGGCATACCCCACCAGCATCGCGGCTTCATCCTGAATGGTTAATCGGCCGCGCTGCCACGCTGTCAGACCACGAACCGAGGTTCCTCCGAGAGACAGGGCAATGGCTTCCGAGCAATAGCGACCCTTTGTCGGCGCATAGCCGGCGGCGGTCAGTTCAGTATGCACCTGCTCCGGCGTTGCGCGCAGGACATTGACCCGGCCGGTCACTTGGGTCTGATCCCGCAGAAAAGACCGGGCCATTAATTCCGCCTCCGCAGCGCCATACCATTGACGCAGGCAGCCAAAAATTTCCGGAGACAGACTGGTCAGGATCGGTATGTTTTTTTCCGGCAGGGCGGGTTTTTCCCGGCTCAAACGACGGAGAGCGGCATTGACGAAGGATCCGGCGCCGGGATTGACCAAATTTGTCGCCAAGCGGACGGATTCATCAACCGCCGCCCTTGCGGGGATGCTGTCAGACCAATACAGCTGCCAAACGCCCATGCGCAGGATGGTTCTGGTCCAAGGGTCCAGCCGGGATAAATCCCTGTGGCTGACCTTGGCCAACAACCAATCAACAGTAACAATACGGCTGAGCGTACCATAAATCAAGGCCGACGCAAATCCACGATCCCGTGCATCCATGTCCTGTCGGTCCAAGTGATGGATGGCGTGAATGTTGGAAAAAGCGCCTCGTTCCAGAACATCGTGCAAAATCCGCACAGCCGCCATTCGGGCGGCATCGGGTGGCCGCTTGGCTGGCTTACTTGCGGCCACTGCGACCTCGTGAAAGCAAAATCAGGCGCAACAAGCTGGCAAAGGATAACAGCGCCGAGGCAACGTATGTCATGGCGGCCGCGCGCAGGACGCGCCGGGCTCCGGTCAGCTCATCGGCGGTCAACATCCCCTGCTCCTCCAGCACCCGTATGGCGCGTCGACTGGCATCGAACTCCACCGGCAACGTCACAAGATAGAACAGAACCGCCGCGGAAAAAAGGACAATACCGATGCCGGTCAGCATGCTGATCTGCAAAATCAGGCCGAACAAGGCCAAATAGGGGCCGACCGTGGATCCGATCCGGGCCACGGGCACCAAAGTACTGCGCAAACTGTTGGCCCAGAAACCCTCGTTGTGTTGGATCGCATGGCCGGCTTCATGAGCCGCCACCCCGATGGCGGCGATCGATGAACTGCCATAGGTGGATTCCGACAGGCGCAGTCTTTGCGTCCTTGGATCATAATGATCCGTAAGGTTGCCAGCCACCCGCTCGATCACAACATTGGTCAGTCCGTTTTTATTCAAAATGCTGCGGGCGGCAGACTGGCCGGTATGACCGGAAGCAGCGGTCCGGCGATTAAATTGATCGAAGGTTTTTCTCACCGATATTGAAGCCAGAAGACTGATCAGCATAGCCGGAACAATCAAGATAAGATACCAGCTATCCAGTCGGAAATAGCCGTAATTATTCATCAAACCGAGTAAAACCATAGAAAAAGGCATTCTCCTCATCCCTCCATCATTTGACCCAAACGGTAATTGTGCGCGCAATCCCGGCAGTGCATTTTTTTTCCGGAATCGGTTTGGATTTCCAACAGGTCAATCACACCCTCCCCACAGGCGACGCGAATGGCGTCACCTTGACAATCACAGATCGTACCCGGTTCCAGATCGGCGGCGGACGAAATCATGTCGGGGTCCTTGCAAACACGGGCCTTGTGGATTTTGATTCTTTTTTTGCCGCAATGGGTAAATGCACCCGGCCAAGGATAAGTTCCCCGGATCAGGTTATAAATGGTCCGAGCCGACTCATCCCAAACAATCCGGCCGGTTTCCCGCTTCAGCATACGCGCCGTTGTCGCTAGGGTGTGATCCTGCGGCTGCGGTTTGATCTGTCCGGAAACAAACGCATCGATGGTTGGTGGCAACAGGTCGGCGCCCAGTTGAGCAAGAAGTCGGCTGAGTTGATCGGCATACATCTCCTCCGGAATATCAACGCGCCGCTGGGCAAGAATATCGCCTGTGTCCATTCCCTCGTCCATAAGCATAATGGTTACGCCGGTCTCGATTTCCCCGTTGATCAAGCACCGCTGGATCGGCGCCGCGCCCCGGTAGGCCGGCAGCAAAGATGCGTGAATGTTGAGACTTCCCAGTTTCGGGATCGCCAGAATATCGGCCGGTAGGATCCGTCCGTAGGCCGCCGTTACAATCAGGTCGGGAGACAGGGTCCTGATTTGGTCGGCAAATGTTTTTGACCGGGGGTTTTCCGGCTGGAATAATGGCAGATCGTGGGCGTTGGCCAAACGAGCGATCGGAGGAATGGCCAAATGAAGATTTCGTCCTTGGGGGCGGTCCGGTTGGCAAACAACTCCGACCATCGGGAAAGCATCATCGAGCAGGCGTTGCAGAGCCGGAACCGCAAAGTCCGGTGTACCCATAAAAAGTATTCGCGGCCTCATTCTGAAAACAACTCTCCTTCTACTTTGTCCACGAACAATACGCCGTCCAGATGGTCGGTTTCATGACAGATGCACACCGCCAGACGCCCTTCGGCCTCCATTGTATAAGGTTTTCCCTGACGATCCAGCGCTGCCAAAGTGATTGTCTGCGGTCGCCGGACCTCTCCCCACTTCCCGGGAACCGAGAGACAGCCCTCGACATCACACTGGATGCCGTCCGCAGATATAATCCGGGGATTGATCGCCACCAGCGGTTCCGAGCCATCTTTGACATCGGCGACAAACAATCGCCGCAAAACACCAACCTGCGGCGCCGCTAATCCGACACCATTGTTGGCGTACATGGTCTCGATCATGTCGTCGATCAACTCTTGGATTCGTGGGGTGACCTCCGTGATTTCCCGGCTTTTTTTGCGGAGGGTTTCGTCTCCATCTTTGATGATTTGTCGTAATGCCATCCAGCTCTGATCCTTTCAGCCTTAAACCGGTTGTGAATCGGCGGCAGCTTGCTTTCCGACAAATATTATATCAGATTCACAATAAAAATTCTGTTAACCTTGGTTACAGGATTTCGGGAAGCTTTTACAACATTTGATAAGGATCCAGATCAAGCGCATAGGCGATTTTGCCAAAATCAAACCGATCCATTACCGGCATCAGAAAGGCCGCCAGAACCGTCGAATCGGAACCCTTGATGACCAAACGCCAGCGATAACGATCCTTGATCCGGTAAAGGGGTGCTCTGGCCGGCGTCAAAATCTCAACCGAGTCCAAGCCGGGCTCGGATTGTCTGCGAACACGCAGTGCTGAGGCCAGTGTTTCACATTTCTCGCGAACCGGCTTTTCCTGAACACCCGACAGCGTGATGATCGCCAGACTGCCGAAAGGAGGATATTTCATGGCACGGCGATAGGTGATCTCCTGTCGATAAAAACCCGGATAATCCTGAGCCGCCGCCAAGCGGACGGCATAGTCGTCAACATTATAGGCTTGAATGATGACCGTTCCGCCTGCCTCGCCACGGCCGGAACGGCCTGCGGTCTGGGTGATCAGCGCGAAAGCACGCTCGGACGAACGAAAATCCGACACCCCCAGCATCAAGTCGGCCGACAAGACACCGGAAACCGTCACATTCGGGAAATCATGCCCCTTGGCGATCATCTGCGTGCCGATCAAAACATCGGCTTCTCCGTTGGCAAAGCTGTCCAACAGACGTTGATGGGAACGCCGACCGGAGGTTGTGTCCTGATCCATGCGAATGGCTTTGTGGGGCGCAAAATTCAAATTGAAATACTCCTCCACCTGCTGCGTTCCGGCTCCGAAGCGCCCGATTTTATCGCTGCCGCAAGCCGGACAGGTCGAGGGAGCGCGGGCGATTTTTCCGCAATAATGGCAGACCAGCAAATGTTGCGATCGCGGCAGGCCGGCGTGGTCCCTGTTAACATGGCTGGTCATGGAAACACTGCAGGACCGGCATTTAACCACATGACCACAGGTTCTGCACAAAATAAATCCGGCATAGCCCCGTCGATTAATCAAAAGAATGGCCTGATGTCCTTTCCGGAAGGCATCGCGCAAGGATTGGCTGAGCTTGCGGCTGAAAATGCCACGATTGCCGGCAAGCAACTCCTGACGCATATCAATGATTTCGGCTTTGGGCAAACCCGCCGAGCCGATCCGACCGGGCAGCGCCAGCAGGCGCGATCGTCCTTGTTCGGTCCGATAATAGCTTTCGATCGACGGGGTGGCCGAACCCAGCAACAAGACCGCCTGATGGTTTCTTGCTCGCATCCGGGCAATGTCCCGGGCATGGTAACGGGGGTGGGTTTCCGACTTGTAGGTACTTTCCTGCTCCTCGTCGATAACGATCAAGCCAATATGGGACAAGGGTGCAAAGATAGCCGAGCGAGCGCCCACCACAACCTGCACTTCCTGCCGCAAAATCCGCTGCCATTGCTCATACCGCTCCGCCGGTGTCAGGCGGCTGTGCAAAACCGCAATGTCGGTGCCAAAACGCGAGCGGATTCGCCTGATCATTTGAGGAGTCAGGGCGATTTCCGGAACCAGAATAATCACACCGCGGCCAAGATCAACGGCCAGTTGGGCACATTGGAGATAAACTTCGGTTTTGCCGCTTCCGGTAATGCCAAAAAGAAGGTGCTCTTTGACCTGTGTCACGCTTTGACGATCCGAGGTCAACGCCTCGCTGATCGCCCGGATGGCGTCGGCCTGATCCGGGGACGGTAAAAAAGACTCTTGAGATACATATTCGAGCTCTTCGGGAAATGAGCGTCTGGATTCTTGAGTAAAAATTTGAATCAATTGTTTTTTTACCAACGTATTCAGTACGGCACGACTGACCTGACAGGCATGCATGATCTCTTGTAATGGTGCACTGCCGCTTTCCAACAACAATTCGATGACCCGAATGTGCCCGATTCGGTCGATTTCGCCATCGGCGAGTCGCTGGGCAGCCTCGTCGGGGTCGACCAGCTCCGCCATCCGGATGGTTTTGGCGCCGACAGCGGTTACGGTCGGCGGAAGCATGCACTTTAGAGCATCGCCGTAGGTGCAAATATAGCGGTTCCGCATTTGGGCGGCAAGCTGGAGTTGTTCCGGTAAAACCTCAGGTCGTTCGGCAAGCAATTCGGCAATCGGCTTGATGTAAAATTCCGACCGGTTGTCACGCTGCATTGCCGTGACAACCCCCTCAACAAGGCGGTTGCCGCTTCCAAAAGGAACCAGAACCCGGCTGCCGACCGCCAGCTTCTCCTGTAAGATACCCGGTACCGCATAGGTGTATTCCCGGTCAAAAGCGCGGGTTGCGCTACGCAAGACAACTTGACAATACATCTTGATCCCTCAGCGTCAGTCAAAAAGCTCGGACATTTCGATCTGTGATGTGGCCGGCAGGTCGCCCAGACAACCCGCCTCAGCCAGATTCTCGACCGCTGATTGACCGATGCCGGCGCGCCGCATCAGGTCATCACGGGATTTGAAAGGACCTTGGACCCGGGCCCGGACAATGCTCTCGGCCATCGTCGAGCTGATGAAAGGTATGGCATTCAACGGCGGACGGATCCGTCCCGGCGCTACCTTGACAAAGGTCGTGGCAGCTGAATCGTAAAGGTCAATCGGAACAAAGTCAATGCCTCTCAGTTGCATTTCTTCGACAAGTTCAAGGATATAATAAATCTTTTGCTCACGATCCGGCAAATCCCGGAATTGGGAGCGCAACTGTTCGCGGTTCTGGCGAACAACAGCCGGTGGCAAACACATCCTTTTGCTGTCAAACTCATTGGCGCGAACCGTGAAGTAAACGCAGTAATAGGCTTCCGGATGATAAACCTTGAACCAGGCTATTCTAAGAGAAGAAATGGTATAGGCCACAGCATGAGCCTTGGGAAACATGTAACGGATTTTATTGCAGGAATCGATATACCATTCCGGAACATTTTTCTCCCGCATCAGTTGCTCCTGTTCGGCTGAAACACCGCGACCCCTGCGCACCCGTTCCATGATGTCAAAGGCGGTTTTGGGAGGCAATCCTTTGTAAATCAACCAGGTCATGATGCTATCCCGACAGCCGATGACTTCATTGATGGTGCAAGTGCCGCTCAGGATCAGTTGCTGGGCATTCCCTTTCCAGACATCGGTTCCGTGGGAGAGCCCCATCAGCTGAACCAAATCGTAAAATCGAGCCGGGCGGGTCTCGCGAATCATTTCACGGGCCATGAATGTCCCCAGTTCGGGAAGACCCAAGGTTGCGGCTCCGGTCGGGGCGTGTCCGTCGGGAATCCCCAAGGCTTCGGTTGAGCGGAATAAAGACATGACCTTTTCGTCAGGGATAGGGATGCTGCGGACATCCACACCGGTCAGGTCCCCCAACATCTTGAGCATCGTTGGATCATCGTGACCCAGAACATCCAGTTTAAGAATGGTATCATGCATTGCGTTGAAATCAAAGTGTGTCGTCACTGTGCCGGCGGAGCTTCTGTCGGCCGGATGTTGAATCGGCGTGAAATCGTAGATTTCACGTTCTTTGGGCACAACCACAATACCTCCCGGATGCTGACCGGTTGTGCGCTTAACGCCGATCAGGCCCTGAGACAGACGGCTGATTTCTGCTTGTGTCACAAACTGTTCTTTTTCCCTGAAATATCCAACCACCATCGCCAAGGCATTTTTTTCGGCATATCCGCTGATCGTGCCGGCCCGGAAGGTATGTGTCGATCCGAACATCTCCTCGATAAAACGATGCGCTTTTGCCTGATATTCGCCGGAAAAGTTTAAATCAATGTCCGGTTGTTTGTCGCCGTCAAACCCAAGAAAAGTGGCGAACGGAATGTCCTGTCCTTCCCGTAAAAACGGCGTACCGCACATGGGGCAGGCTTGAGCCGGCAGATCATAACCCGATCCGTAAGCGCCGGATGTGTCAAAGATGCTGTGATGGCAATTGGGGCAGATGTAATGAGGCGGCAACGGATTGACCTCGGAAATACCGCAGAGTGTGGCCACGAGAGAGGAGCCGACCGAACCCCGCGAACCGACGATATATCCGTCATCATTGGATTTTTTGACCAGTTTATAGGCGATGTAATACATGATCGCAAAACCGTTATCAATGATGGCGGAAAGCTCTCGATCGATGCGCTGTTTTAAAAGATCCGGCAACCCGCCTTCAAAACCGTAAATGGCATGAGCCGTGTTCCAGGTCAGCTGACGGATTTCATCAGCTGCCGAGTCGATGATCGGCGGGAAAGAACCGTCGGGAAAGGGTTTAAGCCCTCCCTGTATCTGATCGGCAACATCGGCCGGATGGGAAATAACCACCTCATGTGCCGATTTTTCTCCGAGGTAGGCGAACTCCTCCAGCATTTCGTCGGTGGTTCGCAAGAAAAGTTCGGCCTGATGCTCGGCGTCGGCGTAACCCATATCAGCCATGAGAATACGCCTGAACTGGGCATCATGGGGCTGGATAAAGTGCACATCGCAGGTAGCGCAGACCGGTTTTTTATTCTGATTGGCCAACTTGACCACCAATCGGTTCAGGTTCATGAGATCTTCGACCGAAGTCAGCCCGCTGGACGGATCTCGGAGATAAAACGCATTATTGGCGACCGGCTGTATTTCAAGGTAATCGTAGAAACGTACTAGATTGACAAGTTCAGGAGCACGAAGAAGATTCGCGGCCTTGGCAAAATCATTTCCTGCTTGCTGATAAGTTTTCAGCACGGCTTGAAAAATTTCGCCGGCCTCGCAGGCACCGCCGACCAGCAAACCGGTGCGGAAATACCGGAGCAGGCTTTTGGGAATGCGTGGGCGCGTGTGAAAATACTGCATATGAGATGCCGATACCAGCCGGTACAAGTGATACAAACCGACATCACTTCTGGCCAGCAGAATGACATGATTGACGGTCCGCTTATGATCAAGGATCTCTTCCCGGGACTGGTGACCCAACTGTCGGTTAAGGTCCACAAGGTTCTTGGCGCCGCTTCGGGAAAAAAGCGTGCTGAAAATCATGCCGCAGGCAATTGCGTCGGAACCGGCCCGATGGTGATGCTCCAGATCGATCGACAGCTCGCGGCTGACCGTATCCAGTCTATGGTTCGGCAAATGAGGCAACATGGCTCGAGTCAAAGCCAGCGTATCAATCAGCGGTTGGTTAAATTTTAATCTGGGATCATCAGGTTTTCGCGTTCTGAATCCTTCGCATCGCAAAAAGCCAAGGTCGAAAAGGGCATTATGCGCCACAATCGGGCGGTCTCCTATGAATACAGCCAACTGTTCCAGAAAAGTGAAAACCTCCGGCGCCTCGCGCAGCATCTCGGTGCTGATACCGGTCAGTTCTCTGGATTGATCCGGAACCGCGATGCCCGGATTAACCAGGCTGCTCAAAGATTCGGCCGGCGTAAAACCGCCCTTGCCGTCGGGCTTGAACCGGTGAGCGGCGACTTCAATCAGGCGGTCTTGCGTTGGATCCAAACCTGTGGTTTCAACATCCAAAGCAATAAAGCCATCGGTCAAGCTGTCTTTCTCGACTTGCCAGGCCACAACCGGACCGTCATCAACCAAGTAACCTTCCAGCCCGTAAATAATCTTGATCGGCTGGCCGTTCGCCGTCAGATCAGCCGCGGCCGCAGCCACATCCGGAAAGGCCTGGACAACGCCGTGGTCGGTAACCGCCAGTGCCAGGTGCCCGAAAGCCGCTGCTGCTTTGACCAGCTCGGTCGCGTCGGCAACCGAATCTTTGGCGCTCATTTTGGTGTGGGTGTGAAGTTCAATGCGTTTTTGAACCGCGGTATCCTGACGCGGAGGCGGCGGCGCGGCCTTTTGCAATCCAAGGACGCGGGCTTGCAGATCTTTGGCAAATTGTGAATCAAAAGAAATCTCGGCATTGATCCGAATCCAAGCGTCGATCAGATTTTCTTCGACGGCTTCACGATCCGCCGGTTTCAAAAATAAGATGCAGCCGACCGAGTTCCGGTAATCCGTAAGCCCGAATTTAACCAGAACGCGCGTGCCGTTGCTGACCACGCGGCTCTCAAAATCAAACACCTTGCCTTCAAGCAGCACCAATCCGGACTCACTGCTCAGGCTGCTGATCGGAGTGGGCTTGAGTTCCGAATGCATTTTCCCCCAAATTAAACCTTCCGCCTTGGGTTGACGACGAGAGGTTCGCGAATTTTTGTTTTGTGTGACGGATGTCTTGGATGACGCCGACCGGTTGGCCAAGGCAGTGCAGGCCATGACCTGATTGGCTTCAAGTCGATGTTTGTCGTTCATCTTTCGGGTGTATTCCACCAAATCATCCGAGGATGAGCACAATGTGAAAATCGTTTTGGCAGCGATATGTTCATGAAAAATCCGATCGATAAAGGTCATGGTATCGGTTACGATCAACCCGCAGCATGCATCCGGCAAAAAGATGTTGACCGAATGATCATCAGGTTGAAAATCGCCATGGGCAAGCATGGAGGCTTGGGAAGCATCGGTTTTCCATAGATGACGGATCAGCCAAGGCCGAAGCGTGGCGGCATATCGGCTGCTTTGCTCGGCGGTTAGATTTCGGCCATATTGCTGCCGCAAGATAATCTCCGCAACATCCAATGACCGCTCGAGACTTTGTTCAATTTCACACAACAGCTCCGTCGGGCAAGGTTTTTCCAAAAGGCAATTGAGCCAAAGCGTGTTGTCTTTTCGTACTGTAATACCGGTTACCAGACCGCCAAGTTCGGCAACCTGATCGAGGATGGGCCGGTCTCCGAGGATTATTTTTACAAGATGATATAGCGATGCCTGCATTTATTCGTCGTTGCTCCTCCGGTTGTCTTTTTGTAGGATTATTTTGTCGATTTCGGTCATCAGAGCCTCGACGGCTTCGGATTGGGGCACTTTACACAAAATATCGCCTCGGCTGAAAATCAAAAATTCACCCTTCCCGCCGGCAATGCCGACATCGGCATGCCTTGCTTCCCCGGGACCGTTGACCGCGCAACCCATCACTGCAACCTTGATTGGACGGTCATAAGCCTGCAGCCGGTTTTCCACTTCCTCGGCGATGCTCTGCAAATCGACTTCGGTCCGGCCACAGGTCGGGCAGCTGATCACTTGGGGACCACCGGACATAAGGTTCAAGGATCGAAGAATGGTGCGTGCCGCCCGAACCTCTTCCACAGGATCGGCGGTCAAAGAAACGCGGATCGTATCGCCGATTCCCTCCGCCAGCAATGTGCCGATTCCCACACTGGAACGGATAACACCCTCATAACGGGTTCCGGCCTCTGTTACGCCGACATGGAAGGGATAATCTGTCTTATCCGCCAGAAGCCGGTAACTTTCAATGGTCAGAAGCGGGTCGGATGCTTTGACGGAAATTACCAGATCCGTAAATTGAACGGCTTCCAACATGGTCACGGCCTCTATAACCGAAGCTACCATGGATCGGGCGTTGACCCCCTGATACCGATCCAGCACGGCCCGGCTGATCGAACCGGAATTAACACCGACCCGAATAGGAATGCCGTGTTCCCGAGCCGACTCGGCGACCTGCCGAATCCGGTCGGCGCCGCCGATGTTGCCCGGATTGATCCGGATCTTGTCGGCACCGGATTCGATGGCGGCAAGCGCCAAGCGATAATCAAAATGGATGTCCGCAACGATCGGCAACGGCGACTCCCGACGGATCTTAGCCAGAGCCTCGGCGGCTTCCAAATCGGGAATGGCCACGCGGGTCAAGGCGCAGCCGGCATCGGCCAACTGTCGGATCTGAGACAATGTCGCCTCGACATTTCTTGTATCGGTGTTGTTCATCGACTGGATAACCACCGGAGCCTGACCACCGATCAGAAGCCGGTCGACACGAACCGTCTTGGACTGACGCCGCCGGATCATCGACCCACCAGCCTCATCACATCAAACAGCAAACCGGCGGCGGCCAGCAGGATAATCAAGGCCAGACCCGCCATCCCGATGATGTGTTGCGTCTTTTCCGACAACCGTTTGCCACGAATGGCCTCGATCACGATTAAAACCAAATGATTGCCGTCCAACGGCGGTATCGGCAACAGGTTCATAAAGCCGAGACTGACCGAGATCAGCGCAAACAACCACAACAGCTGATAAATTTTATCCGCCAGCGGCTGTTTGGCGGAAATGACATCGCTGATGATCGTGACCACGCCCACCGGTCCGGACAGGGCCTCTTGCGGTTTGATGACTCCGGTGAACATCATGCCGATGCTGCGCAATGTCACTTTGATAATGGACCAGCTCCAAAGGAAAGACTGTCCGATTGCCGGAACGAGAGCTCTGCCCGACTCAAAATAGATACCTCTGGACAGGTGGTACCGATATTGTGTAGCCGCCATCTCAAGCTCCAGATTTTGTCCGTCTCGTTTGACCAGCACACACAAAGGGCCGCCGGCGCTATCCTCAACGGTCTGCACGAAATCGTCATGCCCGTACGGAACCCCGTTAACCGACAATAAAATATCGCCGACGCGCAACACCGGATTTCCGTTGTTTGATTTTTCGTCAACCGAGCTGATCCGGACGCCGGCATCGGCTCCGGACAGATCGACGGTGATCCCCAAACGATAACCATCCACCGCGACCGGTACGAGGGTGGTTTCGCGAATCGAACCGTCAGGAGACCGAAGGCGCAGTTGCATGGGTTGGTCAGCCGTCAAAAACATTTCCCGTCCGCCAAAGTCAAGGGTGGTTCGAATGGACTCGCCCTCCACGGCGATGATCCGATCCCCTGCCTGCAAACCGGCCTCGTAGGCCAGAGTATTGCTGTTGACCTGGGCAATCACAGGTACGGTATAGCCGAAAGAGGTAAACATAATAAAAAAGGCCAGGATTCCGGACAAAAAATTAAGGGCCGGCCCGGTTCCGATGACAATGGCACGGGCCCATTTCGGCCGATTAAAAAAGTGTCCCGGATCGTCATCTCCCGGCACCAAGTCATCGGTGTATTCTCCGGCAAAGCGCACCGAAGCGCCGATGGGAAAGAGCTTAATGCTGTACTTAATGCCACGACGGGTTCTGGAGAATAGAACCGGACCCATAAAAAGCGAAAATTCTTCTATTTTAAAACCCAGTCGCAGACCGGTTAAAAAATGTCCCAGTTCGTGGACAATCATCATAATGCTGAGAATCGAAAATCCGACGACGATGCCCATTGGTTATAACTCCTTAACAAAATCTCGTGCCCAGCGATCCAGTTCAATCATATCATCAAAGCTAAAACCTGTCACAAAGCCTGAGGCTTCGTGTTTGTTCAGGCATTTCTCCACCCGCTCGGCTATGTCCAGGAAGCCGATCGTACCGTCAAGGAAAAGGGCAACGGCCGCTTCGTTGGCTGCATTGAGCACAACAGGCATTGAGCCGCCCCGATTGCAGGCCGCATAAGCCAGATCCAGCAGACGGAAAGTCTCGCGATCCGGCGGCTCAAAGGTCAATCGGCTGGCTCGCGGATCAAAGGGATCAAAGGCCGGCTGGGCGGAAGGCAGCCGTTTTGGCCAAGTCAACGCCAATTGAATGGGCAGTTTCATGTCCGGAAAGCCCATCTGCGCCAGAACAGAACCATCCTGCATTTCCACCATGGAGTGAATGATGCTTTGCGGATGGATCACCACTTCGATGCGTTCGGCGGGACAATCGAACAGCCAGCTGGCTTCGATGACCTCCAGTCCTTTGTTCATCAAGGTAGCCGAGTCAACGGTTATTTTCCCACCCATTTGCCAGGTCGGGTGCCGCAGAGCCTCTTCTCTGGTGACGGCAGACAACTCCCGGATCGAACGACCATGAAAAGGGCCGCCGGAGGCGGTTAAGAAAATTCGCCTGAAACCTGCGGCGGAAGAACCTGCCAGGCATTGCCAGATCGCCGAATGCTCACTGTCAACGGGATAAAGATTTCGGCCGTATTTTTGCAGAAGGGGCATAACCAGCGAACCGCCGGCAACCAGCGTTTCTTTGTTGGCCAAGGCAATGTTTTTACCGGCTCGGATTGCGTGCAGGACCGGCTCAAGGCCGGCCACGCCGACCATTGCCGCCAAAACCAGGTCGGCGCCGGAACAGGTTGCGGCCTCAAGCAGCCCTTCCCGCCCGTGCACAATTCGAAGTGGGCGAGGATAATCCGCCAGCCGAACGGCCAATTGATCGGCTCCTTCGGCATCGGCAACACTGACCAGAGTCGGATGCCAACAACGAATCTGCTGTGCCAGCCGATCGATCTGATGACCGGCCGCCAAAGCTCTGACCGAAATACCAAGATGGCTGCAGACCTCCAAAGCCTGTGTGCCGATTGATCCGGTCGAGCCAAGGATAATGATCGAGTCGGTCATGAACGAAACTCCTTTTTCATTGCCGGCTTCATCCTGCTATCAGAAGCCGGAACAAGACGGCCAGAACCAGAGAAACCGGCAAGGTAAAAAACGCGCTGTCGAAACGGTCGAGGATTCCACCATGTCCCGGCAAAATACTGCCAAAATCCTTGACGCGGCACCAGCGCTTGATACCGGAAGCCAACCAATCCCCCAGCTGCGAAACCAAGCTGAGCAGGAGACCGCTGCCCATGGCAAAGAGCATCACCGGCCAGCCGGGTCTCGCTATCGGTTCCAAGCGGTGCCGGAACAAGATGAAGACAAAGGAGGTGACCAACATACAGCCAACCATACCGCCCAAAAAACCTTCGACGGTCTTTTTGGGACTGATAGCCGGCACGATCGGATGTTTTCCGATCAAGCTACCGGTAAAATAGGCAAAACAATCGGAAATCCAAGGTGAAACCAATCCGACCAGCAACCAAACATAACCACCGCTGATTTCAAACGACAGCAGAACCGGACAGCTTAACGGAAATGCGACATACCCCATAATCGCGGCTGTAGCCACGGCATCGGGCAGACCATCTATCCCCCGTTTCAGCACGATGGCGGCGGCGGTAAAAAGCATGACAGTCAACAGGGTGAACGCCATCAATGACAGTCCCCCCGCCACCTGACCGGTCAGGCCGGCAACCTGCCCGGCCGATCCGTTGCGGAACAACGCCGCCCCCAAAATCGGCAACAACATCAACAAACTCCCGGCCGAAGCCATAAAACCGTTGGGTCGCAAGCCACGATGGCGCAAAGTGTGAGTCAGCTCCCGGGAAGTCAAAAGAGCCACAGCGACAAAAAGAATGATCGGCGGCCACGCAACCCAATAGCCGGGGATGATAAAAGCCGCGACGACCAGAGCAAAGAGAGTACCGGTGATTACGCGCTGTCTCATATCTGCTTCACGCCTCCAAATCGACGGTCTCGCAGCGTGTAGGCCTTGAGGGCGGCCAGCAGATGTTTTCGATCGAAATCCGGCCAGAGGACATCGGAAAACCAAAATTCAGAATAAGCGGATTGCCAGATCAAAAAATTGGAAAGCCGCTGTTCGCCGCTCGGACGGATAATCAGGTCCGGATCGGGCACATCCGATAAATAAAGAACCGAACGTATCAAGTTTTCATCGATGCTATCCGGCTCAATTTGTCCGCTTTGAACCTGCTCCGCCAGTTTGCGGCAGGCCTGGGCCAGTTCGCGGCGTCCGCCATAGTTGATGGCGATAATCAACTGCAATCTGTCGCGGTGACGGGAGGTTTCCTCTGCACGGGCAATGATGCTTTGCAGGCGGGAGGGCAGTCCGGCCAAATCACCGGCAAAACGAAGGCGGATTCCTTCCCGGGCCATCTTGGTATCAAAACGATGAATAAATTCAATAAAAAGGTCCATCAGGGTATCGACCTCTTCGGCCGGCCGAGACCAGTTTTCCGTGGAAAAGGCATAGACGGTCAAATATTGAATGCCCTGCTCAATACAAGCTTTGCAAATATTTTCCAAATTTTCCGCGCCGGCGCGATGGCCTGCGGTCCGCGGCAGACCACGCTTTCCGGCCCAACGACCGTTGCCATCCATGATCACGGCCAAATGAATGGGTATCCGAAGATCAACTCCGTCTGCACGCCTCGGTCGGCGCTTGTTTTTAATTTTTAAAACATTACCCGGACGGCACATGACGTTCCTTTCAAACAAGAGCCGGGCGACTGGCACCCGGCATTTCAACAGGCTTCTTATGTTGGACTGTCAGATCTCCATCAGATCCTTTTCTTTTTCCGCCGTAATCGCGTCAATCTCGGCGACAAAACGGTCGGTTATTTTCTGTATCGCAACTTCAAATTCAGCCAGATTATCTTCGGTCAATTCTTTTCGCTTGAGATATCCCCGGTGTTTGTCAATGCCGTCCCGGCGAATATTCCTGATGGCGATCTTCGCATCTTCGCCATATCTGTTGACGATTTTGACCAGATCCCTGCGACGTTCCTCGGTCAGAGTGGGAAAAATCAATCGCAGCTGCTTCCCGTCATTGACAGGATTAATACCCAGATCCGATGCCTGGATGGCTCTTTCCACCGCTTTAAGGGTGGTTGGATCCCAAGGGGTAATCGTAATCAGACGCGGTTCCGGAACTTGGATGTTAGCCACCTGATGGATCGGTGTCTGGACACCATAATAATCTATGGTAATCCGATCAAGGACCCTGGGATTAGCACGGCCGGCGCGAATTGCATTCAAATTTTCATTGAGTACATTGATGGTTTTACCCATGTTCTCTTCATAAGGTCGGTAAGATTCCTTGGTAATTTCAATCATGGCCATACTATTACCTCCAAGTCAACAATCGGTAGAGTCATTATAACAGATTATGGACAGTTGCGGACAGATTAATGGGTCGGGAAGCCATAGTGGGTTGTTTTGTAAACGACACCGGGCGATTTTGGGGCCGTCAACTGATAATCGTGCCGATTCCGTCCCCGTCGACGATTCTGATAATGTTCTGCGGGTCGCTTATGTCGAAAACCGCGATGGCAACCCGGTTGTCCCGACATAAAGCTGCCGCGGTGGCGTCCATGATCCCCAAGCTGAGGCGAAGAACCTCGTCATGACTGACGGTTTTATAGCGGACGGCATCACAATGCTTTTTCGGATCCTTATCGTAAACACCGTCAACCACGGTGGCTTTAAGAATAATGTCGGCTTCTATTTCGGAAGCGCGTAAAGCCGCGGCGGTATCCGTCGAAAAAAACGGATGGCCGGTGCCACAGGCAAAAATAACCACTCGGCCTTTTTCCAAATGACGGATGGCTCTTTTTCGGATATAGGGTTCGCAGAACTGGCGCATTTCGACGGCGCTGAGTACACGAGTGACACATCCGGCCTGTTCCAAAGCATCAGACAGGGCCAAGGCATTCATCGCGGTTCCCAACATACCGATATGATCAGCGGTGACACGATCCATACCTTCGCTGGTTCTCCCCCTCCAAAAATTGCCGCCCCCGACCACGATGGCGGTTTCGACACCTTTTTGGGTCAACCGGAAAATTGTTTTCCCAATGGCTCGAAGGGTGTCACTGTCCAAGCCCTGGCCCTTTTTCCCCGCCAGCGCTTCTCCGCTGAGTTTGAGAAGAATCCTTTTGTACTTGACCGCCATGTCTACGCACCTCCTGATCTTAAAAAAAAGGAACATGGCATCCATGTTCCTCTTTTTCAGCTGTTAAAGAGTCATTTGATCTGTTTCAGGACCTCGGCTGCAAAATCCTCTTCTTTTTTCTGCAACCCCTCGCCCATCTCGAAACGGACAAAACGGCGGATCGTGATGTTTTCACCAATCATCGCGATCATTTCCTTGACCAGCATGCCGATCGTTTTGCTATCGTCCTTGATAAAGGGCATTTCGACCAAGCAGCTATCCTGATAGAATTTTGCCAATCGTCCATCAACAATTTTGTCGACGATCTTTTCCGGCTTGCCCTCGTTCAGCGCTTGATTGCGAATAATATCACGCTCTTTTTCCAATTCATCGGCCGGAATGTCCTCTTTGCTGACCCAGCGGGGGGCCATGGCCGCAACCTGCATGGCAATGTCGCGAACCATCCGGCGGAAATCTTCGTTTTTGGCGGCAAAATCGGTCTCAATGTTGACTTCAATCAAGACGCCAACCCGACCGCCGGCATGGATGTAGGCATCGACAATTCCCTCGGCGGTAATACGTGTCATCTTTTTGTCGGCTGAGCTGATTCCCTTTTCGCGCAACCAAACCAAGGCTTTTTCCATGTCGCCTTGGCTTTCGGTGAGCGCTTTCTTGCAATCCATCATGCCGGAGCCGGTTTTGGCACGCAGTTCTTTGATCATCTCTATCGTAACGGACATTTCAAATCCTCCTAATATTTCGACGCTGTCAAGCGCAAGTGTTGCAAAAAGACCTTAGTCAGCTTCTTCCTCGTCGACGCCGACGGCTTCATCATCGGCAGCTTCGTCATCGTCCTCATCGGCTTCAAATTGCTCGCCCTGCCGACCTTCGATCACGGCGTCGGCTATTTTCCCGGCGATCAGCTTGACCGCGCGGATGGCATCGTCGTTGCCGGGAATGATGAAATCAATCTCGTCCGGATCGCAGTTGGTATCGACAATGCCGACAATCGGAATACCTAGGCGCCGGGCCTCCCGGACCGCGATGTGTTCCTTGCGCGGGTCGACGACAAACACACAGGAAGGCAGCCGGTCCATATCCTTGATGCCGCCGAGATTCTTCTCAAGCTTATCCATTTCCAGCTTGAGCTTGGCCACTTCTTTTTTGGGCAGGATTTCAAAAGTACCGTTTTCCTGCATTGTGGTCAATTCCTCAAGACGTTTGATCCGCTTGCGGATGGTTTCGAAATTGGTCAAGGTTCCGCCCAGCCAGCGGTTGTTGATGAAATACATCCCGCAACGTTCGGCCTCTTCTCGAATTGAATCCTGAGCTTGTTTCTTGGTGCCGACAAAAAGCACCGTACCACCGTTCATGGCAATATGACGAACCGCCATATATGCTTCTTCGATCTTCCGGACCGTCTTTTGCAGATCAATGATGTAAATGCCATTTCGTTCGGTGTAAATGTACTCCGCCATCTTGGGGTTCCAACGGCGGGTCTGGTGCCCAAAGTGAACACCTGCTTCGAGTAGTTGTTTCATGCTGATCACAGCCATTGATGGTTTCCTCCTGTTTTTTTCCGCCACGGGCTACCGCGGATCTGATCGATCGACAACAGGTCATGCCACCCGTGTGTGTATTTGAACCTTGGCAATTCTATCATGAATAAACAGGCAAATCAAGCAATCCGATCATCCTTTTCCCGCCTTTCTCGTCGCTTAATGGATATGGCACGCATACAAATCCGGAAAAAATGTTTATAATGGTCATGTTACCAATAACAAACCACCTGTGGATGGCAAAGGAGAACCGTATGTTGTCTGCACAATTGATAAAACTGGCCAGAGATAATGATTGGAAAGTTCATGCCGATGAACAAACCGTATTTGGCGAATACAACGGTTATCTGTTCACCGGTTTGGAGGGAAAACGTTTCAAAGCATTCATCACTTCCCTAGCCGGAATCAGCCCTGATGCTTTGCAAAGCTTGATCCGGTTTCTGGATGAGAATTTTGATGTGCTTCGCCTTCGCAACTACGACTTTGCGGATAATTTTCTCTGTGTTCGAATCCGTGAAGGGTTGCTGCCGTTGACCACCGACAGGATGGCCTACATTTTGGGACAGATATCGGGCATGATGTCGCTTGGCGATCTGCCTGCCGATGCCTGCGCCGTTTGCGGTGATCCGGCCAAAAGCAAAGGGCTTTATCATGGCCTGTACTGTCATCTCCATCCCACGTGTTTGGATCAAGAACCGACAGATTTTGTGGGGAGCAACGATTGCGAAGAAGAAAACGATTACGATTCGGCGGCGACGGATGATGAATCTGTCGATGCTGTCGATGACCGGCCCAAAGCCGATCCGGACGCAACGCATGACTGATCACTTTGCGCTTAATACATCGCGCCTGCAGCTGCGCATCTTGGATAGCTCGGCAGCTCCCGCTGTTCTTGATTATTATGTTCGCAATCGGTCTTTTCATCAGCCTTGGTTTGCCGCCCGCAACGATCAGGTTTTCCGTCTGGAAGAGCAAAAGGCCGATCTAGCCGATGAGTATGCCGGCTTTTTGGCCGGCCGGGCACTGCCTTTCTGGCTTTTCCGCCGGAATGAACCCGATAGAATCATCGGCCGGTTCGCTTTCACCGACATAATCTACGGTTGTCTTCGCTCCTGCCGCACCGCCTATCATCTGGATCAGGCTGTCCAAGGCAACGGTCTTGCGCTGGAGGCGGGGCAGGCAGCGATTCGTGTGCTGTTTGAAGATTTTCGCCTGCATCGGGCCCAGGCCAGTATCATGCCGACCAACAGCCGGTCCATTGCATTGGCCGAAAGACTTGGCTTCCGCTGTGAGGGGCTGTCGCCTCGTTATCTGAAAATCAACAACCGTTGGCAGGATCACCTTCATTATGTCCGTTTGGCCGACGATCGCCCTAAACAATCGCCGACGCCGCCCGCCGGATCCGGCAAACTTAATATCTGTGCGCTCCAGCCCATGCACATTTCCCTGCTGGATGATTATTACCGACGAAACAAGGATCATATTGAGCGCTGGAATGTTCCTAGGTCGGGCGATTCCAATGAATTCCCGAGCTGGCATCGTTATGTCTTTGATGGTCTGGCGGCTCAAGCCCGCGGTCAACAACAGGATTTTTTGCTTTTCTGGCCGGAACGTCCGGATTGGCTGGCCGGCCACATTACCTGCCAAAAAATAAAACCCTTTCCTTATTCCAGTTGTGAAATTGGCTTCTCCATCGATCGGTTGCTCAGCGGACGGGGTTTGATGCCGGAAGTGTTGTCCAGTGTGATTGCTTGGCTTTTTGCCGACTATCGGCTCAACCGAATAACCGCCCGTTGCATCCAAGGGAACCGGCAAAGTCTTCGCCTCTTGAAATTACTTGGTTTCCGAGAAGAGGGCATCGATCGGCAAGGACTTTATCACGGCGGATCTTGGAAAGACGTCCTCCGCTTGGCCCTGCTCAAATCAGACTTTCGTTGCTTTGAATAAAAAACCGCCGCGCAAATTGTTGGCGGCGGTTTGTAAGATTTTCAACAGTAGCGATTACTCTGTTTTCTCTTCTTCTTCGGCGGCGGTCTCGGTCGGCCCAGCGACGTCTTCGGCGGCGATCTCGGTCGGCTCAGCGACGTCTTCGGCGGCTTCTTCGGCGGTGGCGATCTCGGTCGGCTCAGCGACGTCTTCGGCGGCTTCTTCGACGGTGGCGATCTCGGTCGGCCCAGCGACGTCTTCGGCGGCTTCTTCAGCGGTGGCGATCTCGGTCGGCTCAGCGACGTCTTCGGCGGCTTCTTCGACCGCTGCGCCGCTTGCGGCAGCCTCGCCTTCGCTGGCAGCCGCGGTTTCGATCAGATCTTCGGTCACCACTTGATCAAAGGTATCCTGATAGGTCGTGGGCGCATCGGAATCTCCATATCCGACAGGATTGATGGGCTCAACCTCTTTGATGCTGATGCTGATCCGACGGGCCTCATTGCTCACTTCCAGAACGCGAGCATAGATCTCCATGCCTTCCGCCAAAACATCATTGGGCTTTGCCAGTCTGACGTTGGCGATCTGTGAAATATGACAAAGGGCATCAACACCGGGCGCAATCTCAACGAAAGCACCGAACGGGAACATCCGGACAACGATACCGTGCACGATGGAGCCCACCGGGAACCGGTTTTCAACATCACGGTACGGGTCGTTCTCCGGGCGCTTATAGCCTAGAGAAATACGCTTGCGTTCCGCATCGAAATCCTTGACAAAAACATGGATTTCATCACCGACATTAACCACTTCGGATGGGTGACGAATCCGATTCCAGGAAAGTTCGGATATATGCACCAAACCGTCTACGCCTCCGATATCGACAAAAGCGCCGAAATCGGTCAGGCTGCGAACAATTCCATCATATTCCTTACCGATCTCAATGGTCTGCCATAATTCCTCTGCTTTGGCTTTTCGCTCGATCGACAGCAGGGCCCGGCGGGAACCGGAAACCCTGAGGCGGCGCCGATCCGGATCATACTGGGTGACCAGAATGTCCATCGTCTGTCCCCTGTAGGGCTCAAGATCATCGACAATGCCCATTTCAAGCTGGGTGCGATGAACGTAGATGTCAACACCGCCGTAGGTCGCGATAACACCATCTTTGACCACATTAACGATCTTAACGTTAATCGGTGTTTTTTCATTGTAAGCCTCTTCAATCAGAGCCTTATATTTGCCGAAATCGACTCGGGCTTTGGAAAGGCTGATTTCCTTGCCCATGTCCGAATTGCGAATGTTGCGGACATAGACATCGATTTCAACATGATCCTCAATGGCTCGGTCCAGATCAAAATCCGGATCGCCATCAAACTCATGGCGAGGAATCCTTCCCTCAGATTTATCGCGCACGTCGACATAAACGGTATCATCATCATAGCGGATAATGGTTCCCTTCACGATCGCTCCTCTTTTTAAATGAGGGATGTTGTCGATGAAATCTGAAAAGCTGACATCAACCTGTTCTTGCTGGTTCTGCAAACCGTCGTTCTCCGTCATTGTTTGGATAACCTCCCTGATTATACGTTCTGGTGTCGACGCCCCAGCTGTAATGCCCACCGTTCGACCTTTCAGTGATCGCTCTCCAAGAAGCGTCCTGACTTGGTCAGGTTGTTCAATCAGATGCGTGTCGGCACAACGACCTCGGCAAATTTCCAGAAGCTTGATGGTGTTCGAGCTACGCGAACTGCCGATAACCAACATGGTATCGACCTGCTCGGCAATCTCGAGGGCTTCCTTTTGCCTGTTTTCAGTCGTACTACATATTGTATCAAATATCTTCAATTTTGCAATTTGTTTCTTAAGAACTTGACTTATTTTTTTATATTCATTAAATGAAAAGGTTGTTTGGGCGACCAAAATCCAATCGCCCGTAGCAACATTCACCCTTTCGGCCTGTTCGGTTGTCTCAAGGATAAGCGCGCTGTTTTCGCACTCACCGTTGATCCCGACGACCTCCGGATGAATCGGAGTTCCGGCAATAATGATTTGTTTGCCCTGCTGCCAGGCCTGTCTGACGATTTGATGGATCTTGGTGACAAATGGGCAGGTACAGTCGGTAATCCGGCAATCTTGGTCTTTAAGCTTGCAAATGGTTGCCGGCGGGACGCCGTGGGCTCGAATCAAGACTCGCGATCCGCTCGGAATATCATCTTCTTGCTCAGCCAAAAGAAGTCCCCGCTCTTTGAGTTCTTCGACAATCTGACGGTTGTGAATCAGTTCGCCCAACATATAAATGGGGGGTTGATCAGCTTGTTGTCCCGGTTCGGATAATCGATAGGCCGTGTCCACGGCATGTTTGACGCCGAAGCAGAATCCGGATGTACGAGCCAGAATGATCTTCATGACGGCGCCCCTCCCTTTTGATCGACCAATTGATAATCATAGCCGACCAACGCGTAAACCTTTCGCATCACATCAACGGCCAAACCATCGATCAGGTCGGCATCATTAAGGCTGTCGGCAGGCATCCTCAGATTAATCGGCTTTCCAAATACGATACGAACGCTGCCGCCGAGCCGAAAGGGAGCACTGATACCAACCGGTAGGATGGGGGATTCGGTTTTAATGGCAAAACGAATCGCGCCGCTGTGCGGAACGACGTATGGAATGCGATCGGGGCGAACCCGCGTTGCTTGGGGAAAGACACCGACGATCTGGTTGTTGCGCAGAGCAGAAACGATCTCGCGGGCCGCTGTTAAGTCGGCCTTTTTACGGTCGACGGGTATGCAGCCGAGCTTTAAAAGGACCGTCCCGAACAATTTATGCTTAAACAACTCTTTTTTGGCCACCCAATGAATCCAAGGCTTGATTGCCGTGTGAATCGCCAGAATATCTCCGCCGCCGGTGTGGTTGGCCACCAAGATTGCCGGGCCGCCGGCCGGAACATTCTCCAAACCCGTAAAAGACAGACGGTAAAAGAGCCGAATATAGAGCCAAGCGACAGCACGGGCCATCCGACGAAACAATGCATTGACCCTTCCGGTGGATGTCCGGTTTTCACGACTCATGCCGGATTCCCTTGATGTAGGACGTAATTCGGTCAACGACCTCTTCAACGCTGCAATCGGTACTATCCACCAAAATGGCATCCTCCGCCTGACGAAGTGGAGCCAGCGCCCGACCGGCATCTTGGCGGTCACGGTACTCAATATCCTGCAGCACCTGCTCTAAGGTGGCGCTGTGGTCACCGCTTGCCTGAAGATCCAAAAGACGCCGTCGGGCACGTTCGGCCGGTTCGGCGGTCAGAAAAATTTTGCAGGTGGCCTGAGGCAGAACATAGGTTCCGATGTCGCGACCATCCAGAATCAAGGATTGACGATCCGCCATCTGACGTTGCAACTCAACCAATTTGTGCCGCACCACCGGTAGCTTGCTGAAATCCGAAGCCGCCAGTGAGGCTTCCGGTGTCCGAATGGCGGTGGATACATCCTCGCCATCGAGAAGTACGCGCTGTCGGTCTTCGGAGAGGATGACCTCCAGTTTGGTGGTTTCCAGCATTCGTCGCACGGCCTCTTCATCATCGGTCGTGAGGCCGGTTCGAAGCGCTTTAAGCCCAACCGCCCGATACATCGCGCCGGTATCGAGATGCAAAATACCCAGTTTTTTTGCCAACAATCCTGCGACTGTGCTCTTGCCGGCCCCGGACGGACCGTCCAGGGCAATGGTGATTTGATTTGGTTTCATGGTTCAACCTGCTTTTAGCCGTTTGTCAAATCGCTTTTATCATAAACCTCATATTCATCCCAGATTCGTTCCAGTTTCTCCAAGGTTTGACTGACAGTATCCTGCCGTTTATAGCCAATGGCCGCGATCAGGGCATTGATGACACTTAAAGGCGCAACCAGCGAATCCACAAAGGACGTCATGTCGCTGGGAGCCAGCAGGCAAACATCGGCATTATTAGCGATCGGGTTGCCGGCTTTGTCGGTCAGGGCGATCACGGTCGCGCCGGTAGAGCGCGAATAGGACATGGCCTGGATGGTCCGTCTGGAATAGCGCGGAAAGCTGATTCCGATCATCACGTCCCCCTGCTTGACCGATAAGATCTGCTCAAACAGTTCGCTGACACTGGTCGTATGAACCAGACGAACATTGTCAAAGATCAGATTAAAATAAAAGCCAAGAAAAGATGCCAGCGGGGCCGAACTCCGCACCCCGAGAATGTAGATTTTTTGAGCGTCCAAAATCAGGTCGACCGCTCGGTTAAAGGCATCACGGTCGAGCAGTTCATGGGTTTTCTTAAGTTTTTCCTGGTCAGCGAGCAAAACAGCACCCGGAATATCATCTCGATCGGTCAGTTTGAGGGAGGCCTTCATCCGTTGAACCGAGGTCAGGCGCACTTTGAGTTCCTCTTGCAGAACCTTTTGAAAATGCGGATAACCGTTGAAACCCAGCTCCATCGCAAAGCGGACCACTGTGGATTCACTGACAGCAGCCTCCTCACCGATTCGGGCGGCGGTCATGTAAGCCGCCTGTTCGTAATGGGCGAGTATATAGTTGGCTATGGCTTTTTGCCCTCTGCTTAGCCTAGGCATGGCGCGGGTAATTTTATCAATCAGGCTGGTTTGTCCTGGCTCCATAATCATTCTCCATGCCGAGTCATCAGGCCGAG
Source organism: Clostridiaceae bacterium (assembly GCA_012520975.1). GTDB lineage: Bacteria > Bacillota > Clostridia > Saccharofermentanales > UBA5734 > UBA8949. Next base: position 6,803 of record JAAYNF010000015.1, on the reverse strand, counting down.
CTTTTAACAACGCATTTATTCTGAGGCTTGGGTGTCATTTTTGTCAAGCTTGTCCGGCGGCTCGGGCAGAAAGGCATCAACCAGTTGATCAATGGTCATCTGATCATCCCGTCTGTGGCCGGCAGCAATTTCAAGGCTTCTTTCAAAATCCCGCAGCGTGCCGTACATTAACATTTCCATCGGCGGCAAATCTTTGACCGATCGCAAGCCGAAATCAATTAAAAACTGATCGGTTGTAACAAAAAGCGTCGGCCGTCCCGGCGCATCGAGAGAACCGGCTTCATTGATCAGGTTGCGTTCCATCAGGCGGGTGATGATGCTGTCGCTGTTGACGCCTCGAACGGCTTCCACCTGAGAGCGCGTAACCGGTTGGTTGTAGGCGATGATGGCCAGCGTTTCATACGCCGCCTGTGAAAGCGGGGGACGATGTCGTGGCTGAAACAGCCGTTGGAGAACATCCGCCTGCTCCGGTTTGGTGCAGAAAAACCAACTTCCCTCCGCTTCTCGCAACATAACTCCTCGCCTTCGATCACGATCATATCCCTCTGCCATTTGACCCAACAACCGCTCCAATGTTTGTCGGTCAAGTCCGGTTATCTGGCGGATCTTGTCTATTGTGAGGGGGTCTCCGGCAGCAAACAACAACGCTTCCAAGGCGGCCGGCGCGTCTTCAACGGCCAGCTGAAAGGCCGGTTCCGACGGGGCAGTGAAATCATTGCGACCTTCCTGCCGAAGGGGCTGGCTGTTTTTAGTCATATGCTTTTTCCTCCACATGGATTTCGGCCCAAAACCGGTCAAGAGCTCTATCGTCATCGATTAGGGGCTCCGGGTCGCTTTCCAGCAAAATGACGTCAAAGGGGCGATCCTGCCGGGCTCGAATTCTGTTTATTCGCAACAGCTCCAACAGAGCAAGAAACCCGGTGACCTGTTCAGCCTTGCTGGAACGATCGGCCGGGAATAATTCATTAAAAAATAATCGGCTTCGGCGGACAACCGCCTGCCAAATTTCGCGCATTTTGCCCTTTACCGAAATTTTTTCTCGCTTCAGAATATGGGTGATCCGGCCGCTCAGATCATTAAACCGCAATTGGTTTTGTCGGGCCACACGCTGAGATGCCCGCCAAAACGCATCCCAGCTTAGATTTTCTCCATTCTCGGCAAGCAAGGGTATGCCCAAACGAACCGGCGTTTCCGGCAGTTTCAAAAAGCAGTCGGCAAAACGGCTGTGTCGCTCCCGCAACCGGCCGGCCAGCATTTTACATCGGCGGTATTCCAGCAGTTTCAGCACCAATTCCTCACGGGGATCTTCATTTTCGTCTTTGTCCGGACTTTCTTTTTTAGGCAACAGAACCCTTGATTTAATATGAATCAATGTGGCTGCCATCAGCAAAAACTCGCTGGCGATTTCCATATCCAGACTTTTCTGACCGTCAAGATAGGCAATGTATTGGTCGGTTATCTGGACAATCGGAATGTCGTAGATGTCGATCCGGTTTTTTTCGATCAGATGATAAAGAAGATCGAGGGGACCTTCAAATTGGTCGATATTGACATCAAGCGGCCCTTCCGCGTTGGTTCTCATCTTCGGATCAAGGGGCGATTTTCATCGCAGTGCGTGCCTGAGAAAGAGTCTCTCGGGCTTGGACACGAGCACGTGCCGATCCGTCCTCGATCAACGCCAGTAAATGGTCGGGGGATTGCAACAACCGGGTACGCTTTTCATAAATCGGCTGGTGAAAAGCCAATAGTTTTTCCTGTAGCTTTCGTTTGCATTGAACACAACCGATTTCACCTTTCCGGCAACTGCTGCCAATGGCTTCCCATTCTTCTTGATTGAAAACATGATGGAAAGCGTAAACCGTGCATATTTCCGGATGGCCGGGGTCGGTTTTGCGAATGCGGGCCGGGTCGGTGATCATGTTCATGACCTTGCTCTTGACTTCCTCCGGCGAATCGGCGAAGGATACGGTGTTTTCATAGCTTTTGGACATCTTGCGGCCGTCTGTTCCGGGCAGCGTTTTGGCCTGAGTCAATAAAGGCTGCGGTTCCGGAAATACCGGACCGTAAAGATAGTTAAAACGTCGGGCGATCTCACGGGCCAGTTCCAGATGCGGAAGCTGATCCTCTCCCACCGGAACATAATCGGCCTTGTAGATCAAAATATCCGCGGCCTGCAGGCAAGGATAACCAAGAAAGCCATAGGTGGTGATATCCTTGTTTTTCAGCTGATTGATCTGATCTTTGTAGGTCGGGCAGCGCTCCAGCCAAGGCAGCGGCGTGGTCATGGCAAAAAGCAGGAACAGTTCGGCATGCTCCATGATCAGCGATTGTTTGAAAATGACAGATTTTTCCGGATCCAAGCCGCACGCCATAAAATCGGCCATCAAGCTGAGACAATGGTCCTGCAGTTGATCGGTTTCGGCGTAACCGGTGGTCAAAGCATGCCAATCGGCGATGAAAAAATAACAATCATACCGGTCTTGCAACTGAACCCAGTTTTCCAAAGCGCCGAAGTAATTGCCCAAGTGTATATCCCCGGTCGGACGCGCGCCGCTGAGAACGATCTTTTTAGCCATAAAAATCCCCCATGTCAATCATACTTGCTTACCACGTCATTAAATGCCGAGCGCCCGCCAAACAGCCTGAAAAAGCATTTCCAACGGATCCCAGATGGCCAATCGGAAAGGGACACTGACCGTCTGAATGATGTTGGAAAGAATGCCGCGGCCGAAAATGACCAGCAGCAGAAAAACCAATCCGATATACCGCTCATAACTCATCAGGCGGTAATAAATCCGATCCGGCAGAAGCGCTCCGAAAATCTTGAACCCGTCCAGAGGCGGCACAGGCAACAGGTTGAATACCGCCAGAATAATATTGTAAAAATACATCAAATAGAAAAAATTGGTGAAAATCCCGTAGACGACATTTCCCGATGGTATCTTAATCAACAGGGCCACCGTTACGGTGATGAAGAACGCAAGCGCCGACACCACCGACAGAACAATATTGGAGACCGGTCCGGCCAGACTGCTGATGACAATACCTTTTTTCATTGAATGCCGGGCATCAAAGCGGGCGGGATTGATCGGCACCGGACGGGCCCACCCAATACCGGCCAGCAAAAAGGAAATTGTCCCGATCGGATCCAGATGAGCCCGTGGATTGAGGGTCAACCGGCCTTGCAGGTAGGCGGTGTCGTCGCCCAGTTTGTAAGCCGCCCAACCGTGGGATGCTTCATGGACAGACAATGAAATACAAAGCACAAGGAACATCAACAGGTAATACTGGATCGTTTCCCATGTGGTACCCCGAAGCAAACTGCTCAGCATGATTATCGGCATCTTCTGTTCTCCAGTCGGCCGCCGTCGGCGACCTGTTATAGACGATCGGCAATGATCGTTGACACGATTATATCACAGGACAAGATCCGGCCGGATCAGATCCGCTCAACGGACAAAGTGGCCTTTTCGCCGTTGAGATCCCACGCGCGGCTATTGGGTCCGGTTCCGGCCAACACCGCCGTCGCCAGCACCTCATCGGCAATAAAATCCTGATTGCGGTTGGCAATGCCCCAGATATACTCGTTGCCGTCAATGCGCAGGATGATTCGATCCTGAACGTCAAACCCGCTGTCCCTGCGCATGGTTTGCACTTTGCTGATAATTTCTCGGACAAAGCCTTCCTCGATCAGCTCCGGGGTCAACCGCGTATCCAAAGAAACCGTGAAATCCCGATCGGACTCGGTGGCCAGACCCTCCGGTTGTACCGTTTCGATCAACAAATCCTCCGCCGTCAAATGTTCATGGCGTCCATCGACAGTGATCACCAGATAACCTTGGGTTTCCAGCTCGTCCATAGCTTCCTTCCCGTCCAGCGCATTGAGTTGGTCCGTAACCTGGACAAGGGCCTTGCCGAAGCGACGGCCAAGGGTGCGCAACTGAGGCTTAAAGCGATAATCCATGAGCTGGACATTATCATCCAGATACACCAGTTCGCGGACATTCAGCTCGTCGGTGATCAATGCATGATATTCTGCCGGCAGCCTTTCGGGAGCCACAACAAACAGCCGTTGCAGCGGTTGACGATTCTTGATCGCCGCGGTATTACGGGCGGCGCGACCCATCGTGACAATTTTCAGAACATCTCCCATGAATTTTTCCAATTGGCTGTCGATCAGATCCGGGTCACAAACCGGAAAATCACACAGGTGAACACTGGACGGAGATTGAGGCTCAACACTCAAGACCAAATTTTGATAAACGGCTTCGGTCATAAACGGCACGAAGGGCGCACTCAAGCGGGTCAAGACCTCCAAGGCTGCATACAAGGTCATGTAGGCATTGATTTTATCCTGGTTCATATCCGGCTGCCAGAATCTCTCTCGGCTCCGACGCACATACCAGTTGGAAAGATCATCGGTGAAGGCCTGAATGGCACGCGCGGCTCCGGTGATATCGTAACGTTCCAGCTGACCGTCAACCTTGCGGATAAGGGAATTGAGCCGGCTTAAAATCCATCGGTCAAGGACACTCAGGGTTGCTCGGTCCAATTTTCTTCCGACCGGATTAAAGCCATCGATCTGAGCATACATGATGTAAAAAGCATATGTGTTCCAGAATGTGCCCATGAATTTTCGTTGGTGCTCACTGACAGCCTCATCCGAGAACCGGGACGGAAGCCACGGCGAACCGGCCGCATAAAAGTACCAGCGGACAGCGTCGGCGCCCTGTTTGTCCAGCACCTGCCACGGATCGACCACGTTACCCTTATGTTTGGACATTTTCTGACCGTTTTTATCCTGTACCAAACCCATAACGATGACATTTTTATAAGGGGCTTGATCAAACAGCAAGGTTCCTATCGCCATCAAGGTGTAAAACCATCCTCGGGTCTGGTCGATGGCCTCGGAAATAAAATCCGCCGGGAAGTTTTGCTCAAAAAGCTCTTTGTTCTCAAACGGGTAGTGCCATTGGGCAAAGGGCATGGATCCCGAATCAAACCAGCAGTCGATCACCTCGGGCACCCGAGTCATGCGGCCGCCGCACTGGTCACAACGGATATGGACCTGATCAATCATGGGTTTATGTAATTCGATGTTTTCCGGACAGTCATCGGACATGGCCCGAAGTTCGGCAATGCTGCCAATCAGGTGGCGATGCCCGCAGCCACACTCCCAGATCGGCAGGGGCGTTCCCCAGTAACGTTCACGCGAAATGCTCCAATCAATGACATTTTCCAAAAAATTGCCAAAGCGGCCGTCGCGAATGTGTTCCGGAATCCAGTTGACCGTCTGATTGTTGCGCAGGAGGTTTTCCCGAACGGCGGTCATTTGGATAAACCAGGAATTTCGGGCGTAGTAAATGAGAGGCGTGTCGCACCGCCAGCAAAAGGGATAACTATGCTCGTAAGACATCTTGCGGATCAGTTTGCCCTCGTCGGCCAGCTTTCGGATCAATCCCGGATCGGCATCCTTACAGAAAACACCCGCAAAGTCGGTGACATCCGCCGGCATGGTGCCGTCCTCATCGACCAGCTGAATGAATGGCAGGTCGTTTTGCCGGCCAACCCGGGCGTCGTCCTCACCGAATGCCGGAGCAATGTGGACGATGCCGGTACCTTCGCTCAAAGAAACATAAGGATCTGCCGTCACGATAAAAGCACGCTTACCGGACTTTTCGATCTGAGCGTTGGCGTAGGAGAAAAGCGGCTGATAGGTTTTTCCCACCAAATCCCTACCCGGCATCCGCTCCAGGATACGATAATTTTCTCCGAGAACATCCCGGACGAGGGCGCCGGCCACATAGTAGCGAACCTGACGCCGGCCGCCGTCCACATCTTGATCCAATTCGGCCAGAACATATTCTTTTTCAGCATTGACACACAAGGCGACATTGGACGGCAACGTCCAAGGTGTCGTGGTCCAAGCGGTAAGATAGGTGTCCGGCTCACCGTCGACGGCAAAACGCACGAAAATCGATGTTTCTTTGACATCTTGGTAACCCTGGGCCACTTCGTGACTGGATAAGGAAGTTCCGCACCGCGGACAATAAGGCACAATTTTGTGACCTTTGTAAAGCAGCCCCTTGTCCCAAATGGTGCGCAGCGCCCACCATTCCGATTCGATATAATCATTTTCATAGGTGACATAAGGATCTTCCATGTCCGCCCAGAAGCCGACGCGTTCCGACATTTCTTCCCATTCAGCTTTGTACTTCCAAACGCTTTTTTTGCATTGGGCAATGAACGGTTCAACCCCATAGACCTCAATCGCCGGTTTGCCGTCGATTCCCAAGAGCCTCTCGACTTCCAGCTCCACAGGCAAACCATGGGTATCCCAACCGGCCTTTCGCAGGACGTAGTAACCTTTCATGGTTTTATAACGTGGAATAATATCTTTAATGGCGCGGGTCAATATGTGACCAATATGAGGTTTGCCGTTAGCTGTCGGCGGGCCCTCGTAAAAGGTAAACACAGGCCCGTTCTCACGATTGGTCATCGATTGGCGGAATATGTCATGGGTTTTCCAAAAATCCAGCACTTCTTTTTCACGCTCGACGAAACTCATTTCACCGGATACTTTCTTATACATTCTTGCCTCCCCAATCTCAATAAAAAAGCGCCCCCCACGGGGCGCCAGATCGCAGCGCGGTACCACCCGTTCACAATGGCCTTGCCAACGGCAGACCATCATCTCGTTTTCCTCTAACGGGGACGCCGCCCCACAGACGGCCTTCCGGTCCTTCCTACTCATTGCCTGCGCCAAGCAGAACTTTCGTCGGACAGCTCGCGGATGATCTTCG
>JAAYNF010000126.1 GCA_012520975.1 Clostridiaceae bacterium | reverse complement strand
ATGATTTTTCTATATCGTTCGGGATTGTTGAATATGATGCTTTTTTAGACACGGATATTCATGCAACAACTGTCAGAGCAGATCATAAAATGTATGAGGATAAAAAAAGGCTGAGAAATACTGTACCTCAAAAAATGCCGGTTGTCTTAAGAAATGAATAAAACCTGATTATTCTGAGGGTGCAACCGGCTTGCAATACTATTTTGATATAAAAAATGTGGCTAGCCACAAATATAGCCAGCCACTTGGAACAAATGTGTAGAAAGCAAAAGGAGTTTTTGCATAATTTATATTAAATAAAGAATAAACAACAACTCCAGGTTTTTACTTAAGGCAATGCATTTTCAACTAGATCATCGTACATCTCATCTGTCAGATCGCAGTCGTAAAAGAGTTCATAATAGTCTGTTACTTCAGCTTTGAGATCATATTCGGTATAGTCAGGATAGAGCAATTCGCCTAACCAGAGGAGACCGAGATATCTCTGAACAGAGGGTGGTGATGATAGCCAGCCGTACGGTCCGGACGGAGTTTGATAGAAATTGCCGGTATTGATAGCTGTAACACCACTCCATGAAGACTCGGAGCCTACAGTGTCGTATATGCTTTCAGGACCGAAGACAATAAATTCCGGATCCCAGTTCATGATCTGCTCGATATCAACCTCGTTTCCGCCTCCCGAAGGGACCACATCCTCAATTACGGCAAGATTCGTAGACATGAGATTGATGCTTTCAGCGTGAAAAGAACCCTCAGCAATGACATTAGTGCCGGAATCACCTAAACAGTAAAGCAGGGTCTTTCGATCACCTTCAGCATCTACTTTTTCCATCATTTCCGTGATCATGGTATAGGTTTTTTCGCACCATTCTGCGAGTTCTTCCGCCTTTTCAGTATTACCGGTCAGCTCGCCCAGTTTTCTGTATGCCTCCGGAGCGGTTGCGACTGTTGCATCGATGTGGACAAAAGGTATTCCTGTTTGTTCAGTGAGAGAGTCCATATCTTCGACGATAGTCTTTTTAGCTTCACCAACATCGATTACTACATCAGGTGCAGCAGCGAGCAGAGCTTCCAAATCCATTTCACCCTTACCGCCATAGAGCTGTCCGAGTTTTGGCAAATCAAGATATTCTTCCGGAATGTAAATTGAAGCTTCTTCTGAGAATTCACTGGCAAAGCCTACCATCATTTCCGGGCAGAGCGGTAGAACATAGATTTGAGTGAGCGGACCGGAGACAGCTATCTTGGTTATCTCCGCCGGTATAGTTACAGTGCGACCTGTAGAATCTGTGAATTCGCGGGTCGTATCCGTTGTTTCTTCGACCGGCTCTTCTTCTTTTTTCTTCGTTTCTTTCTCTTTTTTCTCTACTTTTTCTTCAGTTTTTTCCTCAACTATTTCTTCTGTTTTTTCTTCTACTTTTTTCTCAACTTTTTCTTCGACTTTTGCTTCGGTTGATTCCTTTTTCTCCTCAGAGGACTTTCCGCAAGCTGTAAATACCAGCGCAACTAAAAGAAGAATGATTGGTAGCAGTCTCTTTGTTTTTTTGTTTTTTTTCATTTTTCTTACCACCTTTCCAATAATAATCTCTATAAAATTATTGACGAAGTCTCTTAAGCAGACATCAGTTTTCATCAGATATAACGGATACGGGAACACAAAAACGTGCCTTGTCGTCAAAGAGGCTGGACACCTCCATATCCACTTCGTAAAGTGATTTCATGGTTTTCTTATTCAATATTTCCTCGGGAGAACCGTAGGAAAGCACAGTACCATCTTTCATAGTGAGTATTTTGTCAGAGAACATATAGCTATGTTCGGGGTCATGTGTTGTCTGTATGACCGTATATCCTTCTTCAGCGAGGACTTTGATTTGCTCAAGAACCAGTATCTGATTTCCGCGATCAAGATTTGCTGTAGGTTCGTCCAGTAAGAGGACAGAAGCGTCTTGGACCAGGGCACGGGCAATCAGTACGAGCTGGCGTTCTCCACCGGAAGTATGATGGAAACAACGATTAGAAAGCTCCAAGATGCCCAGTCTATCAAGTGCTTTATTCACCTTGGCCTGGGCGGATTTTCCGGGAGAGGAAAAGAGTTTTACTTCATTGGTAGTACCCATGAGTACGATTTCGTTTACGCTGAAATTGAAGACCGGCTCTGATCTCTGGGGAACATAGGCGATTTGCTTTGCGAGATCGCGTACGTTTAAGTCGGAGGCATCTAATCCGTTGATATCTACACTTCCCGTATAATTGGGGAGTAATCCCAGAATACACTTAAAAAGAGTACTCTTACCTACCCCGTTCGGACCCAGTATTGAAAGGACCTCTCCTGAACGAGCCGTGAAACTCATGTTATTTAGAACAGTTCTCTCATCATATGCGAATGAAAGTTCTCTTACCTCTAAACTCAATATCTCTCACTCCTTCCGGTTATCAGTAAAAGAAAGAAAGGTGCCCCGACAAAGGCCGTCAATATTCCTATCGGGATTCCCGCAGTTGTCACATTTCTTGATATATTGTCCACCATTAAAAGAAAAATGCCGCCACCCAGCATGGAAACAGGCATGAGCCAGCGATAACTGCTGCCGACTATCCTCCGCATCATGTGAGGAATGACAAGGCCAACCCACCCTATTACTCCGCTCACTGAAACTGCTGAAGCGGTGACAAGAGTCGCGGATATTATTATGGCTAAGCGAATCCTTCCGGCATCTACGCCCATTGCCTTTGCCTCTTCATCGCCCATGGTTACAACATTGAGACGCCAGCGTAAAAGTAATAGGGGGATTAATCCTGCCAGCATAGGAAATATTACAAAACGTATATCGCTCCACTTAGCTCCTGACAAAGAGCCCATGAGCCAGTAGGTTATCTGGGGCAGCTTGTTGTTAGGATCAGCAATCAATTTGAGAAAGGAGGTACCTGCATTAAAAAGCGAGCTGACCATTATCCCCGCAAGAACAAGGCCCAGGACCCTTCCTCCTTTTACGTAACTGCTGATCCTGAAAACCAAGGCTACGGTAATCAGGCTCATCGCAAATGCGGAAAGTGTAATATTTACGTGTTTAAAATCCAAGAATATTGCGAGGGCTGCACCGAAACCTGCTCCTGCGGATGCACCTAAAATATCGGGGGATGCCATGGGATTTTGAAAGACGCCCTGATAAGAGGCACCGGCTGCTGAAAGGCAGGCACCAACCAGAACAGACAAGATGACCCTCGGCAGCCTCACATTCCAAACAGCAGCTTCCATTTGGTCTGTCCAGAACTTCCCTGCATCCTCGAAAAGACCGAAGATTTTATTTCCGAGTATAGCCAGAAGTTCCTTGAGCGGAACGGGGTATCTCCCAAGAGTAAATGACAATAGCGTACAGATGATAAGTACGACGACAAAAATAATTATCGCTGAAGGACCGGCTAATTGTCTGTGTGACGGTTTTTTCTTTATTTTGTCGCCCGGTCCATTTGTAGCTGCTTGCTCTTTTTGCCCTATCTCGCATTTATCTTCTGTCTCAATTTTTTTAATGTTTTTTCTGTCCAAGTTCTCACCTCATGATAAGAAAAGTCTGTCCAAATTCATAAGGGGGTCCCGAAACTCCTGAAACTTGTCGCTTCTTCATTCCTTCCGGATCATTGATTACCAACCCTGCAAGTCTGTCGATACCTAAATTTAGAAGCTCCGGGCACAACGGAACGGAAGGTCCTGTAAGTATAGTGTAAGCATTACGACACAAGGTGAGGAGGCGCGGAAGTGTCTTGTTGATCAGACTGCTTCCGGTGATTAGCACTATATCGCATTCCGGGAGTATCCATTCACAGGCGGAAGCCGGATAATCGCCAGGCTGCGGATTAAATTCAAGGATGTGACACTCAGCCGCTGCGTTTCTGACTTCTTCCGGCATTTTAAGATGTCCGATTAATCCCAATTTTTTCCCCGATAAGTCGAGTCCTCGTGTGCAATAATTATCGTAGGGCTCTTGGCAATCGAATTCTTGTATTCGTGCCTCAGTGTTGAGACAGGCATTGATTACTGCAAGGGCAAGCGAGGCTTCTTCGAGATTCCAACTCAAAATTGCTCGGGCAGCTTCTTGGACATCAATTCCTAAAAGATTATCTGAAAACATGTAAGGACGAGTGCTTCCCGCAGTAGTCATGGCGATTCCGACCTTACCCTTGTCAGTCTCCACCAAAGACCATGAATCACCTACAATTGTATCTGCAATATTTTCTCCTTGTGGAACGGAATTTATTATGGTGTCGTAAATCAAGTTATTATTCATTTTATTTTAGTTCTCCATCTCTAAGATATTGATCTTTCCAGTTTCTGAGTTTATTCAAAGCATGTTTATCTTCGTGGCCATTGAGCTCCACAATCTCCGTTTCAGGATCAGATGCGAGGCGTAAACGAAGATGTTTGGCAGCTATTAAGTATTCTGAATCAAGACTTACGGTCTTTGAAAGCTCTTTGGCAGAAGGCAGTGATTTAAGCACTCCGACACAGGGAACTTGTGATTCGAGAAACATCTCAAATGCCTCCATAAATTCAGGTATAAGTATTTCAAAGCCACCAATCTCATCTATAATTGCAAAAGGCATTGTGCCGGCTTCTCGTAAGAGAGCTGAAGCAAAGATGGAAAATGCTTTATTATTTCGTTTGACTTTGCCATCTTTGAAAGTGAGAAATCGAAGGTGTAAGTGCCCGGCTTTTTCGTATAATCCGAGGTTGGCTGAATCAAGCAGAACTTGTTTTTGACTTACCGAATTTTCCGTACTTACTGAATTTTCCATACTAATGAAATCTCGCGGACTTCCCGTAATTCCCGGGCTTACCAGATCGAAACCCACGAGCTCTTCACCCTCATAGATGCGTTCGGTAACAAAGCCGCCGGCTACACTAAGACTATCACCGAGCACTGTCCTGATGAGCGTGCTCTTGCCGCAGCCTATTGGTCCTGTAATGAAAATCCGTTTCAAGCCTTGCTCCTGGTTGCCCTCAGTTCTATCATTTGGGCACATATGGAAATTGCGATCTCCGCAGGTGTTTCAGCCTTAATCGCGAGACCGATCGGGGTGGTTATCCTGGCGAAGTCTTTTTCATCGAAACCTTGTTTTCTCAGTTCAGCTTGCACTCCGGCTATCTTATACTTGCTTCCGATTACTCCGATATAACAGGCGGGTGTTCGTAAAACTTGGGCCTGAACAATCGTGTCGTGTGAATGACCGCGTGTCATGATACAGACATAATCCTCAGGTCCGATCTTTATCTTCTCTGCAATATTCTCCAAATCTATGACCATAACATCTTCTGCATCGGGAAAGAGTTTTTTGTCAGCAAATTCCGGACGATCATCCGCAGCTACACATCTGAAGCCGACAGATGCCAGTGCAGGTACAAGGGCTTGACCTACATGGCCGCAGCCGAAGATATAGACCTTTCCGGAGGAGCCGATTTGCTCAGCATACATATCAATATCGGCTTCTTTTATTCTTACTGGCTGACGAGACAAGCTTTCAAGGACTGTCTGCGGAATATCGAAGCCGAAACTGCCACCGGCCTTTGACCAGATGGCAAGTCTGCCATCTCCCGAGAGGTCACTGATCAGCCAAATATCCTGACCTTGGTCGAAACGCTTTTCCACCTCTTTTGCCAGGGAGATGGTTTCCTGATCCCCGGCGGGAATATAGAGAAAGAAAACGCCGACGGCACCACCGCAGATCATGCCTAAATTCTCAACATCGTCTTTCGTGAGAGTAAAATTGTGTTCACCCGAACGTTTATTTTTCAAAATTTCAGCTGCTATCTGCTCAGATCTGTATTCTACGGTACCACCTCCAATAGTCCCGGCTAGTCTGCCTTTTTTTCCGACCAGCATCCTCGCTCCCGAACCGCGCGGTGTAGAGCCGGACGAGGCAATTACCGTGACGAGCACGAAATCTTCGCCTGCTTTCAGGCTTTCGCCCATCAACTTAAACAAGTTTCGCATATTGACCTCCAATCTTATCCTGAATCTGGCTTTTGTAATTGTATTTTTATATTTCTCGGTATTGGTGACTACGATTGTTTTATCAGTTTTCTTAGATGTTCAAAGTCTTTCGATTACTTATAGCTTTCCCGGTTTTCAAAAGTTCTATATGTTTGTTACAGCTTTACCAATTTTTGTCCACAAATGCGATTTATAGTTTCGATGTTTTTTTCAGTAATTTCCAGTACCTGTGTCAGCTTCTTTTTAGCCTCTTCAGTTTTGAACTTTGCGGCTTGCCTTTTAATCCTTTCGTGCAGACCAACCACCTCATCTTCCGAGACTATCCGGTCGGCAACAATTAATACTGCAAGTTCGTCCGGTATTTCGAAGAGATAATTGTCACAATGACCGCCCACAATTTCTGCTTCCTTACGGTAGCCGAGGGCACTAATCCAGTTTTCACCTACTTTACAATGACTTTTCTTTGTTCTGGCCACATCATGGAGGAGAGCGGATCTTATTATTAAATCGATATCTAAGTTGAGACCGCTTTTCGCTAAAGTTATTCCTATTCTTTCAGCTTCTTTGGCTACCGCTTCACTATGTCTGATTACGTGTTCCGGTGTACCGGCTGTGGCAATAAGTTCGAGGCAGAGCTCTTTGGTAAGCTGTGGCCGATTTAATTTGCCCATATATTCAATGGTAAAAATATCGTTTTTTAAGCTGAGCTCGGATACCGAGCCATAGGGTAGGAGTTCTCTACCGGGCGGTAGTTCTTTTCCGGATATTTTAGAAAGAAAGGTGCACATTACTGAAGCGTGAGAGACAATCACTATATTTCCCGTGCTGCTCTCGAGTATTTTACGCAGAGCCGAGTTAAAACGGAGAAAAGCTTCTTGTGGATTCTCTGCACCCGGAGGCTGAATGGAATTATCGCGTCCCCTGGCTTCGTAAAAATCCGGCCAGCGGATTTTAATCTCGTCAAAGGAGAAACCGTCCCACTCTCCGAAATCCATTTCTTCGAGTCCGTCAATTGTTTTCGCTTTGCCAAAAGGCTCCGCCGTTTGTATGGCACGCTTCAACCTGCTGCAGAATACAGCCGAGATGTCGGCATCATCTAAAAATTTTGCAGCAAGCAGGGCCTGCATCCTTCCTACAGGGGAAACAGGTAAGTCTGTGTGTCCGATACACACCCTTTTCCCATCGGGAAATTCCGGAAGTCCATGACGTATAAAATAAATTTTTCGCATTTTCAGATCTCCATTATTTGAGTACATCTGATAGATATTTTTCATATAGATCCACGGACGCTTCCCTCATGGCTTTTTCATATTTACGATAGCGATCTAAAAGCAGCCTGCCCTCCGGGGTAAGGTTACTACTGCCTCCTCCTGCTCCACCTTGCTGACGTAAAACCAAGGCAAAGCCCGCTTGAGCTTCTATCAAATTGAGAGTTTTCCAGCCCTTGCTATACGAGATCTGCATTCTCTGACAGGCCGTCTTGACTGACCGTGTCTCATCTATTAGTTCCAGCAAAAGAGCAATATTTTGATCAAAAAATCTTTTCTCTTTTTCCAGTGAGATCTTGATAACAGGGCGCATCAATTGGCTGTTGTGGTATTCCAACAATTGATCAAATTCTTCGGGAGTGTCAGCATCGTAGAGTATGCCCTCATCCTCTATGTAAACATATGCTTCAGAAATGTCGAGTTTCTGAAGAGCTCCGGCGAGACCGCCCTCACCGTTATAATCCAATATGAGCTCTACTGTCTTTGAAGAGAGAAGTATGGGATGTCCCTTAAGGCCGGCACAAACGGGATATACGACATCACTATGTTTTTTCAGGAGTTCTTCTACGGTGTCAGCTCTAAAAAGCGGAATGTCCACCGGGGTAAATAAAATACGACTGCATTTCTTGCGCAGATAACTTAAGCCTATACAAGCTGAATCGAACATTTCCGTATTTTTGTAATTTTCATTACGGAGGAAGATGACGCCGCTTTTGGCAAGATGCCTCTCAAGTTCGTCAGCATTATAGCCGGTGACGACTACTATTGGCGAGACACCGGACTGCTGCAGCGTTGCAATGATACGCTGCGCCACGGAAATAGAACCGATGTTGAGCATGGGCTTGAATTTGCCCATTCTGGATGACATTCCGGCTGCTGTAATCACTGCTCCTACTTTCATAGTTTCACCTTTCGTTATAAAAGCGACTTGGCTTACCATTGAAGCTAAGCATTTCACATGATTATCGGAAATCATAATAAATTACTACTGCAAATATTATATACAGTTCTTTTCGAGTTGTAAACAAATACAACTTGTAATGACAAACAATTTGACAGACAATTATCCAATTATTAAAATTTGTTTAAGTAGAAATTTATCAGTAATTTCTAAGATGTTAACATTAAAAATGCGGAATAGTCTTATTCCTAATGATCTTCGCAACGGTGGATATCCGGTCCGCCACCTGTCATATCTCGGAGACCAAGGACTCCTTGTTCAGTGTAGAACACAAGTGAAGACGGTTTTCCTTGGCTGTCTTCAGCGGAAAGACGAAGAATATTAGATGTCTCCAGGTAGTTTATAGGGAGCTTTCTCACATAAGTTTTCCCTGTATCCTTGTCAACGACTTTGATTTTTATCTCATCCGCAGTGATTTTATTAGGTGTGTCGGCATTGCTATTCATAAACTGTCTCCCTTTGTAAATATCAGATGGTAACAGTTTACAACAAAAATACAGATGGCAACAGTTTCAACAAAAATACATGCAATTGCAATTGAGATTTACAGTAAAAAATTTTAGCAATGTCTTAATGTAAATTCTGTCGTAAAAATCTTAAAAAATTGTACAAGAAGCAAATCAAAAGAAAATCAAAAGAAAATTAAGAAAAATCAAGAGAAGATCAAGAGAAAACCAAGAAAGGAGAATTCAGAATGGGTAAGGGAGTCACTAAAAAAATTCTGAATATCAATGGAGTTAAGAGGAGTATTTTGGTCAAAGGTGATGAAAAGCTCTCAACTATACTCCGTGAGCGTCTTT
>JAAYNF010000125.1 GCA_012520975.1 Clostridiaceae bacterium | reverse complement strand
CGTCTGTGTGCGAAATGTAAATGAAAAGCTTGTTTGGAAACGCAGACTTCAGCTTTTTATATTCTTGGAAATTTAGCTCCCAAAACTGCACTGTGTCTATAAAAATGAATTGCGGCGATTTCCTTTTTGCTAATCGTTTATGAATGTCGCTCAAATTTTCTTTATCTAACAAAATCAGCCTACCTTCTACTTCTGACATATCCACTCGCTCGTACGCCTCCTTAATGCTTTGACTTAATCCTTCTTCCACCGAATTGTAAGCCACTCTGCCGAAATTTGTCAGGTACTTAGCGAGCTGCATTGCAAACGAAGTCTTTCCGTTTTTTATGTCGCCATAGATAAGCCATGAGCCAGTTAACTCAGGCTTACCGATAGCATCAAGCCATTCTCCTTCAAAGCCTAAGACGTTGAACTTTGCGTTTAAAACATTTGAAACCGAAAGTGCTCTTTTCATTTTAACTAACTTTTGATAATTCTGTGTGAATACGCCTTAACGATGGTCTGCCGTCTTCGCCGATAGTTCTTCTGAGTAGCTGATTTACATCTACATTACCACTTGAATTTGCCTTGATAATCATTGCGGCAGTTGTATGTAACAGTTTATCACTCTCCGCCTTATCTATCGGAATAACACGACCATATCTTTTTCCAAAGCGGCTAAAAATCTCGGTGTAACCGACTTTCCTGTTATTAATTGCTCTGTGCATTTTTTCTTTTAGACCGTCCGCACCCATCATGTAGAAGCCACAGTAGTTCTCGGTTGCATTCCACAATGCTTTAACCTCTAAGAAAGCATCATACTGTAAATCACCAGCCTCATCAAGAATAATAATGGGGTGGTTCAAAGTTTTGAGGTAAAACACCAAATCCTCATAGACTTCGGCGTATTTGCCATTATTTTCCACCCCAAATTCCTTTGCGATATATCTAATCAGTTTTTGTTTGCTTTTTACTTGTGAACAATCAACGTATATGGCGTTTTTATTGTTTTTTGCATAGTGTTTTGCAGCGAAAGATTTGCCAATATCCGAAAAATCACATAACAGCGAGCTAATCCCTTCAGCTTGACATTTTTGAAGCTGAGCTGTTATGTACTGAAAGACGGGCGTGTTAGCAACCTCCCATCTTGGAGCATCGTTAAGAGCCACGTTCAGTTTGCGAGCAATGCTAATCCAGTTCGCATCGCTAAGCACTTTGTCAATTTGACCGCTCATCACGCGTGAGTACTGAGAGGCACTAATTCCAAGAGTAACAGCGAATTTAGCATCGCTGCCTGTGAAATTTTTGCGGGCATTTTTAGCTTCCGCAAGGATCTTCGATTTTAATTCATTTGTAATCATATTTTTTTGTGTTTTAATTGTTTTTCATTTATATGTCATTTATGGCTTTTGCAGCGTAGTCCACCTCCTCACACTCCTCGAAGTTGTCGTAAATAATCTCCTCCTGCTTTTGCGGCACTATCTCTGCTTTAATTCGCTCTGTGCTTTCCTCAAGCTCTTTGTTAAGTGTCGCAATCTTAGGTATAGACCGCCGCTCCTCTTTTATCATTTCATCAAAGCCTGCAATACGCTTGTGTTGGTAAAGCATATTAGCGTTGTCAGTTTCAGTACGCTCAACTGCACACTCATTATAAACCTTATCTCTGCGATTTGTAGCCATTCCTATGTACGTATCGCCTTGATACAAAAACACATCTTCAATGCTGCCATTCTCATTCGGTAGCCAGTAAGCTTCAACCGTTGTATTATTTGGTGCTAAACGTCTAAGACTGTTGTAATCTACTAGTTCAAATTCTTCGCCCTGCACAGGACAATAGTCGTTATTGTAAATTGAGGTCTGAGTAACATTTCCGATGAATTTGTACAAATAATATGGCTCAATCGGCTTCAGATTTGGGTTGTAGTACTTCAAAAACACCTCTTTGCGTGTCATGCCGGGATACTTTTTTTGCAGCGGATGTAGCGAGTTATTGTGTTCGTCAATATCTGCCAAGTCATCAGCGACTATCGTTTGAGGTTGGAACTCAGGCTCTACAAAATCACCTTTCACTTTGTTTCTAACACTTTTATATGCCTCGTTGCGAGCAAACCAGCGTCCGCGTGTATGGTCGTTTTTCTTTGCAACTCCGTATTTTAAAGACTTAATGTTGTGTTCGGCACGTTTTTCTGTAGGACCGCTACAAAATCTTACCATTGGAAATATGTCTTGCAGAAACGGTATGTCTCGCATCAAGTGGTTCTCAACTTCAAGTTCGCCAGGCGACGGTAATCCGAACACAACCAACTCGCAAAATACATTTCTAATGGCTTCGATGGCTGTTTTGGCTGTAGGTTTGCCAACGATATAAACCGGGCGGAACCAATATCCGCTAACAACGTCAACAGCGAAATACTTATAAACAAAGCCACGCACACTCTTGCGACTAAGCGCAGCGTCATCCATAGTGATTTTAGAAAGCGAGTATTGACCAATGCTTCTGTGGTGCTTAGGACGCAACTTTGTAGAATAGTCAAAATTGCCGTTCCTATCTGCATAAACAGATGTATTATTAACAACGTCTTTCAGATAGTTCCACACTGTTGACTCGCTGATTTCCATAGCTCTGCCTTTATGCCTGAAATCTTTAGGATTGAATACCTCGCTAGTCTCTCTATCAAATAGCTCACGATTTCCGCTCACAAATTCCAAGTATCTCTCATGAACCACGTTTACAAATGGCTTATCATGCGTGCGCCAAATTGCGAGCAACAACTTTTCGATTGATTTTGAAACTTTGCGGGCAGCATCGTTGCCGCTATTCTTATGTATTATTGAGGAGTAGCCATTTTTTAAATAGTCTTTAAAGGCTCTTTCAAGCGAGCGTGGGTTGGTAATTGCTTTACATGGGAAATCCGCCATTTGCTCTT
>JAAYNF010000124.1 GCA_012520975.1 Clostridiaceae bacterium | reverse complement strand
GCGCCATGCTGCGTGCCCGGTTGGATATGGCGATCAAAATATATAACTCCGGCGCAACCGATCGAATCCTGGTGTCCGGTGATCACGGCAAAAAAGATTATGACGAAGTCGGCGTCATGGCGGATTACCTGGTTGCGGCCGGCATCCCGGATGCCCATGTTTTTATGGATCATGCCGGTTTCGATACTTATAATACCGTTTACCGTGCCCAATCGGTTTTCTGTGTCCGACGCGCCCTCATTACCACGCAAGATTTTCATCTTCTCCGCGCACTCTATATTGGCGAGAAGCTCGGGCTTGACCTGTGGGGGATCGACTCCGGATACGGCTATGCCGCAAATCAACAATATTATCGGCTTCGGGAATATCCGGCCCGCCTCAAGGCCTTTCTTGAGTGCCAAATCTTCCGGACCAAACCTGTTTTTGGCGGCCCAACACTGCCGATCGACGGGGATGGCACCCTGACCAGGGATTAATTAAGAACTGAACTCAACGGTCTGTGCTTCGGATGGCTTGTGGTTTTCGGTGACGAAAAATCGCAACACCGATCAACGCAATGGCAAAAAGATTAATCAGGGCACAAATCAGAAAGACCGGTCGGATGCCGATCCAGTCCTTGGCCATCCCGCCGAGCAAACTGGCCAGAATTCTTGGGATACCTATCCCGAAAAGCCCTTGGAGATTTTGTCCGGTTGATTTTAATTCCGGCGGCACGTGCCGGTTAATATAAGTTGCCATGCTATAAACAAGTACGATAAAAGAATATCCGTGAAAGATGCCGGTCAGCATGGCTCCGACCACGCCCTGCACAAAAAACAACAACAACCAGCGAATACACATGACAATGCCTGAAACCAACAGGGTTTTGTGAATCCCAAACCGTTTAATAATGCGCTCGGCCAGCAGCAAAAACGGAATTTCAACAAGCGCCGAGATAAACCAAAAAACGCCCAGTTGGCTGCTGTCTCCTCCCAATTCGACAAAATAGATGGAAAAGAAACTACTATAGTAGCCGAAAGACAACATACACAGAAAACAAAACGCGGTCAGCAGGATCAATTCACGGTTTTTCAGCAAGACAGCCGGCGACACTCGGTTTTCCCGCGTCTGATGTCCGGTTATGGTGGGCAGGCGATAGGTCAACAAAAAGGAAAGAAGCGCCAAAAGACCGGCCAAGGGGAACAGCGCGCGCAGATCCCATTTTGCAATCAGACCGGCAACAATTGATGTTACGGCAAAGCCCGTGGTGGAACCGATACGGACGGTGCCGTAACGAATATTGGTCTTTTCGATGGCCTGCAAGGTCAGTGTATCCTGTATGGCAAAGGCCGGTGAATTAAAGAACGCATAGGCGCAAGCGATAACCAACAAAATATAGTAGTTTTGTGTGAGGGGTATGATCGCAACCGTCAACGCCGATCCGCCCAGAATCCAGCGAAAAACCCGGTTGACGCTGCGACTTCGGTCACCGGTAGTGCCCCAGAAAGGCTGTGAGACCAAAATCATCAGCGGTCCCAAGGCCAGCAAAAACCCGATCTGGGTTCCGCTAAATCCGATATTGCTGAGATGGACCGGCATAAATGTGTTGTAAACGGCACCGGAACCGGCTGTCAAAGCATAAAGCAGAAAAAATAAGATCGGAAGATGGCGACGCGTCGAGGTCGATTCTATCATATATGTATATGTCTCCTTCAATAAAGACCTGAATAAAAATATTCGGTTGTCCTGCAACGGATTGTTACAATGCAGCCAGAATTTTCCGTTGCATCTCCAGGTGACGGCGTGTCATTTCAACGGTCTTGCCGGCATGGTGTCCTTCGTTTTCCGAAACGATGATACCGCTGTATCCGGCATCCACCAGTGTTTTCAGAATTTCCGGATATGGAATGGCCGGCTCAACAAGATCTTCGCTGATGTAATGAAATTTGCCATGACAATAAGAAATGTAGGGAACGATGGCCTTCAAACCGGCAAAATCCGGTTCGCGAGAAAAGGTCAAAAACGCATACATATCTTCGAACGCACCCAAGGCTGCGGCGTTGGCGCCCATCTTTAACAGGCCTTCGCGAACCTCTTCTCGGGGGATTTTGTCATAGCAGCTGGAAATGGCATAATCAAGCGCCTCTTGTGACGCACCGTTTGCCAGCGCCCGATCAATCGAGGGTTTGTTCGGTCCGTTGGCAAAACTGCCGAAATCAACCACAAAACCCAGATATTGCGCGTCAATCTGATCGTAAACCTCCCGGTAAGCCTGCATGGTCGGCGAGCTGGGCGTTTCCGGATTGTGAATCTCGATGCCGCAGTGAATGCCGTAAGCCTCGGCATAAGGAGCCAAGCGTTTCATGACCGACGGCGGTGTCATGTACTGGACGCGCATCATGCTGGCCCCCAGCTTGCTGGCGGTGCGCAGGTCGTTGATGCAGGCTCGAAGCATTTCATCTTCGGTCAGATCACGATCCGGCAACATGCCCCGATCCATGTTCGCGCCGTATGATGTCATCGGAATGCCGTAGCCGTCACACATGGCCTTGAATTCACTAGCAAACTCTTCAGTGACATAAGGATATGTTGGAAGCATCTGGGCGCCAACCATCTCAAAGCATTCCGCACCGATTTCGCTGGCCGTCCGGATGCAATCTTCCAGCGTAAACAGTCCGCTGATATATTCACCGGTAAAACTGAACAGGGATACTCCTAAGGTTATTTTTTTCATCGGTTTCGGCTCCTTTCTGTAATGCTTGTTCAAAGGGCCATGCCCACGGTAAAACGTCCGGAATCGCAATTGTCGATCTGAACATAGCGATTGGGTGTCGAAGGATCGAGGTTGGGCATATAAGGCGAGCGCAACATCAATGTCAGATCAAGTTCGTGCTCTCCCGGTTTCAGACCCCCAATCTGCTCAACCTGGATTCTGGCAAGATGTGTAACCTGCCAAAATTCGGAAGCCAATTGGGAAAGCAGCGGCACCGGCAGTCTTTTACCGTTGATGCCGAAAGAAATCCGGCTGGGATCGATTTCCTTGCCGTCGATCTTTAAGACAAATTCATCGATACAGGATAAATAGTGTCCGCGGTAGTAGCGAAGCTTGAGATCAAAGCCGAAGCCAACGGTCTGGCCATAAAGCGAAACCTCATTGCGAAGGCTGTCAGGCACAATTGCGTAACCTGGGAATTTCATGACTTTTGCCATTGAGCGGTACCTTCCTTTCAATGTTTTTCAGAAAATAGAATCTGCCCTTATTAAATCACAGTTAATCCGGAAAATACAATCCCGCACTTTCCGGTTATAATGCTAGTGGATTGTTGCGGCAACCCGGGCTCTCTTTGAAGAAAACTCGAGGTAACTGAAGATGAATGATATTTTTGCACGTACACAAATGTTGATCGGACCGGAAGGCCTGCGACGTTTGCACAGCAGCCGCGTTGCCGTTTTCGGCCTAGGCGGTGTCGGTTCCTATGCCGTTGAGGCTTTGGCTCGGGCCGGAATCGGTCATTTTGTGTTGGTTGACAACGATTTGGTTGCACCAAGCAACATCAACCGCCAGTTGATCGCCCTGCACAGCACCTTGGGGAAGCTCAAGGTGGAGGTCGCCCGGGCACGGATTCTGGATATCAATCCGGCCGCCGAGGTGGAAATGCACGACGCCTTTGTTTTGCCGGAAAATGCCGCTGACTTCATTCGGAAAGACTACGATTATCTGGTCGATGCCATAGACACGGTTTGTGCCAAGGTCGAATTGGTTTTCCAATCCCAAAAAGCCAACGTGCCTGTTATCAGCTGCATGGGCGCCGGCAACAAGATGGATCCGACCGGATTTGTGGTGGCCGATATCTTTCAAACAAAATACTGTCCCCTGAGCAAGGTCATGCGGCGCGAGCTGAGAAAGCGCGGCGTCGATCGGCTTAAGGTCGTCTATTCACCGGAAAAACCGATGCGTAAGACCATCACCAGCCATGAATATCCTGCCGCCGAACGCTATGTACAGGGCAGCATTTCCTTTGTACCGCCGGTCGCCGGTCTGATTCTCGCCGGACAAGTGGTGCAAGACCTTATAAAATAGAGCGGCAAAGCCTGCCGGAGCTTAATTAATTGGACGGCTTGGGCAGGAAGGGAATCAGCGACTTGGCGAAGCCGGGCAGGGTCATGGTCTGCAGCCAGACCTTGCCGGGGCCGGTCAGCGTGGTCAGGAACAAGCCCTCACCGCCAAAAAGAATGTTTTTAAATCCCTTGACCATTTCCACTTGATATTGGACGGTTTCCTCAAAAGCCGCTACGTTTCCGGTGTCCACCCGAATGACCTCACCGGGGCCCAAAACCCGTTCGACCAAGCTGCCGTCGATTTCAATCATCGCGGTTCCGTGTCCTGTTAAGCGCTGCAAGACAAAGCCTTCACCGCCAAAAAGACCGGCTTTCAATCCTCTGGTGACATAGGCGCTGAGTGTGACTTCCGGCTGGGCACAGAGAAAAGCCGACTTCTGGGCGATAATGGTATTGCCGTTAAGCTGCAGTGGCGCGATGTTGCCGGGGAAAGTGCTGGCAATAACTATTTCCTGATTGGGGCGTGTGGCGGTATAGGTGGCCATAAAGAGGGATTCACCGGTGAACATTCTGCCGAGGCTTTTGCCCAGCCCGCCTTTCATATTGGTTTCCATGGTGATGCCTGCATCCATCCAGGTCATACCGCCGGATTGGGTGTAAATGCTTTCGCCGGTATCCAGCCGAATGGAAACAGCCGGCAAATTCTCGCCGAATATTTGGTATTGAAGGGGTTTTTGTGCTGCTACGGGGGCGGTTGCCGTTCCGGCTTGGGGCGGCGCCGCCTGACCGGAAAAAGGTCGACCACAGTTGCCACAGAAACGGGCGGCATCGTCATTTTTGGTTCCACAATTCGGACAAAACATGAATTTTACCTCCTGTGTTATTGAGCATGAATCATCAGATCTTTGCTTCATCATATCATAGGAAGCAAACGGAAAGAAGTCATTCTTATATGTCAATTCTCATCATGGTTTTTCTGCATTGAACGATAAAAAACAAAAGGCTGTGTGTTATAATAAGACAAAAAGGATGCGATGACCATGCGCAAACCGATCATCTTTCTCTTGGTTGTCCTTGTGTTGCTTTATGTGCCTGTGGGATGTCTGGTTCGGCGCGCGGGGCCGGCCGTGACAACGGCCTCGGACGACAGCACACAGCCGGCCGTGACAAGCAGCCTGCCAACCGAAACCGAACCTGCGCCGAGCAGCGATCCTTTGTCCACGTCAACCACGGAAACATCCTCTCCCGACACAGAAACGACAGCAACCGAGCCGGAACCGGTGCCGGAAATTTTCTTCCAGCCTTTGCCGGCCGGTCAAACACACTATATTGATCTGAACAACGATGGCATTGATGAGAAGCTGATGTATGATGTCTTCAACGATTATAGCTTCACGTTGCTGGTCAACGATGTCGCGACCCAACCCGAAGGCAACAACTTTCTTGACGGCTGGTTTTTTCTGGTTGATCTGGATCGTAACGATGAACATTTTGATCTGGCCATCCAAGAGCTCGGTCCCAGCGCCGACTATATGGTCTCTTTCTATACTTTCGACGGTGAGAAACTGGTTTGCCGCGGTCTGGTTCCGGGTACGATCTGCGATCCTTATGTCGATGATGTCGGTTCCCAGGAATACGGCCTCGGGACCATTCGTCTGGATGGCGAAGGCGGTCTGATTGCTTTTGCTCGCGGAGCGGTTCTGCACAGCTGGTATTATGATGAGCCTTGGAAACTGGTTGGCGGCAATTTGGAACGCATCCATCAGTCTTTTATTCCCATGCACGGCTATGATCCGGAAACAGAGTCGATCCTGCCGGAGCTGCCGGTAGAACTCAAGCTCAATCTCCCGCTTTACGCGTCGCCGAGTGCATCGACCGCCACATTGATGGCCCGGGCCGGGGAAGCCGCAAGCATTGTCCGCACCGATAATCTGGAATGGGTCGAACTGCGGATCCAAAGCGGCGAGACCGGCTGGTTCAGGCTGGGCTCCAATCCTTATTCCGTAGTGGTCGGCGATCGCGAATACTTCAGCGAAGAAGTTTTCGACGGCCTTTGGTTCTTTGATTGACTTGCCGCCCGTTCCGGTCAGGTTAATTCGCTGATACCGGTGTAGAGCTCATAGTAGCGACCGTTTTGCAGGAGAAGATCGTCATGGTCACCCCGCTCGATGATCTCTCCGTTTTCCAGCACCATAATCGCGTTGGCGTTGCGCACCGTCGAAAGCCGGTGGGCGATGGCCAGCGTTGTCCGGCCCAGCATCAATTGATCCATACCGTGCTCAATCTGCTTTTCCGTTCGCGTATCAACCGAGCTGGTCGCCTCATCCAGAATCAGCACCGGCGGGTCGGCAACGGCTGCGCGGGCAATTGACAACAATTGTCGCTGACCTTGTGAGAGATTGTCGCCATCACCGGTCAGAACCGTATCATATCCGTCGGGCAGCTTCATGATAAAGGAATGCGCGTTGGCCAGTTTGGCGGCCTCGATGACCTCCTCGTCGGTCGCATCAAGCCGACCGTATCGAATGTTTTCCCGGATGGTGTCCTGAAACAAGTGAACGTCCTGCAACACCATGCCCATTGCCTGGCGCAGGTCGGATTTGCGAATCTCATTTATGGGTATTCCATCATAGGTGATCGAACCATCCTGAATCTCGTAAAACCGATTGATCAGGTTGGTAATGGTGGTCTTGCCGGCGCCGGTAGAGCCGACGAAGGCGATTTTTTGTCCGGGTTTGGCATAAAGGGTGACCGACTTCAGCACTCCCTTTTCCGGTGTATAGCCAAAGGTCACCGAATCAAACCGCACATCGCCTCTGACCAGACGGAAGTCAAAACCGTCTTCCCGCGGTATTTTCCAGCTCCATCTCGGTCCTTTTGGATCTTCGAAAACCCGGCCGTCATCATCTCGGGATGTGCGGACCATGGTCACGGTTCCGGTGTCCACTTCGACCGGTTGATCCATCACTTCAAAGATCCGTTCGGCTCCGGCCAGGGCGGCCAGAAGCATATTCAACTGGTTGGCAATATTGCTGATCGGCATGGTGAAGGCGCGGATATACGTCAAATACGCAGCAATCGTCCCGACGTCCAAGACCCCGTTGATGGTCAGCAATGCTCCTCCCATTGCCACAATGGCGTAGAGGACATAGGACAGATTGCTCATCAGGGGCATCATGACGCCGGCAAAGGTTTGGGCAAGCGTAGCCGAGGACCGCAGCTCTTCGTTCAAGACCGCAAAATCGGCCTTGGTCTGTTCCTCGTGATTGAAGACCTTGATGACTTTCTGCCCCAGCATCGCCTCTTCGATATGACCATTTAAATAGCCCAGCGCCTGCTGTTGCCGGCGGAAATACTTTGCGCTGCGCTTGCCGATGAAATTGAGGCTCAAAAGAATGACCGCCAGCATGCCCACAACAGCCACGGTCAGAATCGGGCTTAGGATCAGCATAACAATAAAGACCGTAACGATGGTCACAATAGAGGATATAACCTGGGATAAGCTTTGCTCCAAGGCAACGTTGACATTATCCACATCATTGGTAAAACGACTCATCAATTCGCCATGGGTCTTGCTGTCAAAATAACTGATCGGCAGATCTTGAAGATGAGCGAACAAGTCATTGCGGATCCGAAAAATCGTCCGTTGCGCCGTCTGAACCATCAGCAGGCTGTTCAGCCAGTCGGCCACGACAGCCACGACATAGACAATGGCCATCTGAATAATCTGGCCAATCTGGTCCATGGGCGTCAGACCGGCGCCAAAACCGTTGATCAAGGGTTTCAGCATATAGGTGCCGGCAATGTTGCAAAGCGAAGCCACAATGGTCAGCAAAATCGCTAAAATAACGACCGGACGAAATGTCGACAGATAGGTAAACAAGCGCCACAAGGTTTTGCCCGCGTTCTTGGGCTTTTCCAGACGTGGGCGGCCGCCGGGACCATGCCCGCCGATTCCTTGCTGGCGTCGAGTGCTCTTGACTTTTTCCCAATTCTGACTCTGACTCATTGGTCCTTCATCCCTTCCTGTTGTGAGTTAAAGACGTCACGGTAGATTTCATTTTGCTCCATCAGCTCATCATGCGTACCGATGCCGTTGATCCTGCCATCATCCAAAACGAGGATACGGTCTGCATGTTGAATCGAATTGATCCGTTGCGCAATAATGATAACCGTGACATCCTGCAAGGTTTCGGCAAATCCTTGGCGCAACCGGCTGTCGGTCGCCGTGTCAACGGCGCTGGTCGAGTCGTCGAGGATGATGATTTTCGGGTATTTCAGCAGTGCCCGGGCGATGCAGAGTCGTTGTTTTTGTCCTCCGGACAAATTGACCCCGCCCTGACCCAGCATGGTATCCAGTCCCTCCGGCATTTTTTCGATGAATTCCGCGGCCTGAGCCGTCTGACAAACCGCCATCAATTCTTCATCGTTGGCATCTTCCTTGCCCCATTGCAGGTTTTCACGAATGGTGCCGGTGAACAAGGTGTTGTTTTGCAAAACCACCGCAACGGCGTCACGCAACGTCTTGAGAGAATAGTCCCGGACGTCGCGCCCGCCAACAAGCACCTCTCCGACCGTCGCATCATATAGCCGCGGAATCAGCGAGACCAAGGAGGTTTTTCCCGAGCCGGTCGCACCGATGATTCCAATGGTTTCACCGCTTCTGATCTCAAAACTAATGTTGCTGAGGACATTCTGCTCGGCTTCCTCCGAGTAGCGGAAATCCACCGCCCGGAATTCCACCGAGCCGTCCGGAACCTCATCTCCCATCATCTCGAGCGTTTCCGGATCAGGTTCGGTCATTCCCGAATCGGTTTCCAGAACCTCAATGACGCGCTCACCGGAAGCTTTGGCTCGGACCGAAAATAAAAACACCATGGAAAGCATCATCAGCGATCTCAGGATCTGATTCACGTAAGAAATGAAACTGATCAACTGGCCGGTCAACATCCCACCGCTCTGGACCATACCGCCACCAAACCAAAGGACGGCGATGATGCAGGCATATATAGCCAGCTGCATCATCGGCCCGTTTAAGATGACCAACCGGATGGCTTTCAGCGCACCGTCCCTTAAATCCTGATTGGCGTCGCGAAAACGGTTCTTTTCAAATGTCGAGCGCACAAAAGCTTTGACCACTCGAATGCTGATCAGATTTTCCTGCACCGTTGAATTGAGTTTGTCAAGTTTTCTCTGCAGCGCCCGGAACCGGGGATAAGCGTTGCTCATAATCAGTCCCAACCCAACGGTCAGAATTGGAATGGCAACGAAAAAGACCGTAGCCAAGCCGCTGTTGATCCGGATAGCCAAAACCAAGGCCATGATCAGCATGAAAGGCGCGCGGAAGGCCATGCGCAGTCCCATCATGGTTATGTTTTGAAGATTATTGACATCATTGGTCAAGCGTGTGATCAGGGTAGGCACACCGAACTTGTCCAGCCGGGCAAAGGAAAATGTCTGGATTCTGCTAAACAAGCGTTTGCGTATCTCGGAACCAAATCCCATGGCGGCGGTTGAGGCAAGCCAGCTGCTGGAGACACCGACCAACAGGGCAAACAGCGCCAAACCGATCATCAGCACGCCGGTTCGAGTTATGAGGACGACGTCTTGGTTGGGAATTCCGCGATCGACAATGTTGGCCATCAGGAGGGGAATTGAGACGTCAATGATGACCTCCAGGATGATGGCCACCGGACATAAAATAGCCGGGACGCGGTAGCGCCGCATAAAGGGAGCCAGTTTTTTGATCATGTATTCACCTCGGATGCATCAGAATGAATTTGAAGAGGGGCATTTTCCATCGTTGTATTCAAAGTTTGCAGGGCGCTGTATATGCGATCAAGATATGAGATCAGTTGATCCAGCTCTTGCTGACTGAAACAGCCCTTCAAGGTTTGATCGATGATATGAATTTGTTTTTTGCAGGCTGCAATGGCCTGTCGGCCTTGGGCGGTCAGCTCGATCTTGTTGACCCTCAAATCATGCTTGTCACTGCTACGCGCTAGAAAGCCGGCTTTTTGCATACGTTTTAGAGACGTGGCCAAGGAAGCCGGCGACACGCGCAGATGGGCGGCAATTTCTTTTTGTGAGGCACCTTCGAGGTGGTCGATTGTAAACAAAATGCGCGGCTGGCCCGAATGCAGGCCGATTTTGCCGAGCGCGTTCTGCATTACACCGTGATGCAAATGATTAAGATCTTTGAGTTTCCAGCCGAGATGAAGCTGGTGCTCCGGTTGAGCGTTTTGGTTGTCCGCCACGTTTCGACCTCCTGACAAAGCAACACTTAGGCGGCTAATTGTTAACCGCCTAACTATAAATGCACTTACCTATAATTGCAAAAGATAAAAAGCTTGTCAAGTGCTTTCGCCAAATTTTTCGGTTGCGGGCAGAAAAAACAGACTCACATAGGAAACCGTGTTTGGACCATTGTTGTATTTCAGGCCGCAGGCCGTCAACATGGGGTTGACATTGATCCCGTATGCCTCCACGGCTGCCACGGCTTCATCGGGCCGACGGCAAAGCTGATCCGGGTAAGTGCATTCTTCGCAAAGATTGCAGCACCCGCAGCTCAGATCAAGGGTTTTTTGTCGTGGAAAACGCGCGTGCACCAGAGGCCGAATTACCCGAAAAACCCGATCGTGGACATCCTTGGCGGCCACCATGCCTTCGTAATCAAAGGAATCTTCCAGCTGACCGATTGTCTGCACGACCAAGGCGGCCGGAAACTCGACGGCCTCCCGCATCCGGTCTTCGACCGGGCCAAGGGCCGGCGGCCCGACCCAGCAGGTGTCAAACCGTCCGCAACGATTTTGTTCGCAGCTCTGCCGCAGTTCCGGCACAAAAGGAAT
>JAAYNF010000123.1 GCA_012520975.1 Clostridiaceae bacterium | reverse complement strand
TACAGGAAAGTCATATAGAACAAAGGATAAGCTGGTAGTTCCTTCAAAACAGCAGATGCAAAGTTAGTCCCCAAAAACGACATTTTCAAAAGGCCCTTTTTATGCATTTTGGTATTGACTTTTACACTTTATTCATTTCTTCGAGATGTTTCATGCTCATATACTGTTTTGTTCCCCAAGCCTTGCTTGCGACATGCCGCAGTCGAGCACACACTAGCATGAGGGCTGAATTGCCGTCTGGAAAGGTTCCTACAACCCGAGTTCTACGGCGTATTTCTCGATTCAATCGCTCAATGACATTATTGCTTCTAAGCTTGGTCCAGTGAGCCTGTGGAAAGTCCATGTAGGTTAAAGTCTCCAGAATGCTGTCCTCTACCTTTTTGGCAGCTTCCTTCAGCTTCATATCCCGCAGTTTTTTCACAACGGTCATAGCCTTTTCTTTGGCCGCTTCTTTATCTTCCTGAGCATGGATCGCTTTCAGCATCGCTGCCACTTCTTTCATTTTTGAGCGTGGTGTTACTGAAAAGACATTCCAGTAAAAGTGAACATAACAGCGTTGGTATTTGGCACTCGGAAAGACTTCGTGGATAGCCTCCAACAGCCCCAGGCATTTATCTCCGATAAACAACTGGGTTCCACTGAGACCACGTTCCTTCAAGCTTTTTATGAAATCTCGCCAGCTTTCTTTGTCTTCCTTCATGCCTTCGCTGGCACCGATTACTTCTCTGTATCCGTCTTCGTTGACGGCTATGGCAATTAGGATGGCAACATTTTCATATTCCCCACCCCAGTTGCGCTTGAGATAGATTCCATCCAAATAAACATAAGGGTACTTGCCTTGCAAAGGTCGATTGCGCCAAGTGTCGATGTGTCCGTAAACCTTCTTGTTGAGTTGACTGACCGTTCCAGCGGACACTTTAGTTCCCCATAAGGCTTCAGTGATGTCTTCTACTCGGCGAACAGATACTCCGGCTAAGTACATCTCGATAAGAGCTTCTTCTACAGAGCTTTCCCGCCTCCTATAGCGTTCAATGATGGCTGTTTCAAAGGTTACACCTTTCAGCTTCGGCACCTTAAGCTTTACCTCTCCAGAAGTCGTTACCAGGTTTCTCTGATAATGACCAGAACGATACCCCTTCCGGTCTTCTGAACGCTCGTACTTCTCAGCATCAATCAACGCAGCCGCTTCCTGATCAAGCAGGTTGTTCAGTGTTTCTTCTACACTATGGCGTACTAAATCTTTTAACTCTTGCTTTATTGCGCTCTCGTTTAAGTGTATAATTTTCTCAGACATATTCGTAGCTCCTTCTCGGTGGATTTGTGTGTGGTAACCTTATCTTACCAAGTAGCTGCGTCTATGTCCTTATTTATTTGGACAAATATAAATTTGCGAAATTAATAATACCTTATCTATCGGTTTGCTTGATGTTTGACATTTGATTTCCTCCAATCGTTTGTGATTTTAACCCATAAAAAAGGCATAAAAAAACGGCAGCATCTTATTTCTAAAATGCCACCGCTAATTTGCTAATGGGGAATTCC
>JAAYNF010000122.1 GCA_012520975.1 Clostridiaceae bacterium | reverse complement strand
GGTCAGGTTCGGGGAGTGCATTTTCATCTTTTCCATCATGTCCGTCCTTTAGGGTGTGACTGCCGCCCCGCTGGCAGACAGCGGACGGGTCAGATTTTCAAGTTCTTGTTTCAGGTCACGCAGCTCGGCGTTGATCGCGACCTTGCGGTTAAATTGTTTCTCTTTGCGAAGCCGAGCCTCGCAGCGCTCCAGCTCTCGTTGCTTGAGGCGAATGCGCTCCATCCGTTCCACCCGCTTTTGCAGGTCTTCGCCCGGCCGTGCCGGGCACGGCATCAGGGGTAGAAGCAATTGGCCGTAGAGCGCCTCAAGGTCGAAAACCATTGGCAGGGGCTTGCGGGGCGTATCGGTGGCTGTCCAGTCGCTATCGAAATATTCGCTGATGACCCATTTGCTGGCATTCGCTTCACTCGGCCGTTTAAAAGCGGCAATGGGTTTTACTTTCCCGTCGAACCGAAGCTCAAAAATGATCGGAAAGGGAATGGCCAGGTCAATGCAACGCAGCACCTCGGGTTTGAGTTCGTCCCCCTTGAGCGTAATACTGAAGATCTGGATTTCAGGCACGGCCTTTGATGCCTTCAGGTTGACTGTCTCCGGGGCAAGCTTGTGTTGCCAGACGATCTGTTCCACCTGCCGGACAAATAACTGTCTGACGGCGCTACTTACGCTTCCGTGCTCGTAGATTTTGTTCTTGGGCAGCGCGCGTCCGAAGGCGGCTTTCTTTGGATAGTCGAAGAGTACGGCTGTCATCCTTCCTCCTGCACTACGAGAAAGGCGACGAGCTCAAAGTCATCGAGCCCGGCGATAGTGTTCACCAGGGCGGTGGTTCTGCCGCCAGAGAACAAGCTGTCCAGATCCTTTTCCTCCTTGACGTCGATCATCGAGCGGATCGCGGTACTCAGCAGGTCGGAACAAGCTTTCATGTTCCGGCCTTCGTCGGTCTGCTGATTGAACAGGCGGCACACCGCCTGAATGGGTTCCGGTTGTCCCTTGCAGCTG
The DNA here is from genome assembly GCA_012520975.1 of Clostridiaceae bacterium. GTDB lineage: Bacteria > Bacillota > Clostridia > Saccharofermentanales > UBA5734 > UBA8949. Next base: position 3,222 of record JAAYNF010000122.1, on the reverse strand, counting down.
GATCGCACCAGGTCGAGCAGTGGTTTGACCTCGGTGTGGTTGGCGATGACCTGGCCGTCGCCAGAGATATAGATCAGGTAGTAAGGATGCAGGCGGTTCTGCTGATTGATGTTGACCTCATGGTTGCGGTTGCGCAGGGCAAAGATGACACCGGGGTGCAATCCCATTACGGGCCTGGCTGGGACAACCGCATGCATGCCATTAGGCACGTTGGCAAGGTCGCCAGTGGTTTTGACATAGTTCAGCAGATCCATCCGGAAGTCGTTCAGGCCGAGATCGGTGATGGAAACACCCGTTTTAAGGTCTTCCAGTTCGATCACCTCTTCTTGCAAGCGCCGGAGTTGCTCCTTTCGATAGGAAATCTCGCTGCTTTTTGCTGTGAGGACGTTGTCGTCGCCGGTGGCCGTTACGTCAGCAATGACCATCCGGTTTTCAACCCGTTCCTTAAGATTGATGTATTCATCCAGAGAAATGTCGGGCCAATAGTTCACCAGCTGGATGGTCTTGTTGATGGAGCCGATGCGGTCGATCCGGCCGAATCGCTGAATGATGCGAACCGGATTCCAGTGGATGTCATAGTTGACCAGGTAATCGCAGTCCTGAAGGTTCTGCCCCTCGGAGATACAGTCGGTGCCAATCAGCAGGTCCAATTCGGCCGGTTCATTTGGCAGCACCTGAGCCTTATCCTTGGCGCGAGGAGAAAAAAGCGTCAACAGCGACTGGAAATCATAATTCTTTCTGAGGGTTGATTTCGGCGTATCCTTGCCGGTTACTTTTCCGGTGTGCAGCCTCTGCGTTGCCAGTAGGGTATCCGCTATGTTGTTGTAGAGGTAATTCGCTGTATCGGCAAAGGCAGTGAAAACAAGGACTTTTCTATTGCCGTCATTGATAGGGTTTTCAATTTTGCTGAGAATCAGGGCCTTGAGGTGTTGCAGCTTGGCGTCGTCCTCGGGTGTGACTTTTGCCATGGACTCCAACAAGGCGTTAATGACTTCCAGATCAACCTTCAGATCGTGTTCCCACGAAGGAAGATCCATGTCCGCAAGGTTTATCGTCACCTTGCCGCCGATTTCGGCATCATCCGGAACCGGGATATCGTCCTCTTCGGCTTCGAGGTTTGCCAGGCTATCGGTCCAGTCAGAGACACTGCCAGCATCGCCTGCGACCCTGAATGAATTGATTTTACTCAGGATGCGGGCGTGGTTGTCATGCAGGCTTTTCAGGGTAAGTCGAAATGCCTCAACCGAGCTTTCCAGACGCTTGAGCAGATTGGTTGTCATCAATGCCTGCAGGCTTCTTTCGCGGTCCGCCTGCTTCAGCTTCCCTTTGCCACCTTCCACCTGCGTGTCGTACAGGTCTTCATATTTTTTGAGCCGACTGGGCAGGATGTAGCTGATCGGGGCGTAAACGGCGAGCTTGAGCAGCGAGAGCTGTTCAAAGATCTCGTTAAAGCTCATGACATCCGTGCGCCCGGTCAGTGGCGAATGGAATGACAGCGGTTTGCGGCGCTCGGGAAACTGGCCTATGTCACTGGTATCGTAGAAGGTCTGGATGTGCTTTCGTGAACGGGCAATGGTGACGCTGTCAAGCAGTTCAAAGAAGTCAAAATCAAGGGAATCCAGAATAGCCCGCGCCGTGCGATCCTCCGGTGCCAGTTTTGACCACTGGTTGAAGACCGTCTGGGCATTGCGGAAGATTTCTTCCACCGATCTGCCAGTACGCAGCTTCTTGCTGAGATTTTCAGAGTCGCCTTCGTAAGCCAGCGCGAGTTGGTTGCGCAGATCATTGAAGCGGTTATTGACCGGAGTAGCGGACAGCATCAGAACCTTGGTTTTGACGCCCTGGCGGACGACCTGGTTCATCAGTTTCTGATAGCGGGTTTCCCGGTCCTTGACGGCATCGTTGTTGCGGAAATTATGCGATTCATCGATGACGACCAGATCGTAATTGCCCCAGTTAACGCGGTTCAGAGGAATGCCGAACGACTCGCCCGAGGTGCGGGAAAGGTCGGTGTGGCACAGAACGTCATAATTGAAGCGATCCCGGGAGAAAATGTTGGTCGTCAGGTTGCTGTTGTAGTTCAGCCAGTTGTCTGCGAGTTTCTTGGGGCACAGCACCAGCACCGAACGGTTGCGCAGTTCGTAATATTTCACAACGGCCAGAGCCGTGAATGTTTTACCAAGCCCCACGCTGTCGGCCAGGATGCAGCCGTTGTAGGTTTCCAGCTTGTTGATAATGCCTATGGCGGCATCACGCTGGAAGTTGAAAAGCTTGTTCCAGACCAGCGTATCCTGATAACCCGTGCGGTCGTTGGGCAACACGTCTTCATCGATATCATCGAGGAAATCGCTGAAAATATTGTAGAGCATCAGGAAATAGATACGTTCGGGCGAATTTTCCTGATAGACCGATGCGATATGATCACAGATCGCGGTGGTCACATCTTCAAGTTTTGTGGGGTCACTCCAGATCTGGTCAAAAAGCTGAAGGTATGTAGACGTAAAGGCCGTCTCATCTACCCGGTTGACGATGTTGGAAACGGCATCACCTTGCTGATATCCCAGATCCACGGCGGTGAAACCATGCAAAGGCATATATGCCGCTTCCTGCTCCGGCCCCTGAATGCAGGCAAACTGCTGCATCGGGGATTTGGTTTTGTTGGAGCGGAATCTGACTTTGCGGCGCATCCATTCGGCGCACTCGCGGGCAATAGCACGTTGGGTGAGCTTATTGCGAAGCTGGATTTCAAATTCGGAGCCGTAGAGGCTGCGTTCCCGGTTGGCCTTGGGGATAAAAAACTCTCGGCGTTCTTTTCTGAGTTTGTCGGTGACTTCATTGGGGACGAATGTTGGTGCTGTGAAGATGAATTCCAACGACTCAATCTTTGCGAACTCGGACTTTAAAGCTTCATAGGCATAGATCGAAAAGCACGATGCCGCGATCTTCAATTTGGCCTTGGGGTGGATGGAAGCCTTCAGATCGTCGCCCAGCAAAGAATTGATGTTGTCGATGATCTTCATTCGTCAGAACCCTTCTTGTTGCGGTCTGCCGCGCCGCCAGCCTTCACCCACTCGTCGACTTCATCTTTCTTGAATTTCCAAAGACGGCCCATGCGATGGGCGGGCATCGCATGCTTGTCGATCCAGCGGTAAACGGTGTCACTACTGACACCGAGGTACTTGCCTATCTCGTCTACTGATAACCAGCGGTCTTCCATCTCGG
>JAAYNF010000121.1 GCA_012520975.1 Clostridiaceae bacterium | reverse complement strand
ATTTATTCCCATAGCATCCGTTAATTTTTTAGTTAATGCAATTTGCATTTTCTCACTTCCTTTTAATCCTTTCTGAGCATGTTCTCCATCTTTTGATGAGTCCCTGAGTCCTATGTTAAGTCAAAAATGCTTATTTGCTGATTTTCTGAGGAAAGTGCTGGATATGTTCTATTTTTTAGCTTTACTGGCTGCATTTGTATGTGACCATATACTACCAAATTTTTCTTGATAATCGTATCATGTAATTCAGTAGATTTACGATACTTATATTAGATAAATGCCTTTTCGCCATAAAATCAAATATCCTTCTCAACTTATATTTGTTTTCTATTCCTCAAAACCTGAATCCCGTACCCGCAGTGCCTGGCAGTTCTCAGTGATAGTTCTCACTGTCTGTCGAGTAAATCCCTCGTCAGATTCAGCCTGAACTTCGAGCGAAACCGTGACCCTTGCACCATCAACCGAAGTCAGGTGTTGGATGATTTCCTCGACGTACTTCTGGACATCGCGGTTAATACGTGTTATATCGAGGTCTGCGGACATAAAGAACCGTCTGTTTCTCGGGGCGCTGGGTGTGGTTCCCTGGTGCCCCTGTGTCGTATCACCACTCACACTACCCTCGTTCGAGGGTCTGTTGACATATCCGCCAGCACCAACCGAGTATGTAGGATAAGTCAAACCTTCGCCAGGATGTGCTGTTACACCCGCTTCCGCTTGTTGTTTTGCCGTTTCTTCTGTTATTTGTTTATGTGCGACATTGATCTTAACCAAGTAGCCTGATTTTTCAATGATCCCAACGTACTGGTTAAACTTCAGGTCAATATAACGTGTACCATCAAAGCCGGAAGCGATAGCGAAATATTCTGTGGAGTTCACACCGTTCTTTATAGTATCAATGAGAACGTTTTCACTCGCCAGGCGAGGGAGGTAGCAGTAAGTACAAAGATACTCCCACAGCTTCTTGACGACAATGTTATCTGATTCGCGCCACAATAGATTATCCAGTTCCATCCGAAGAAGAGCCGGAGCCCATCGTTCAATGATAGCCTCATTCTGGCGCATCTTTTTAGCGGCTTTCTGGATGATGTTCTCGTTACCGCCTCTGATTGTGATAGCATCCCATATGATGGTTTTCATATCCGTATTCCTGTCAATATATGGCACGAGGAGCCAACAGTAAGCTTCTTTGATCCGTTCATTCACCGTTTCATCTGCGCGGAGAAGATTGTTCTGGGTTTCACGATTTTGCGCCGCGTCGAGGTTCAAGTCCTCGCTGTCCTCCTTGATTGATTTCCACGCTAAATAGAGTCGTACCGCCTGTTTGAGGTTCGCCATCAGATCCTGATCGGGTGCAATAAACGCCAGCATATTGCGATAGATACGAGGCGTGTTGCCACGATTGTTCAAAATGTCTGTAACTGCCGCCATTGCGGAATTGTTCCGATTTGTTGCTTTATATTCATCAGACGTACGTAAGATAACAAGACGGGCAGCCTGCTCGTCCGGCACATCCAGTGAGGAAGCAGGGCAAATATGGATGCCTGCGAACGGTGCTTCCTTACGGAGTGAGCGAAGCCTTGTCTCGATTTCATATTCAACATCGGAAGCCGGTATTTGTGAAGCACGATCGTCAGCGGTCTTTCTCAGCGTAGGACGGCTGTCGTACCAGAATCGGTCGCCCGACGGATTGGTATAAAGGAATGTAAGTGAATTGCGGAGTGTATTTAAAGCGTCGTTGAAAATGGCTATGTTTTCGCCGGGTTGGACTACGCCAAGGCGAATACGGGAGCTTTCAATACCACGCACGACTTGCTCCCGACCTGTAGGAGCAGAGCCGAGCATGATGGTTCTTGCCACACGACGGGCGGCAAGATGCCGGCCATATCTTGTGTTCTTGTCAATCTTGTATGGAATCGAATCCTTACCATCCACTTCTTTGTCAACGATGCCATTCCAATTATCTGAGAGATGACGGGTGAGCTCATCACGCACACTTGGTACATCAAGCGGGATAGAGCCTGGCATAATCATCAAACTGGCGTCATTACCCATCCAAAGCTCGTAAACAACCGCCGCCATCAGGCGCAGGACGCCACGAGTTCGCTGGAAGCGCTCAAGTGTAGACCAATCCTTATACATGCGGTCAAAGACTTCCGGATGGATGGGATAGCAGGACGCCATTCGCTCCTTATATTCCAGTTCTCGAGCTTCAATCGGAAAATCATTCTCGTTCTCGTTATACATTGCAGAGAATGCTGCGCAGACCGCATCACGTGCATCGGGATTTTTGCAGTCAAGAAACAGTCGACGACGGACGATCTCGAAACCTTCATTAAACGAAACGGGCTTCCAAATGGCTTCCATACGTCCAAAGGTATGTTCAATGGTCTCAAGAGCGGTCTTTCCTGCCTCTCCGCCAATTTCATAATTGGATTCAGGGATAGATGCAACTACAATACTGTTCTTGCTCGCCCTTGCTGCCTCTGTGATCTCTTGGATAAAAGTTATAAAATTGTCATATGTTCCTGCTGGCAGACCAGTTGCGCCATATAGTTTCTTTGCGTAGGCTACCACCTCGTCCATCAGTATAACGCATGGAGCGGCAGTGTCAAAGAGGGTCTTTAAAGTTTCCGAGCCAGGGGAAACTCCCTTCTTATCCGATTCTTTTATTATGTCATATAGAGAAGGATTACCGATCGATTCTGCAAGCTGCGCCGCCATCTCCCCCCATATGGTGTTAATGGTAATGCCGGGCATATT
>JAAYNF010000120.1 GCA_012520975.1 Clostridiaceae bacterium | reverse complement strand
TTATCGTACCAAGCAGCGAAAAGGTATCGGCGACCGGTTTGTTGCCTTCCAGGCTCCTGATGACCGCCTCGGCCGCTGTTTCGCCATCGACCGCCCGGCCGGGAACCGATTCGGCCACCGTGAATTGCTTGGCGTCGAATTCAAAGCCGGTCACCTCGGCATCGCGAGGCTCAACATACAGAGATTCCGCAAACTTCAACACAGCCGACCGAACAGCCGTTGGGTCAAAAGATCTGTTGGAGAAAAAGGTTTTTGGTTTTGCCAGCAGTTCGGTAACGGCGGCATAACGTTCGCGAATCTGATCCGCCTCATCGGTGGCCTGGCTGCCGCGCCCCACCTGCCACGCCTGATCCAGCACCTCTTCCCAGTCGGACCACAGACCGATTTCATTTGCGGTCAGCTCCCGAGCCTCATCTTCCAGCCTCAGCTCGATCGCGAATTTTTCGCGCCAGGCCTTGTCCCGCTGGCGAAACAGCTCCTTGGCTTCGTTCAAGGTCTTGCCGGACAAGTCCACATCATCCAGAAAAATACCCTCGTAAAAGGTGTCCCGTGCAAGAAAACGGCTCATCTCATCCAGTTCGGCTCGGATGCTTTCTTGGATGCTTTCTTGAATCCGGATGCTTTCGGCGATTTTTTCTTGCCGGTCAATATACCCGAGCACAAAATAAGTCCCGACACCAAGGGTTAAGAGGATAATCAAAACAACCGGAACGATCCAAGTTCGATTGGAGCCTCGCTTGTTATTCGTATTGGTCACAGCCATGTTCTTTGCCTTTCAAAATAGAGATCTGCAACCCCTAATGTAATCGAAGATTCTGCTTTCGTAAATAGCTTAATGTTACGAAATAAATTAATAAATAATTCTGCGAATGGATATAACCGGATGGCTGGCCTTAAATTCCCGTATTCTGACTACTTCGGCAGAAGACGACGCGTCAATATACATGCCGTCCCCCACATACAAGGCGACATGGTCGCAGATACCGTCGGGACCCGTCCAATCCAGACAGATGATGTCACCGATGTCGATTTCCGACCGTGGAACCGCAATCCCGGCTTTGACCTGGCCATAGGTCTGTCGGGGAATGGTGATGTCAAACAGCGTCTTGTAAATGTATTGCGTAAATCCAGAGCAGTCAAAACCGTCGGTCGTGGTGCCGCCCGGAACATAGCGGATCCCCAGACATGATTTAGCCAACGCAACGATTTCAGCCTTTTGGCTTTCGGTCAGAGGACTGGCAGCGAATGAGGAAGACGGAGGGGTAGGAGTAGGGATAGGCATCGGGGTCGGCTTAGGCGTGGGGGTCGGGGTCGGCTTAGGCGTGGGGGTGGGAGTAGGCTTAGGCGTAGAGGTAGGAGCAGGCTTAGGCGTGGAGGTAGGAGTAGGCTTAGGCGTGGGGGTTGGGGTCGGCTTAGGCGTGGAGGTGGGAGTAGGCTTAGGCGTAGAGGTGGGAGTAGGCTTAGGCGTCGGGGTCGGCGTCGGCCGGGCGACAAAATCTTCGGTAATCAAGCGACTCAGAACATAACCTGTTTGTCCGTCTGACAGGCTGATCTCCGACCAGAACTGGCCAAAACCCGTCCGGTTCAGCGCGTCACCGGTATGGACCCGCAGGATGACCGGTGAGTCGGTCTGAGGATTTTCGCGGATATTGGTACTATCGCCAAGAACATAACAAACCGCGGCATCGGCAGTGAATTTCTCAATCGGAATCGGTTCCTGCGGAATACCTTTTGCATCATAGAAAACAGGATCGGGCTTTGGTCCTGACGAGGCGACTAGGTCCTCCATCGTACCCAATGCTTTGGCAACCAGATTGACCCGGCCTCCCCGTGAGTAGTAGTTAAGACTGATTTCCGGCTGATAATCGGTCGGCATGGGAGATGGAAGCATACCGGTCGGTGATGTCGACCAGACCGGCGAGGTGTGTACAGGAAAAAGCTGAATCCCCTGACCCGGATCGACCACCAGAAAAGTAATCACGGTCAGCAAAACCAACGCAATCGTCAGGCCGGGCAGTGCCCGTCCTGCGATTTGCAAAAATCTTGACTTTATTGTTTTCTGTGCAACCGGCTGGCGAACGGTCGGTCTGACCGGCAGCCGGCTCTCCGGGCGATTGTTTTTCATGCCGCTTCCCGTCCACAATCAGTCAAATCATGATCTGTCTTGTACAAACTCAAGATCTATTATACATGATCAGGTCATTACATTGAAACGTCATCTTGCTAACAAATTGACTCTGTTCTGCTGCAAAGCCGGCTAACAGCATCAAGCATGGATCAAAGTCTACCACAAAATGTTGCCGAGCAGAACACGATCCAGATATTTCCTCGCCAAATCAGCCAGACTCATGAGGCGTTCTTTGCTGATGGGGGGCGGATCGGTCCGTTTGTAATCGGGATGGTAACGTGTCAGATGCAACGGAATCTTCGGGTTGATCGAAGCCAGCCAACCGGCGAGCGAACGGATGTCATCATCGCGATCGTTAAGTCCGGGCAACAACAGCGTCGTGACTTCAACATGAGCTACCGCCGCAGCCTGTTTGATGCTGGATCGAACCGTCGACAGATCACCGCCGCAAATGGACCGATAGTAAGATGGATCCCAGCTTTTCAAGTCGATATTCAACGCATCAATCCAAGGCAGCAGCTCGGCGAAGGGTCCGGTTTCGATAAATCCGTTGGTCACCAAGATGTTGCTTAAGCCGACCTGCCGGATCAGGCGGGAACAGTCCAGAACATATTCAAACCCGATCAGGGGTTCGTTGTACGTATAAGCCAATCCGATGTTGCCCCGATTGACGGTTTGCTCCGCCATCGCCACCACCTCGTCGGGCATGATGGTTCGGGATGGCGCTTCTTGTTGAGAAATAGACCAATTCTGACAAAAATCGCACCGTAAATTGCATCCGAAAGATCCGATTGACAGGATCTGACTGCCGGGTCGGAAAAAAGCCAGCGGTTTTTTCTCAATCGGATCCAGCGCCATGGATGTAACCTGACCATAGTTAACCGCAAACAACCGACCCGCAAGGTTTTGCCGCGCCCGGCAGATGCCGGTCTTCCCGGGCCGGATCCGGCAATGGTGCGGACAAAGTCGGCAGACCACCTCATCATTCGGCTGAGAAAGCCAATATTGCGCAGGTCTTGGCTGTTTGGTCATCGGCACCCTCTCCCTATCGATAACGTGTCACCGTGAATCGCTGAATGCTGTATTCTTCCTCCGGATGAATGCCGGCTTTGCGACAGGCGATCGCCAGTTGCTCATCAACCGAATCCACACCGGCAAGGTCAGGTAACAGCAGTCCACTGCGTCGCCCCGAGCTGACAATGACGCCAAAACGCGTGTGATCCAGCAAATCGATGTCGACAATCGGTTCGGGGGATCCCAACACATCCACACTGTACGTCAGATCCGGCAATTCATCCGGCTCGACCGACGGAAAACGCGGATCGCGGCAGCCGGCGCTGATGGCATTGCGCATGATTTCCTCGACCAACGTCGGGGCGGTCGGGCCGGTCGTGCCGATACATCCGCGCAACTCCCCGGCTTTATGAATAGAAACAAAAACCCCGGCACGATCTTGAAACAGGGAGGCGAAATTCGGTAAATCGGCAAAGTCTTGCATTGTTTTGGCCGGCTGACCCAATACGTGAGCCTCCAGTGTCTCACGAGCAATGACCACAGGCGGCTGGTTTTCACGACGGCGGGCCGCCGCTTGGGCCCGATGTCCGGACAATCCCGCCTCAAAAGCATCCGGAACCGGCTCGGTCTGATCCGGATCGGGACTTAGACTTGCGACACAGTAACCAATTCCGTAAGGGGCTTCGTAGGACAGCATCTGCGTCAGAACCGGTCGCCGGCTGAAAGCCCCGCACAACATGACAATGGAGCGATAGCCGCATTCGGCGGCTTTTTCCCGCAACTCGCCGCTGATGGCCAGCAAACGAGGCAGATCATTTTCCCGGAGGCAGTCAACCAAGAGATTGTCGTATTGCGCCCCTTCAGGAGAAGATCCATAAGGGCTTGCCGAATTCACTTTGTGGGACTGATCACCGCTGGCAACAACAACAATTCGGCGATTTAAAAAAGCAGCCGACTGTCGAATCAATTCGCCAATTTGATAAACTTTGGCAAGAGGCAGTCCCGAACAGGACATGGCCACGACCTTGACCGCCGGATACGCCTCGTGCAAAAACCAAAGCGGAACCAGAACACCATGATCCAGTTCTGAAGTCAGCTGATATCGCCTCATTTGGTTCGGGGTCAAACTACCGGCCGGAATACCGGCCTGATCGCAGCGGCGGCAGATTTCCTGCAGCAATTCCGAATCCTGTCGGACGGACAGTTTAATCTGCGAAGCGCCAAAGCGGGCAAAGCTGCCCTCAAGCACGCGGTCATCATAAAAAAAGACATAATCGTTAAAAAGCGGCGCATGGGGCGAGATCACCACGATGGTGTCCGGCCGGAGCCGGTCCAGCGTCTGTGCCAATTGACGCATCGACGCGACCGTGGCCTCCGCTTCATGCGGTCCGGGATTGATTCCGGGCACAATTATCGGCGGATGGGGCATAATGAAACCCGCCGCTACTGTTGAATGTTCAAGCATAGTCAACACCTACTTTCCACTATTACATGTCGGTTGTTGAATCCTATGCCCATTATAGCATCAATCAGCGCAAGGCCTTGTTCAGGACCTCCTGCATATCATTAACATAAACCAAATCGACCTTGCTGAGGACGGTCTGGGGAATTTCCTCCGCGTCACGGCGATTTTCTTCCGGGAGCAGCACGGTTTTAATCCCGGCCCGATGGGCCGCAATGACTTTTTCCTTCAGGCCGCCGATCGGCAGGACACGGCCCCGCAGGGTTATTTCCCCGGTCATGGCGATATCGTGCCGAACCGGGCGCTCACTTAACGCCGACGCAAGGGCGGTCGCCAGTGTTATTCCGGCTGAGGGTCCATCCTTTGGAGTCGAGCCGGCAGGAATGTGGACATGAATATCCTGGGTTGAGGAAAAATCGGGCTTGATGTCCAATTGATCGGCCTGGGAACGGATGTAAGCCAGCGCCGCCTTGGCCGACTCTTTCATGACATCGCCAAGTTGTCCGGTCAGCTCCAGTTTGCCGGTTCCTTTCATAATATTGACCTCAATGGTCAACGTATCACCACCGGCATAGGTCCAGGCCAGACCGGTGGCCACCCCCACCAAATCAATATCCTGCGCCTTGTCATGGCGGAATTTAGCTTTGCCGATGATTGACTCCAGGTTTTTGTCTGTAACTCGAACCTTTTCCTCGCCCTTTTCTGCAATCAGAATGGCGGTTTTACGGCAGACATGAGAAAGTTCCCGTTCCAGTTGTCGGACACCGGCTTCACGGGTATAGCCGCTGATCAAGGCGCGCACACCACGCCGGCTCAGCGAAAGTTGTCCTTTTTTTAAGGCATTCTGCTGGATTTGATGAGGAAGCAGATGGCGCAAGGCGATCTCTATTTTTTCCTCCTCCGTGTAGCCCGATAAGTAGACCACCTCCATACGATCGACCAATGCCTGCGGAATGGTTTCGGTTGTATTGGCTGTTGTGATGAAAAGCACACGAGAAAGGTCATAGGGGATTTCAAGATAATGGTCGCGGAAACCGTTGTTTTGTTCCGGGTCCAGCACCTCCAGCAACGCCGAGGAAGGATCGCCGCGAAAGTCGCTGCCCAGCTTGTCGATTTCATCAAGCAAGATCAACGGATTATCTCGTCCAGCTTGTCGAATCGCGTTAATGATACGTCCGGGCATGGCGCCGATATAGGTCCGGCGATGTCCCCGGATTTCAGCTTCATCGCGAATGCCGCCCAAAGACATCCGGATATATTTTCTTCCAAGAGCTTCGGCGACCGAGCGGGCAATTGAGGTTTTGCCGACACCGGGCGGACCGACCAGACAGAGGATCGGACCTTTGGATGTGGTCTGGCCGATTTCCATTCGCAGTTTGCGGACAGCAAGATATTCCAGGATGCGCTCCTTAACTTTTTCCAACCCATAGTGATCGCGGTTGAGGATTCTGCGAGCACGAGCGATATTAAGACGCTCCGGATCGGTCTTGCCCCAAGGCAGCTCAAACAAGAGATCCAAATAATTGCGCAAAACAGCACCTTCGGGATGCCCGGTCGGCATTCGGGCCAATCTGGCAATATCTTTTGCCACGCGCTGTCGTGCATCCTCCGGAATCGGCGTGGTCTCCAACAGTTCCTTGTATAAATCCTGTTCTTCCTGTGAACCTTCGTCTTCACCCAGTTCCGACTGGATGACCTTGATTTGCTCGCGGAGATAGTATTCCTTCTGGTTTTTTTCAATGGTTGCGCGAACCCTTTCGCCGATCTCCTGCTCCAGCTCCGCAATATATTGCTCCCGTTCGATCAACATAATCAGTTGATGAATACGCTGAGGAATATCGGTGGCCTCAAGCAACGTCTGTTTTTCCGTCATTTTGATGCTCAACTGGCCGGCAATGGCGTCCGCCGCCATGGACGCGCTGTTGATTGCGCCCAAGGAGATCAGGGTTTCCGGAGAAACGCGGTTGCTGCTGGCGGCGTATTTTTCGAATGCCTTCATTAACTGGCGTCGATAGGCCTCGAGAATCGGTTCTTGATCTTTCGGGGATTCCGTGGCGAAAGCACTCACTTCGGTCAAATAAAAGGGTTCTTCTTTGACGACCTTAACCAGTCGCCCTCGGTTTCGCCCTTCCACAAGCAGTTTCATGCTCTCACTGCCGGGTATTTCCAAAATTTGCCGAATGCGAGCCACGCAACCAACTTGATAAACCTGATCGCTCGGCGGCCAATCCTGCGTTGGATCCAGCTGTGCGGTCAAAAAGACCAATTGGTTGCCTTCCATGGCGGCCTTCACGGCTTCCTTGGATTTTTCCCGGGCCACATCGAAGGTCAGATTGATGCCGGGAAAGACCGTCAGCCCCCGCAAAGGAATCATGGGTACGAGCAGCACAACTCCCTCGCCCGGATCTTTGCTGTTGACAACCGCCTTTCCCGACACGCTTTTTTGACGGGATGCGGTTTTGGTTTTTTTGACGGGGTTTTCCTGATCTGATTTCATATCTGTCCTCTTTTTTTGAAAAAGGTGCTCCAAATAAATTGGAGCACCTTTAACCATAACTTGTGTGAAAAAACCGGATTATTCAATGATTGTGGAAATCGTTCCGGAACCAACGGTCTTGCCGCCTTCGCGAATGGCAAACTTCAGACCGGGCTCCATGGCGATGGGAGTAATCAACTTGACGGTAATCGTCACGTGATCGCCCGGCATACACATTTCGACGCCTTCCGGCAAATGGGCTACGCCGGTCACGTCGGTGGTGCGGAAATAGAACTGAGGGCGATAGCCGTTAAAGAAAGGCTTATGACGGCCGCCTTCGGCTTGGGTCAGAACATAGACCTGACCGGTAAAATGCGTGTGCGGCTTGATTGAGCCGGGCTTGGCGATAACCTGGCCACGTTCGATCTCCTTACGCTGGACACCGCGCAGCAGAACACCGACGTTGTCACCGGCCTGAGCCTGATCAAGTAGTTTACGGAACATTTCCACACCCGTAACAACCGTTGACCTTGACTTTTCGGACAGTCCGACGATTTCCACCGGGTCGCCGACTTTGACGACACCGCGCTCGACACGACCGGTAGCGACGGTACCACGACCGGTAATGGTGAAGACATCTTCCACCGGCATGGCAAAAGGTTGGTCGACCGGGCGAGCGGGTGTGGGAATAAAGGTGTCGACAGCCGCCATCAATTCGTGGATGGCTGCATACGTCGGATCATTGGGGTCGGTGCTGGTGCACTCCAAAACTTCCAGAGCCGAACCTTGGATCACCGGTGTGTCGTCACCCGGGAATTCATAGATGTTGAGCAGGTCGCGAACTTCCATCTCGGTGAGCTCGATGAGCTCCGGGTCGGCCATGTCACATTTGTTGAGGAAAACAACAATCGAAGGAACACCGACCTGGCGAGCCAGCAGAATATGCTCGCGGGTTTGCGGCATCGGGCCGTCTGCAGCCGAAACAACCAGAATGGCGCCGTCCATCTGGGCCGCACCGGTAATCATGTTTTTGATATAGTCGGCGTGACCGGGGCAGTCTACGTGGGCATAGTGACGAGCCTCGGTTTCGTATTCAACGTGGGACGTATTGATTGTGATACCGCGAGCCCTTTCTTCCGGCGCTTTATCAATTTTGTCATAAGATGTGAAATCGGCTGAACCTGCCATTGAAAGCACCTTGGTAATCGCAGCGGTCAGAGTTGTTTTGCCGTGGTCGACGTGACCGATGGTGCCAATGTTGACATGGGGTTTAGTTCTTTCAAATTTTGCCTTTCCCATTTTAAGAGTATCCTCCTTTTTTCAGCAATAAACTGCTGGTTTGTTTTTATTATATAATGTTCAGACTGTTATAGACCATTTTACACGATTTGGCGGATTTGGCAATGCCGGGATTCGCAAAATCGTGATAAAACAAGCCTTATCATTTTTTGAGGATGGTTTCCATAATGCCTTTGGGAATTTCCTCAAAATGGCTGGTTTGCATCACGAATGTCCCCCGGCCCTGAGAGCGTGAACGCAAGGCCGTGGCATAACCAAACATTTGTGACAATGGGATAAAAGTCCGGATGGACTTGATGCCGGAAAGATCGCCAACGCCCTCAATCCGGCCGCGACGTGCGTTGATATCGCCCATCACGTCACCGAGATAGTCTTCCGGAACCAGAATGTCGACCCGCATAATCGGTTCGAGCAGAACCGGATCCGCTTTGCGGCAGGCTTCTCGAAAGCCCATTGATCCGGCAATTTTGAATGCCAGTTCCGATGAATCGACCTCATGGTATGAACCGTCGACAACCGTTACCCGAATGTCAACCACCGGATAACCGCCGAGCACACCGTTTCCCATGGCTTCCCGGATACCGGCATCGATCGGCGCGACGTATTCTTTGGGAATGGCGCCACCGACGATCTTGTTGACAAATTCGTAGCCGGTTCCCGGCTCCATGGGCTCAATCTCCAAAACGCAATGACCATACTGACCGCGGCCGCCGGACTGGCGGATAAATTTGCCCTCGGCCGTCGCGGCCTTGCGAATGGTTTCCTTGTAGGCAACCTGAGGTTGGCCGACATTGGCTTCGACCTTGAATTCGCGGAACAGGCGATCAACGATGATATCAAGATGCAATTCGCCCATGCCGGAGATAATGGTCTGACCGGTATCCTGGTCGGTGATTGTCCGGAAAGTCGGATCTTCCTCTGCCAATTTGGTCAGGGCGTTCATCATCTTATCCTGACTAGCCTTGGATTTAGGCTCAATGGCCACCGAAATAACCGGCTCGGGAAATTCCATGGATTCCAGAACTATCGGATGCTTTTCATCGCACAAGGTATCGCCGGTTGTCGTGTCCCTGAGACCCACGGCAGCAGCGATATCGCCGGCAAAAACCTGACTGATTTCCTCGCGGTGATTGGAATGCATTTGCAGGATGCGGCTGATGCGCTCACGTTTTTTCTTCACCGAATTGTAGGCATAGGTGCCTGCTTTCAAGCTGCCGGAGTAAACCCGGAAGAAACATAGTTTTCCGACGAAGGGGTCGGTCATGATTTTGAATGCCAAGGCCGAGAACGGCGCGTTGTCATCAGACGGGCGCTGATCCTCTTTCCCGGTAGACGGGTGAACGCCGGTGATCGGCGGAACATCCAAGGGCGATGGCATGTAATCCACAACAGCATCCAGAACCAACTGAACACCTTTATTCTTGTAGGATGAGCCGCAGCAAACCGGTGTGATCTCACATGCGATGGTGGCGCGACGCAGTGCCGCCCGCAATTCATCCTCGGTGATGTGCTCACCTTCAAGGAATTTCATCGTCAGTTTTTCATCGGTCTCGGCGATGGCTTCTACCATGCGATCATGCCATGTTTGAGCGGATTCCATCATATCAGCCGGAATCTCGGTTTCTTCAATCACCTTGCCCTGATCATCTTCGCTGTAAATTTCGGCCTTCATCTTGATCAAATCAATGATTCCGGTAAAGGATTCTTCCTTGCCGATCGGCAACTGAATCGGAACGGCATTGGTTCTGAGCCGATCTTTCATCATATCCACGGCACGGAAAAAATTGGCTCCGAGGATATCCATTTTATTGACGTAGGCTAGGCGCGGCACCTTGTAATGGTCGGCTTGACGCCAAACCGTTTCGGTCTGAGGCTCAACGCCGCCTTTGGCGCAAAACACCGTGACGGCACCGTCCAGCACGCGCAGTGAGCGTTCGACCTCTACCGTAAAATCCACGTGTCCCGGCGTATCGATAATATTAATACGCATACCTTTCCACTGAGCGGTTGTCGCAGCCGAAGTGATTGTGATACCACGTTCCTGCTCCAACTCCATCCAGTCCATGGTGGCTGCGCCTTCATGGGTCTCGCCGAGCTTATGAATCCTGCCTGTATAAAACAGAATACGCTCAGTGGTTGTGGTTTTGCCAGCATCGATATGGGCCATAATGCCGATATTCCGCGTGTTTTCAAGCGAAAATTCTCTGGACATCGACTTAAAGCTCCTCCCTCGGGATTACCATCTGTAGTGGGCAAACGCGCGATTGGCGTCGGCCATGCGATGCATATCTTCTTTTCTCTTGAAGGCACCGCCGGTACTGTTGTATGCATCATAGATCTCATTAGCCAGACGTTCACGCATGGTGCGCTCGTTGCGCTTCCGAGCATGATCGACCAGCCAGCGGAGACCCAGGGTCAGGCGCCGCTCCGGACGTACTTCAACCGGCACTTGGTAGTTTGAGCCGCCAACGCGCCGCGCCTTGACTTCCAGCATCGGCATGACGTTCTCCAAGGCCTTGATGAAAACCTCCAGAGGGTCTTGGTTTGTACGCTCTCTGACAATATCAAAAGCGTCGTAACAAATTCTTTGCGCTATTCCTTTTTTGCCGTCCAGCATGATGTTGTTGACCAGCTTGGTCACACGGACATCATGGTAAATCGGGTCAGGAAGCACTTCTCGTTTCGGGACATGGCCTTTTCTTGGCACTTGTCTTCCCTCCTCTCATGATCATGCGGATCCGTCCGAATCCGATATCATAGGTACTCACGTATTTGGACCGTGTCTCGTGCAGCTACAGCCATAACCACTTGTCTACAAAGCAATCTATGACAGTGTACTGATCACTCTTGTCCAACCGGCAACTTAGTTCTTAACCTTGGCGGTCTTGGGTTTCTTGGCGCCATATTTTGAGCGACCCTGCATACGGTTGGCGACGCCGGCCGTATCCAATGTCCCTCGAACAACATGGTAACGCACGCCGGGCAGATCCTTGACACGACCGCCCCTGATCAGAACAACGGAGTGTTCCTGCAGGTTATGGCCGATACCGGGAATATAAGCCGTGACCTCGATCTGGTTGGTCAGGCGAACCCTGGCAACTTTTCGCAGAGCTGAATTCGGTTTTTTCGGCGTTGTGGTCTTGACCACGATGCAGGTGCCGCGCTTTTGTGGCGAGGCCAACACGGTAGAACGTTTTTTCAACGTGTTCATCGAGGTCTGCAAAGCCGGCGAATGAGATTTATCGCTCTTGGAAACCCGTCCCGCTTTAACCAATTGGTTGAACGTAGGCATCAATACACCTCCTTCCGTTTAATGTGCCGTCTTTTATGAATATGGCCTTGACGTTGCCCTTTCGGGAACTTTGCCACACAAAAAGACCCCCCTGAGGGGCTTCAGGCAACTTAGTATATCACCGCTACCCGAAAAAGTAAAATAAATTTTCCTGCCAAGACCGAAAAAAGTGAAAATAGCCAAAAAAATCGGCGCGCAAACCAAGCAGATTGGCTATTGGACAAATTCATTCAGGATGGATTGAGCCGGAACGACCGAACGATCCGCCGAGGGAATGCGTTCACATGCACGCAAAAGATCCCGCGCGATAGCGACAGCTTGGGGCAGATCGGCGTATCCCGGTTGGTCTTGAAGATACATCGAGCCCGGCAAACACCCTTTCTCATACTGTTCCAACGAGCCCGCAATCTGTCGGGCAGCCAAGGGAGCGATGACACAGTATTCATAATTCAGGCTGGAGTTGACGTATTCATCGGCGCGAGCCAGATATTGAGGAAAGAACTGCTGTTCTGTCCGGTCGATCATCGGCCAATAATCGAGGGTGGACAGCGCCGTCGCCCCTCGGTGCAGGACATCCCGCGAGATGCGGCGAAGCATGCGCAGCTCACGGCCGTCAAGGAGTCGACGGCCATCGAGAAGCTTGCACCAAGGCATGATGAACACGCCCAGCCACTGCCCATGGCTGAACTGGCCGGCAATCAAATCGGAAAGCCCATGCAGGCCTTCGACCAGCATAATTTCGCTAGGTCCCAGTTTGATGTTTTTTTTCGGCTCAAAATGCCGTTGCCGGGTGACAAAATTGAACGACGGCAACTGAACGGTCTTGCCGCACAAAAGATCGCGAAAATCTTCCACAATCTGTTTTGTGTCCAGCGTGTCGATGCTCTCAAAATCCGGTCTCCCCTTGTCATCAAAGCGGCCGGTATTCGTGTGGTAGTAATCATCGAGGGAAATCAGATGGGTCGGGTGTCCCCGGTCGATCAAGATTTGGGTCAAACGATCGGAAAACGTCGTTTTCCCCGAGGCGGTCGGCCCGGAAACAAAAACAGCCTTGAGGCGTGTGTCGGCAATGAGGCGGTCGGCAATCTGGCCAATGCGATCTCCAAACTCCCTTTCGCAAGCGGCAACGAATTTCGGCCACTTCAATACGCCAAGCTGCCCTTCCAGCTCACCGATGCTGATGATATTCATGTTGCCCAGCTGAGCCAATGTCTTCGCTTCCCTTCTGAGTGGTTTCTCCATTCTATCAGACTGTCAGTGTGAACTCAAACCATGATAGAACGTGTCGATCCATCTTGGATTTCCTATTGGTTATGCTATAATACCGGAAAGATCCGATTCCTTTGAAAGCAGGAATATATATGCGTTTAGACTATCGTAAAACGTTTTTGATTGGATTCGGCTTTATGGCCAATATACTGGCTTGGAGTCTTTACAATAGTTTTGTTCCCCTGATGCTGGAGGAGCGCTATATCGACAGCACCGCCCTTATCGGTTTTATTATGACCATCGATAATATTTTCGGTGTGATCTTCCAACCTCTGGTCGGACAGCTCAGCGACCGGACACATACCCGCATCGGGCGCCGTATGCCCTACATTCTTTTTGGTGTTCCGGTCTGCGCGCTGTTTTTTATTCTGATTCCCATGACCCGCAACCTGGTGGCCATGATGGTGGTCATCATCCTATTCAATTTGGGCATGTCAATCTGGCGATCGCCCGTCGTCGCCTTGATGCCGGATATGACACCACCGGCATTCCGGAGCAAAGCAAACGGCATTATCAACCTGATGGGCGGCATCGGCAGCATCATCGCCTTTGTGGTCGGCGGCATGTTGGTCAATTTGGCCGGTTATAATTTGCCGTTTCTGGTCGGTGCCATTGTCATGGTTCTGGCCGTGATCGTCCTGTTCCTCTTTGTTAAGGAACCGGATAGCCGCAAATTGGCCCGTCGACTTCAGACGAAGGAGGCCGAGCCGGAATCGTCCGATATTGCCGCCGATCAATCGGGCAGCAACAAACAAAAAGGACTTCAGCATCTTTCCGGATCGGAAAAGCGAAGCCTTTTTTTGATGTTGGCTGCCATTTTCTTCTGGTTTTGCGGCTACAATGCCATTGAAGCCTTTTTCACGCTCTATATCAAAAACACGTTCAATATCATTGACACCCTGTCTTTGGCATTGTTTTCGGTTTCTTTTGTTGCCTTTGCCTTGCCGGCGGGCATCCTTGCCGGCAGATTCGGACGCAAGCGGTTGATCATCATCGGCCTTGCCGGTATTATCCTGATCTTCGTTCCCATGGTTTTTTTGGAAAACCTCTTGGTCATGCGCATTCTGCTACTGGTTGCCGGTTTCTTTTGGGCCTGCATTAACATCAATTCCCTGCCGATGGTGGTGGAGTTGGCCTCGCCGGAACGTATTGGCAGTTTCACCGGTTACTATTATTTCTTCTCTTTCAGCGCCGCAATCCTCAGTCCCACGCTCTTTGGGCTGTTGCGTGACCTGACCCAATCTTATTCCATTCTGTTTACCTACTCGATCGCCACCTTCGTGCTGGCGTTGGCTTGCATCTGTTTGGTTCGTCACGGTGAAGCCAAGTCCGATGCTCCGGCTGCTGCCTAGTGGCTGCAGGCGCCACCGGAACAAAACCCCTGTCCGGATGACCGGGAGCCGGATCTCGGACAGACATCGCAATCTTTATTGAGGCGGCGGACAAAATTAACCGTCCGGTAAATGGCCTCGAGTTCGGTGGATTGGCACTCCGGGCACCGGATTAATCGGTCGCTTCTTTCTTGGATCGTTGCTTTGACATTAAACTGATGCAGACAATTTTTGCAACTCAGGTCATAATAGGGCATCGGCCGGTCCTCCTTCAGAAAAATCTTCTTTTTGCTCAATCAAGGATTTGTTCAGCCATCGACCGCTCAGATAATAGGGTACCACGATGACCAACCCGATGGCAAAACCAATCGGGAAACTGAAAAAAAGGCTGTCACGGCCGACATAATGAGCCAAAAGATAGGCGACCGGCAAGCGGGCGACCCACAAAGAACCCACAGAAGATAAAAGAGGGATCATGGTTTCGCCGGCACCTCGCAGCGCTCCGGAGAGCATAAACAACAACGACAGCAGAACAAAAAATGGAATGACGCGGTTAAGATAGGCCAAGCCCGATTCAATGACCAGCGGATCATCATTAAACATCATCAGCAATGGTCGGGAAAAGATCAGAATAATCGGGCAGATGACTAGGCAGACGATCGTGGACAGAAGAATGGCCGACCGCACGCCTCGCCTGGCCCGGTCGACCTGACCGGCGCCGATGTTTTGTCCGACATAAGTGGTGACGGCGATGGAAAAGGACATCATCGGCAAAAAGGCCAAGGTATCAATACGGTTGGCCGCGATAAAACCTGCCATGAATTCCGATTGATAACCGTTGATCAGACGCTGTAAAACCATGGTTCCCAGTGAGAAAGATACATTTTGCAAACCGGTCGGCAGACCGATCCGGATGCTTTTCCAAAGGATGCGGCGGCTGGGATTCATGTCGCGGGGGGAAATGCGAATGAATCCTTGGCGACGATTGATGTGCCAGATGCTGAATCCGAATGCCACCAGTTGAGCCATAATGGTTGCCAAGGCCACGCCCATGACGCCCCAGTTGAAAACAAGGACAAAGAACAGATCCAATATGATGTTTAGAACAGTGGCGATCCCAAGGAAGAGCAATGGCGACCGGCTGTCGCCCAATCCTTGCAAAATACCGTTGTTGACATTAAAACCAAAGGAAGCGATCAAGCCGGCAAAGATGATTTGCATGTAGGTCGTGGCTTGCGGCAAAACATCGGCCGGCGTATCGATGAGGATCAGCAGCGGCCGGGCCAGCAAGATACCGATGGCGGTTAACGGGATGGCCACACCCAGCA
>JAAYNF010000119.1 GCA_012520975.1 Clostridiaceae bacterium | reverse complement strand
GCTTCACCAATGAAGGTCTGGCCGCCTGATGCTTCTTCCGATAACCTTTTAATAATTTCAGGATCCCTGACAACAACAAACTTCCACGACTGTCTGTTTCCTGCCGAAGGAGACAGTCTGCCTGCCTCCAATACTGTATCAAGCTTTTGATCTTCTACAGGCCGTGAGCTGTACTTCCTTATGCTCCGTCTACCTCGAATTGCATCCAATACATTCATTTTGGCACGTCACCTCCATAAGGTTATTGTATGTCAATGAACATACGAAGAGAATATCCCGGCGCACCTCGCCCGAGCAGCCGGATCCGTGATTCAGATAGGCACCCCGGAGGCCAGCTTGGTGATGATGCCCCACTTGCCGTTCAGGCGCATGAAGCAAAGAATATCCGTATACAGGATATTCATCACCCGGATTTTCGTGCGAGCAACAGCAGCGTTTTCACCGGTAAAGTCGATGGACAAAATTTCGTTGAAGCGAGGATAGTCCGGAGACGGATGGTCGGCAGCCAATACGCGCAACCCAGCGATAAACGCTTCACCGCTCATTTTCTCCAACGTGCCATCCGGATTGAAGCCAAGATATTCCGATCCTTGATGAAAACAGGCCGCCATCCCATCCAAGTCTCTGGCATAGCTGGCATCAAAAAAGGTCCAAATGAGTTTCTCGATTTCTTTGCGATCCATTGTACACCTCCTTCTTTTTACATGGTGATCGAGACATTGTCATTCTTATTTTGTAAACATACCAACTTTATTCTATGCCAAATCAGGCGAAAAAACAGTCTGTTGTTGAATTTTTTTGATATTTTTCAATCTCTTTATCTCCAAATCGAGTTGCCAGAGGTCTTTCCATGACACCGAATCTGGTTGTGAGCCCACAACACATTGGGGCGGAACGTGATGGCGGAACGAATTGAAAATGGGGAAGAAAAGTGAGCGCTTTTGTCTCTATACCGTGTTTTGCTCTGTGAAAATATGTGACATGAGGCGAATTGAGGAACCGGAGCTCAGGAAGATGTCAAAATGTACAAAAATAGGGTGTCTGATCGCCTAATATTAGAGGTAAACTCCCAAATAAATATCTGTTTTTCAAACTTTAGAGAGGCTGATATGCTGAAATCAGCCACAAAGCGGGACGAAAATAGAGGGTGACCCGCCCGCTTGAGGCTGTGCTATTTTCCTGGAGCAATTTGAAAAAAGGAAGGGAGGACAATCCATGTTTGGAAAAAACAATCCGAAATTTCGCAACCGCGGCATCATGCTCTTGGTGATCGGCTTCTTGTGCTACTATCTGTTTTGCACAATCACCGGTGAGCAGATCAACCTGTTGACCACTATTTTGATTGCAGAGACCGGCTGGACCATTACTGCCGTTACCAACACCCTGACCTACGGGAGTCTGGTGGCAGTGGCTATGGTTTTTGTGATCAACACACTGTTCATGAAATTTGACTCCAAGAAACTGATGGTGGGTACCACTTTCTTGGTTGCCGTCAGCATTGCCGTCATGGGCCTATCATCTGTCACCCTGAGTATGGCCACCTTCGTAGTCGCCTGGTTTGTGGTTCGCGTTATCATCGTCATTCTGCAACACGGCACCAACCTGATGTGTACCAACTGGTGGAGTCGCCACCGTGGCAAGTCCTTAGGTATCGTCACCATCGGCGCTCCCTTCGCCAGCGCTACCTTCGTTGCTTTGACCACTGCTGGCCAGAACATCGGCATGAAGTTTGCCGACCTGTATTATGTCTTTGCTATCGTGATCGCCGCCATCGGTGTGCTGATGGCCATCTTCTACAAAGACCGCCCCGAGCAAATGGGACTATACCCCGACGGTGGCACCGAGCCGCCTCTTTCTGCTACTCGAGATGACGACCAGAGCCGCATAAAAATTTGGGACGTGCTGAAGCGTGGCGACAGCTGGCTGCTCATCATCGGCTTCGGTATCTACTACTTCGGCATCACCTGCATTACTGCCTACTTCGTCGTCGCAATGACCATCAACGGCGCTACTCCCGCATTCTATCTGCCTGCTCTGGCCGCCGGCGCCATCGTAGGTATTGTGCTCAGTTTCCTGCTGGGTGTCATCGACGACAAGTGGGGTACTCCCGTGGCCTCCATCGTGATGGGGGTGTTCTACATTCTGGGTTTCTTGGGCATGGCTTTGCTCAAGGGCAACGCCCTTGGTCCCATCATTATGGCCGCTGTTGGCTACGCTGCTATTACCGGCGGCTGCCCCAACTTGCACCCCTCCATCAACACCTACGTATACGGCCGTAAGAACTTCTTGGCAGCTTCTCGTGTGATCATGGCCGCTCAGGGTATTTTCGCCGCCTTTGCCAATATGTACATGGGTGCCTTTATCAATGCCGGTAAAATTTCTCTTGCTTACTATGTACTTTGCATTGCCGTCGTGGTGGCTATGATCATGATGGGCATTCTGGCCCGCAAGCCCGCCTACGACTCTGAAGAGGCCATTGCGGCCCGGAAGGAGGCAAAAGAAGAAAATGGGTAAAATGAAAGTAGTCGGTAAAAACGTCCAGCGTCCCGCCAGACGGAAGGCGGATTACATTCGTTCCGTCGCTCAGGTCATTGCTTCGGCAAACAGCTTGGCGCCCGGTGACGATTTCGACTGGTTTGCCCCCAATCCCGACGCAAAAGCCGCCATCCATGTAAAAGATGGACATTACGATCCCGCTCTCTCCATGCAGTCCGCCCTATTGGGCGGCTGCGTGGAGAATGGCAAGGCTACTGCTATCCGTGTAGAGGCCAGCGACGGCAAGACCGGTGGCGTATTCGTTCAAGGCAAAGGCAGTTGGGAAGTGGACGGCGCCTGGATCAGCCTGAGTGGTGATTGTGAAGGTATCGGCGGCCCTGCCACCGGTGCTGCTGTGTGTGATGGCGGTGAGCTGGTGGTACGCAATGCTGTCATCAGCGCGTCCGGCCTGACCCATTACGCTACTGTTTCCGAGCGCGGCAGCGTGCTGAAGGTATACGACAGCGTACTGAGTTCCCATGGCGCACCCTTTGCCAACGGAGAGCCCCAGCCCTCTGCTCCCATGCAGACGCCTCCGCCACCGCTGATGATCGCAGGCAACAGCCGTACGCACTGTACTATGACCAACTCGGAGAGCTATTTCTATAACAGTACCATTCTGGCCGACGGCTGGGGCGCCCTGTCCACCGAGGCCGCAGAGGGCTACGTGCTGATTGAAGCCAATGACTGTACTATCGTCACCGTTCGTCGCGGCTATGCGACCTATGCTGATCCCGGCTGTCACGTACGTCTGAACCGTTGTAAGGTGGAGAGCGCCGATATGGCTGCCATTATCGGCGGCGAGAGCGAGCTGAGCATCGTGGACAGCGATGTTCGCTGCGGTGCCAACTGCTTGCTGATGCACTCTGTATTCGGCGAGCCTGAGGAAGTGAGCGAAGTTACCATCCGCGGAGGCAAGATCCGCTCTGTTCAGGATTCCATGCTCATCAAATCCCGTAATGTGGAATTGATTTTGGATGGAACCGACATTCGGGCGAGCAGCGGTGTGCTGATTCGCACCATCCGCAACGAAGATCTGCTGGCAACTCCCGTGGGCGAAGATCCCTACGGCGTGGCCATTGAGATGAAATCCATGACCGTTGAGGGTGACATTCTGCACGGCGATGACCAGCGCGAAATGTGGCTAAAGTTGAACGATACCGTTCTTCACGGTGCCATTTCCGGCGCTCATCTGGAACTGAATAAAGGCAGCCGTTGGGTTGCCACCGCCGATAGTGACGTTGCTTTGATGGGCGAGATGGATTCTGCTCAGATCGATGCTCCTGAAGGAGTCACGATCCGTATGCGCGCCGGAGAGCAGGGCAGCTTGAAACTGGCTTCCGGTGGAGTTCTGGAACTTGTGGACTAATGTGACAAGGAGGATAAAAATGAAAGCAGCTGTGTTTTATGGTATAGGCGACCTGCGGGTCGAAGAGCGTGCTATGCCCAAGGCCGGCCCCGGCCAGATGGTGGTCAAAATCGACTACTGCGGCTTATGCGGTACGGATGTTGAGGCATATAACCATGAGATCATCAAGCCCGTGATCGTGCTCGGCCATGAGAATGTAGGAACGGTATACGAAGTGGGCGAGGGCGTCACCCGGTTTAAGGCAGGCGACAAGGTTCTGTGCGGTCCCCCATCCTATTGCAAGGAAAACTGCTCTTTCTGCAGGGAGGGCCGCCCCAATATCTGTTCTTACGGTTTTCTTCGTACCAACGGCATTGGCGGCCCCGACGGCGGCTTCGCCGAGTACATGCTGGTGGGTGATGTGGAGCATACCATGATCATTCCCGTTCCCGAAGGAGTAGATTTGAAAGAAGCCGTCCTGTTTGACGTGGTCTGCGTATCCATCCACGCCCTGCGTCGCTCCAACTTTAAGTTCGGCGACAATGTGGTCATCTCCGGTGGCGGCCCCATCGGCCTGGCAGCCATTCAGGTCGCCAAGGCCGCCGGTGCCCGTAAAATAGTGGTGCTGGAAAACAACGATGCCAAGTTCCCTCGTCTGATGGAATACGGCGCCGACCACTGTATCAACATCATGACCAGCAAGAATATTGGAGCCGATGTGCGCGAGGCTCTGGGCAATCCTGACGGCGCCGACGTGACCTTCGAGTGCGCCGGCAAACAGAGCAGCCTGTTGACCTGCATCTACGATGTAGCCAAGAACGGCAGTCAGGTCATTATGGCGGGCACCGTGGGCGAACCCATGGACAAGCTGATTCTGGCCGGTGTGACCCCTCGCGAGATCGACCTGATCTCCGCCTTTGTGTATACCCCCGAGGAAATAGAGATTTATTTGGATATGCTGGCCTCCGGGAAGATCAAGTTCCCCGGAATGGTTACCGACATCATCGGTCTGGACGACATAGTCGAAAAAGGGGTCGCCCGAAAAAAACGTGTCGGCCAACTGAAGGTGCTGGTGGATCCTTCTTTGTAAGTAAGATCGGCAAACCATAGAATGAAGCAAAAGTGGCTCAAGGGCATTCTGCGCAATGCAAGTGAAGAAACAGGCATGGGGAGACCGCCCTGAGCCACTTATATTTTGCCGATGAACGTAAGATTGCTCTGTTTCAGCCGGGCATATCAATCTTCGCGCTAAATACCTAAAAGCCAGGTAGCCATCGAGAAATATACGACCAGCGCCACGGCGTCCACAATGGTGGTGATTAATGGACCGGCCATGATCGCCGGGTCGATTTTGAGTTTTTTTGCGACAAGAGGCAAGGCACCGCCAATGACTTTGGCTAGGACAACGGTCAGGAACAAGGTAACCGAAACGGTTATGGAAACCAGAATATTCGTCTGCCCGATCCAGTAGATCCTAACAAAGTTGACCGCGGATAAAATTATTCCAACCAAACCGCTGATGCATAATTCTTTCCACAAAACCTTCCAGATATCGCCGGGCTGCAACTCACCCAAAGCCAGCCCCCTGATGACCAGCGTCGAGGATTGCGATCCGGAATTTCCACCCGTATCCATCAGCATGGGAATAAAAG
>JAAYNF010000118.1 GCA_012520975.1 Clostridiaceae bacterium | reverse complement strand
GCCCGAGCCAGCACCATCTGCCGATTCGCCTGCTTCAGCAACTCCTCAACCTGCTGCCGCAGAGTCTGATTTTTGCGAACAATGTCCAAAAATTGCCGCATGAGCTCATCGCGCTTATCTTTAAGCAACTTATGGCCGCGACGGGCGGTGTCGAGTTGCTTTTTGAGGCGCAGCAACTCCATCCGATTGGGATTGATCTGACGTGTGGCCATGCCGGTCAGTCCTTTCCGTAGTACTGGTCGATATATGAATCCCTGATTCGTTTCAGCTCGTTGCGCGGTAGCATGGACAGGAGTCGCCAGCCAATCTGGAGCGTTTCAAGGATGGGCCGATCGGTTTCAAAGCCTTGTGAAACATATTGGCTCTCGAAGGCGTCGGCGAATTGGGAGTATATCCGGTCTACTTCGGACAGGGCGTCTTCACCGAGGATTACCTGAAGTTCTCTGGCGTCTTTGCCGCGGGAGTACGCCGCAAAAAGCTGGTTCATGGTGTCGGCGTGATCCTCGCGGGTTTTGTCCGCGCCGATCCCTTTGTCTTTCAGACGAGAAAGAGAGGGCAGAACATCCACCGGCGGACGGATACCTTTTCTATGAAGCTCACGGCTGAGGATAATTTGTCCTTCGGTAATATAGCCGGTCAGGTCCGGAATCGGATGCGTTTTGTCGTCGTCGGGCATGGTCAGGATCGGAACCAAAGTGATCGAACCGTTTTTGCCTCTCTGACGGCCGGCCCGCTCATAAATCGTTGCTAGGTCCGTATAAAGATAACCGGGATAACCCCGACGCCCGGGAACCTCTTTGCGGGCCGCCGAAACTTCACGCAGAGCCTCGGCGTAGTAGGTAATGTCGGTCATGATGACCAGAACTTGCATTTCGAGTGTAAAAGCCAGATATTCGGCGGCCGTCAGCGCCATACGCGGGGTGGAAATCCGCTCAATGGCCGGATCATTGGCCAGGTTCACAAAAAGGACCGCCCGGTCAATGGCGCCGGTTCTGCGGAAATCGCTGATAAAATAATCCGCCTCTTCAAAGGTAATACCCATAGCGGCAAAAACAACGGCAAATTTGCCCGAGTCGTCAAGCACCTTGGCTTGGCGGGCAATCTGAGCCGCCAGTTGGGAATGGGGCAGTCCCGAAGCCGAAAAAATCGGCAGCTTCTGGCCGCGAACCAAGGTGTTCAAACCATCAATAGCCGAGATGCCGGTCTGGATAAATTCGTTGGGATAGTCGCGGGCCGCCGGATTCATAGGCTGACCGTTAATGTCCAGCATTTGATCCGGGATGATCGCCGGACCACCATCCGTCGGTTGACCCATGCCATCAAAAACACGTCCGAGAATATCCGGCGAAACAGCCAACTCCAATCCTTTGCCCAAAAAACGTACCTTGGATTCCTGGACGTTGATCCCAAGAGAGCTTTCGAAGAGCTGAACCAAAGCATTGGTTCCATCGATCTCCAGCACCTTGCAACGGCGGACTTCGCCGCTGGGCAATTCGATTTCGCCCAGTTCGTCATATTTGACATTCTCCACCTGCTGAACCAGCATCAGCGG
>JAAYNF010000117.1 GCA_012520975.1 Clostridiaceae bacterium | reverse complement strand
GGCAAAATTATCTACGAACCCCTTGCCAACCGTCACGGGGAAAAGATGTCCCTGGGCATCATCACTTCATCCGCCGCATTAAGTACCATCATCCCGCCAAGCATCTCCATGATTATTTACGGCGTGGCAACCGAAACTTCGATCACCAAGTTGTTTTTGGGCGGGTTTTTGCCGGGCGCTCTGATCGTGGTCATTGTCGGCATCTACCTGATCATCAGGGGCAAGCCTTTGGCCACGGCAACCACCGCCGGTTCGACCTCCATAGATGAGTCTTTCAGCTGGAAGAAAGTCGGCAAGGCTTTTTACGAGGGCATTCCGGTTTTGATTTTACCGGTGATCGTCCTGGGCAGCGTTTATACCGGCCTGTTCACACCAACGGAATCCGGTGCTTTGGCGGCTGTTTATTCTTTTGTTGTCGCGGTCTTTTTTACCAAAGATGTTAATTTCAAGCAACTGTTTGCCATCTTAAAGGAATCATCGCGCACAACCGCTCAGATCTTTTTGTTGATCGCCACCAGTACGGTTTTCGCCCAGGCTGCCACCATCGCTCAACTGCCCCAGTTGCTGACCAACGCTTTTTCAGGGATGTCCAGCACGATGTTCTTGCTGACGTTGAATATCCTGTTGTTGATCGTCGGTTGTTTCTTCGATACAGGGGCAGCGATCCTGATTCTGGCACCGATGCTGCTTCCGACAGCCACCGCATTGGGAATTGACACGCTCCATCTGGGCATCGTCTTTGTCGTCAATTTGGCGATCGGTCTGTTTACACCGCCTTTCGGCTTGAATATCTTTGTGGCCCAAAGCATCCTGAAGCGTCCGATGGGTCTGATTTCCAGATCATTGGTGCCTTACATCATCCTTTACATTGTTGCGGTCTTGATCATCACCTACGTTCCACAGATATCATTACTCCTGCCTAATTTGCTGGGATAATCGAGAAAAATACTCAATCGAATGTAAAAATTTAAAAAGAAGTCGCGGTCATTTTACCAAATTCGATCGCGACTTCTTTAGAACATTCGCATCTTCACTATACAAATTTACAAGCTGCGGTAAAATGGTATAGACTACGTTTATAGCAAAAACTGTGGGGTATCTATTTTGCTGCAAAACAGACCTGCGCTCGACAACATCGATCCGGAAAATCAATTCAGACTGAGAGCAGAAGCAAAATGGCAATTGCTTTACGGCTTCCTGACACCGATCCTGGTGATGCTGATCGCGTTTATCGCTGCCGGCCTCGCCCCGTTTGGCAACCGCAACCTGATGGCGATGGACGCATATGCCCAGTATTTTCCCATGCTCCGAGAATACGTCCGCGCCGGTTCCGATTGGTCTTTTGCCGGAGCCTTGGGCTTTAATCAATTAACCCAATCTGCCTATTACACCAACAGTCCCCTTTGGCTGTTGCTCCATCTTGTTCCGCTGAAGTTTACGATTGAAGCTGTGCATTTTATTATCCTTTTCCGTTTTGGTTTGGCCGGTCTCAGCTTTACGTATTTCATCGTACGCTATTATAAGTCTCGGTCGAAATTTGCCTTTATTTTCGCCGCGGCTTATGCGTTATCGGCTTACACATTGGCATTTATCAATCAATTCATGTGGATGGATCTTGTTGTTTTGCTCCCGCTGTTGGCGGCATCCCTGTGGCGTTCGTGGGAAAAAGATCAGTTCATTCCCTACATTTTGGTTCTGGCGACGGCCTTATATACCAATTTTTATCTTGCCTATATGCTTTGTTTATTTGCGCCGCTATGGTCGATTCATTTGATGTTCAGGCAAAAAGAAGCCACGCGCAAGCGTTGGCGCTATCTTATCAAGTTTGCCTTTGCCTCGCTGATCGCGTCAGGATTGGTTGCTTTTGTTCTGATCCCTACTTTTTTGAGTTTGCGAAACACCTTGGCCGTTGGATTAAGCCCTCCCGATACTCTGAAATTATATCATCCGATCCGAAATTACCTGCTACGCTTTCTTCCCTTTCAAAAAATATCCTTGGCTTTTGAAGAGGCCAATCTTTACTGTGGTTTAACCGCCTTTCTTTTAGCTGTCTTTTATTTGTTTTCACGACAACGAACCGCGCGGGAACGATGGATTTTTTCCTTATTTATTATCGGCTCGTATTTCAGCTTCAACCTGAATTTCCTCGATTATTTGTGGCACGGCCTGCACTTTCCCAACCAGTTGCCGGCCAGGCAAAGTTTTCTTTTTATTTTTGTCCTGCTGATTTATGCCTGCAAAGTGTATGACACCAATAATTTCACCATCCGCTTCCAAGCCCTTGATCTTCACAAGCCCCGAAAAAGCCTCAACCTGAAAACATGGATCGCCATCGTGCTTCTTTTGGAAATACTGGTCAATGCCGCATTTACCTTGACAACGTATACCTGGAAAGCAGATCACGGGGATTACATCCAATACGAGGCCGAAATGCATGATCTCTTGGAGACCTACGCGCCGCAGGGAAACGAATTTTATCGCATCGAATTTCTACAGCCTGCCCATAATCAGGGTTTGCGTTACGGCTACAACGGACTGGGCTACTATTCCTCCCTGATGTCCAAGAAATGCTATCAGTTCTTTCAAAACATCGGCATGGAGGTTTATGCCCGGAACGTGAGTACGAATTATGTTCCGGATGCCCTTTTGAATGATGTTTTTGCCGTGAGGTACCTCATTCAGAAAAATGACGCGCCGGTCGAGATCGAAAAACTCAATTTAATCAAAGTCAAGGAGCTGGAAAAACTGACGCTTTACGAAAATCCCGGTTTTCTTCCCCTTGGTTTTGCCATAAGCGGGATGGATTTTCAAGGCACAAATGCCACCCAGATGAAAGCCCGGTTGGAAGCAAGCTTTCGGGCGGATCCTCAGTCGAATCCTGTGCATTTGCTAACCTTAACCGAATATAGACCCGATAGAATAAAGGGGCACCTGTCCCTGCCCCAAGACGCGCAGCTCCTGACCAGCATCGGAGCGGAAAAGGGCTGGAAAATCCTTGTCGACGGAGTCAACGCCGAGACATTTCAAGCCTTTGATTACTTGCTGGCCGCATCGCTCAAGGCAGGCGACCATGATATTGAGCTGCTTTATACGACGCCGGGGAAAATCGCAGGTTCCTGCATCTCGATCAGCTGTCTTCTGCTTTTGTTTGCTTGGGCTTGGATCGATCGATACAAACATCGCAAGAAGGCTTGATTCTCGGTCCCCTCGGGTGATTTCGGCGCCTCATGCCAAGACCACGCGCAAGACCGTTTATTTGACCCCTTCAATGATTTTGGCTACAATATTGGTGTGTCGACATTATCAAAACACATCATCGTTTGCCCAAGACCGACCCGATAAAACAATATCTTTTCCGCTGAGGCAAGAAAGGCTCGCCGGGCTTGCCGGCGCCAACTTCAGGCCATGCGGAACAATTGGGAAGGCGGTCGTCACCAATTCAATACGCAGGTATTGCCGTTTTGGAAACAATACGGGATACGGCCTCAAAAAATGTGGTATGACCTTTATTGCTCCAAAGACCGCGCGTATGATCCCTATTACATACCGGCGGACATTTATTGGCAGAAGATCTATCCCGCCCTGAATCAAGCTGATTTTCGCCACGCCTATACGGACAAGTGCTTCTACGAGCACCTGTTTCCGTCTCTAAAACAGCCGAAGACAATCTTGAGAAACAGCAATCATTGTTTTTATGATGCTACCGGTCGGATTTTGAGCTTTGATCAGGCGAAATCCGTCTTGAAGTCCAAGAAGCGCTTTGTCATCAAACCGGCCATATATAGTGGCGAAGGTGTGGATATTTTTTTCTATGAACGGGAAAAAGATCCGGATCTGGATTTTGCCGGTCTGCTGGTTTTTGAAAAAGAAAGGGCGATAGGATGAACATTTCTGTTTTAGGTGCCGGTAACGGCGGTACGGCGGTAGCGGCCGAGCTGAGCCTGCAGGGCCACGAGGTCAATCTTATTAAGACATCTCACGCCATGAATGATGAAAACTTTAATCATCTGCTGCAAAATGGCGGTGTGGTTCATCTCCTTGAAAAGAAGAAAAAAACCACGGCTCGGATCAAACACGTAACCCGTGACCTTTCCCGAATCAGCCAAAGCCAGCTGATTATTATCTATATTCAGACCAACTATCATGAAGATTTGATTAAACGGATCCGGCCTTTTCTTCGCGACGGACAAATTCTTCTTTTGAATCCCGGCTATCTTTCTACGGCTTATGTGCTGAAACACTGCCCGGACATCGACCTTATTGTTTGTGAGGCTCAAAGCTCATTTTTGGATTGCCGAATTACCAAACCGGGAACCGTAAAAATCGGTTTTCGCAATGTCAGAAATCCATTGGGCATCTATCCGGTCAAACGCAGGAAAGAGGCTCAATCAACGCTTGATCAACTTGATTTTCCCTTTGTTTATCTGCCCTCGGTCATCGAGGCCGCGCTTCATAATCCAAATTTGATCGTTCATACCGTAGGTGCCATTATGAGCATCCCCCGCATCGAAAAAACCAAGGGAGATTACTGCATGTACCATGAGGTCTTCACGCCCGGCGTCTGGCGAATTCTGGAAGCTTTGGATGAGGAAAAAATGGCCGTGATGGAAAAACTGGGCTGCAAGCGGCTTTCATATGTTGAGGCTTGTAAATATCGCAACACCTTGGATGATAACCGAGGTGCCAAAGAGGTGTTCTTCTGGTATGCCGGCATGCCCACCCGGGCCAAAGGGCCCACCACCGTCGACTCCCGATATATTTCAGAGGACGTTCCCCAAGGGCTTGTCCTTCTGGAAACCTTGGGACAGAAACTGAAAATCGAAACACCCATTTGCTCCTCGCTGATCCATATGGCTTCCGCCGCTTTGGACCGCGACCTGCGAGAAGAAGGCAGGTCGATAAAGCGCATAGGAGAACATATATTGGAGTTGATCATTCAAGATAGTCGTGACGCACGGATTGCGGATACCGATCGGAAAAAACCAACGCTATCGATGCCGGATCCGTTCGGCAGGCCATCCTCAAGGCCGTTGCGGAAAAATTACCCGTTTTTTGCCGAAATAGTACCCCACGCCGAGCAAGATTTGAAACAAGGAAGCCAGCGGCGCGGCAAAACCAACGGCAAACAAGCCGATGCCCCCGAACAAGAAGGCCAACGGTGCTCGAACAACAATGGTTGCCAGCAGACCGTTCAGCATGGTAAAGCGCGTACGACCGCATCCGTTGAAAAATCCGTTCAATGGAAAAACCACCGCAACCATCAGATATTCCAAACTGGCCGAGCGCAGATAGAGCACACCGCTGGCGATGATGGCTTGATCCGAAGTAAAGATCGCCAAGACTGATTCAGGCGATATCTGTATCCAAATAAACAGCAAGGCGGCAAATGTCACGGCAATCTGCAGGCTGACCCTCAAAATACGCTTGATACGCTTATATTCTCCGGCACCGAAATTCTGACCAGCCATTGCCGCCACCGACATACCCATCGCGCCGGACAACATCATCGCGAAAATATCAAACCGCATCACAACCCCGACCGCGGCCGACGGCACGACACCGAGCCGATTGACGATGGCATTAATGAGAATGAAAGAAACGTTGATGACCGTTTCCATCAAAGCCAGCGGCAAGGCCATCCGGATCAATTCCAAAGCTCGTTTGCCATCCGGTTTAAATCTTCTTATCTTAAAATCAAAGACAAAGTTTCTTTTTTTCAAATAGACAACCGCAAATATAAAGCCGATGACCTGAGCAAGCATCGTCGCCCAGCCTGCGCCGGCGGCACCCATATGCAAACCGCCGATCAAGAACAAATCAAGCAAAATATTGATCACGCTGGTCAGCCCGATAAAAATCAGCGGACTTCGCGAGTCGCCCATCCCCCGCAAGATGGCGCTGACTCCCAGATAGCCATAGGAAAAGAGCAGACCGGCCGCGCAAATCAAAACATAAAGACGGGTCTGAGCAAAGGCCTCGGCCGGAATATTAATGGCGGAAAGCAACGGATCGATTAAAGTAAATAATCCGATCATGATCACAGCCGCCACCAAAGCAAACAAAGTAAAAATCGTACCGATTGTCTCCTTGAGCTCCTTGGTGTTTTTGGCTCCCACATATTGGGCGATAAACACCGTTCCCGCTGTAATAATACCGGTAATCGGACCATTGACAATGAAGATGACCATACTGCCGTTGGCCACGGCCGCGATCCCGGCCGCGTCGGAAAACCGACCGACAATAATCATATCCGCCATGCTGTACAGGGCCTGGATCAAGGACGACAGTAAAAAAGGCAGGCTGAAAACAATCAGCTGCCGCGTCACATGCCCCTGGGTCAGATCCTGTCCAAACTTCATTTTGTTTTGCTCCCCTGCCGGTATATGTGCTGATATGCTCTCCAAATCCTTTTGATTCTACCATAAAAGGTGTTGACAAGGTGGTTTTCGGATGTTAAGCTTTGAATAAAGTTAGCCTTGGTTAACTTTGCTTGAGCTTATTGATGCTCTCGGCAAAAATGCAATAACCATACAGCTCTTGCCGACGGTCAGGATGGAGAACCAAACCATGATCAGCATTTTTTCTCTGAACAGATCCCAACCACGCAGGCGCAGACGGCGTTTCCGCGGGAGAGAGGGTCCGATGACCCTTTCCAACGGAGAAGTGAACAAAACATACACGATCCGAGCCGTCAACACGGCGGATAAGGATATGCAGGATTATTTGTTCACATTGGGTTGTTATCCGGGTGAATCCATCACGATTATCGCCAAACTCGCCGGAAACTACATCGTCAATATCAAAGACGCACGATACAGCATCGATGACGTACTGGCAAAATCCGTTATTATCTAAAAAGAACACAAGGAGATCAGAACATGAAAATCGCATTAACCGGTAACCCAAACAGCGGTAAAACAACACTATTCAACGCAATTACCGGCAAAATTGAGTATGTCGGCAATTGGCCGGGTGTCACAGTGGAAAAAAAAGAAGGAACCATCAAGGCAAGTCTGAATCCGAACAAACTGAACCTGGTGGCGGTTGACCTCCCCGGCGCTTACTCGATGTCGCCGTACACGAGTGAGGAGAGCATTACAAGTGAATTTGTTAAAAATGAAAAGCCGGATGTCATTATCAATATTGTCGATGCGACAAATCTTTCCCGCAGCCTTTTCTTCACGACACAACTCTTGGAGCTTGGCATCCCGGTGGTTGTGGCCCTCAATAAAATCGACATGGTCGAAGCCAAGAACGACACCATCAATGTGCAGTTGCTTGAGCATTATCTCAATTGCGACGTTGTGGCAACATCGGCGACAAAATCCAGAGACAATGGCTTGGATTTATTATTGGAAAGAGCTGTTGAAGCCGGCAGACGCGGTACACAGACGCCGCCGCGCATTGATGACCTGAAGGAAGCCCATTCGAAACGTCAGTTCCGTCAGGCTGACAGGGCCAGGTTTGAATTCATCAAGAACGTGGTAGCCGAGGCGGAGCGGAAAAAAATCAGCCCCGCCGCACAAACGCGTCAAGACAAATGGGATCGCGTCATCGCCCACAAATGGTTGGGCATACCGATTTTCATCGCGGTCATCTGGTTTATTTTCTGGGTATCACAAGCATGGCTGGGGCCGCAGCTGGCAGATGTCTTTGTCGGCTGGCTTGAAACTTTCCAGGAATGGGTCGCAGGGCTTCTGGAAACCGCCAACCCCATCGTGACATCCTTGCTCGTCGACGGTATGATCGGCGGCGTCATCGCGGTGGTCGGCTTCCTGCCCCTCATCATGATCATGTTCTTTCTGATGGCTTTGTTTGAGGACTGTGGTTACATGGCACGCGTGGCCGTCGTGATGGATCGCTTTTTCAAAAAGATCGGCCTTTCCGGACGAAGCGTGATCCCGATGATCATTGGAACAGCCTGCGCGATACCTGGTGTAATGGCAACCAGAACAATTAAAAATGAACGCCAGCGCCGTACAACGGCCATGCTGACACCATTCATGCCCTGCGGAGCCAAGCTTCCGATCATCGCTTTGTTTGCAGGTGTGTTTTTCGCGGACAATGCCTGGGTCGGCACATCCATGTACTTTCTGGGAATCGTTGTGATCCTGATCAGCGCGGTCATCATCCGCAAAATAACCGGAGATACTTCCCAAAGTTACTTTATCATGGAACTGCCGGAATACCGCATCCCCAGTGTCAAGCGCGCGTTGATTTCCATGTTGAGCCGCGCGAAGGCGTTTATCGTTAAAGCCGGTACCATCATCCTTATCTGCAACACCGCGGTTCATGTCATGCAGACATTTGACTGGAGTTTCAGCGTCGTCCCCGAATCAGCTCCCGAAACCAGTATTCTGGCATCCATCGCCGGTCCGATTTCTTTGTTGTTTATCCCTCTTGGCTTCGGTATTTGGCAATTCGCCGCGGCCGCCGTCACCGGGTTCATCGCCAAAGAGAACGTCGTTGGCACGCTGGCGGTCACCTTCGGCAT
>JAAYNF010000116.1 GCA_012520975.1 Clostridiaceae bacterium | reverse complement strand
CATTTGGGACAGGAGTTATTCCTAATATATTTAAATTCGAATTGTAATTGCAAATAATAAGAGTACATGAGTATTCGTATACCCCTGATGTCAAACAAATGCTACACTCGGAAAAGGTTGATTTTACGAGGTTTTATGAATGTAAAGACAGTCAAAAAGAGCGTTTTATTTATGACTTCTTCTCCGGGGAGTATGTCATAATAATGCTAAAGGCGAAAAACGCAGCAACAAACAGGGTTTCAGAGTTTCCACAAAATTCTAAATTCAAAAATACTGCACAATTATGATACTTTGTAATCGGTGCCATAAAGTGACACCGATTATGGCACCGATTTCAGACAGCATTCGACTAAATAATTCTAAGTGACATAAGTGTCACTTCGTGGTACAATAATGTCACTTTGGAAAGAGGTGGTAAGATAATGAATCTCGGAAAAGAAACTGAAACTCTTGAATTTAAAAAATCGACGAGTGAGATAAAAGCTGCTATGATTTCCATAGCGTCTATATTAAATAAGCACGGTATCGGCACATTGTATTTCGGGGTCAAGCCTAATGGTGATGTTGTTGGACAGAATGTGTCGGAATCATCTTTAAGAGATGTTTCAAGAGCGGTTTATGAAAGCATTAAACCGCAGATATATCCTGCAATTGATGAAATTGTGATAGATGGAAAACAATTGATAAAGGTTGAATTCAGCGGTGATAGCAAGCCATATTCCGCGGCGGGCAGATACTACTTGCGAACCGCAGATGAAGACAGAGAAGTAAGTCCCGAAGAATTAAAGACTTTTTTTGAAGCAAATAAATACCGTACGAAATGGGAAAATGGCAAATCTGACACTTTATCAAAACAAGTTGATAAGTTTTCAGTAAAGTCGTTTTGGCAAAAGGCAATAAGTGCCGGAAGATTACCCGAAGGCAGGTATACAACGCCGATTATTTTAAAGAGGTTCGGTCTTGTTAAAGATGAGTATTTGACAAATGCCGGTGAGGTTCTCTTTGGTGATACAAGACCCGTTTCTCTAAAAGTCGGTATATTTGCATCGGATGAAAAATTGACAATTCTTGATATGAAATTATATGAGGACAATATTTATAATTTGTTGAAGAAAGCAGAAGATTACATATTTAAGAATATACGATGGAAAGTTGAAATTATTGAATCGGAAAGAAGTGAGATTCCTGAAATTCCGACTGCAGTGATAAGAGAGGTTTTGGCAAACAGCTTTGCTCACGCAGTGTATGGAAGCAGGACAAATCATGAGATATGTATTCATCCGAGTATGATAACTATATATAGCCCCGGAGATTATGCCAGTAGATATAAGCCGGAAGAATATATAAAAGGCAATGTGGAATCTGAGATAAGAAACGCAACAATCTCGAAAATTCTGTACTTGAGCAAATATATAGAGCAATTTGGTAGCGGTTTCAAGAGAATAGATAGCCTATGTAAAGATTCCGGAATCAAGTATTCTTATGAAAACAAGAATAATGGATTCAAATTTATAATATACCGACCACAGATTCAAAGTGACATTTTAGATGTCACTTTGAATGTCACTTTGAACGGAACAGAGAAAGCGGTTTATGCTATTTTAAAACAAAAATCGGATTCTTCAAGAGAAGAAATAGCTGATAAGATTTCTAAAACTGTAAGAACGGTTCAAAGAGCACTCAATTCTCTTGTAGAGAAGGGTTATATCAGGCGAGTCGGCTCTAAACAGAATCCGGTATGGAAAGTATTGAAATAGAGATATATGATTAAATTCCGGGTTGAAAAGGAGATATTATTTGACTTTAGAAAAAATAATTTCAGAACTGCATTATGAAAAATATGTGGAGCAATCTGTGTTTAAAAAAATCAAAAAAGATGAAAAGACAATTAAAGAGATTGCAAAAACCGCATATCAGGGAGAGAATTTTGATTTTGCATTACTTAAGCGCATGCCCTTAACCCGTTTATCTGTTGTTACATATCTTTTGATTAGGAAATATGATGAATACAGTACAAAAGGGATTACGGACGAGATTATTTTTGACACATTTGAAGATGTTTCTCTACGAGCTAATTTATATTATAAGAAAACAGGCAAGGCGGGTATTTCAAAGGACGATGTTATCTGGTTCCGACATATTATGAATGTTTCGATATTCAAAATAGGTTCTTTGCAGTTTCAGCCATTTGAGATGATATATTTGGATGAAGATACAATTGGCGAACCTTATATGGCATTTACCAAAGAGCAGAAAGAGTCATTGCCAAACGGCTCACCCGTTATTAACTGCCACATTCAACGAGGTGCAGATTTAAATCCGAAATCAGTTGAATTATCTTTTCAAAAAGCAAAAGTATTTTTCTCGGAAATTTATCCGAAACAAGAGTATAAAGCTTTTCTGTGTTATAGTTGGATGCTATATCCGCCCATGTTGGAAAAGCTATCCGAAAAATCAAATATTAAGCTGTTTGCTGATAAGTTCTTTATTATTGGAGATTGTCCTGATTCGGAACAGGCAACAGAATTTATTTTGGGCTATAGCAAGAGAAAAGTAATCCCTGAAAATGCGAGTTCTCTTCAAAAATTGGCATTTGAACATCCGGAATGGCTTGGCTTTGCGTGTGGGATTATGTGGATATAGATTTTAGTCTGTTGTACCTGAGTTTGCCGACACCCCTGATATCAAACAAATGCTATAGTCGGAAAAGCTTGATTTCACAGGATTCTATGAATGTCAAAACAGTCAAAACCAGCGTTTTATTCTCGACTTTTTCTCAGGGTACCAGCGGCTTTCTGGTGCCTGCTGGGGAATACCTAAAAGAGCATCACCTGGAAGAAATATTCTATGATA
Source organism: Clostridiaceae bacterium (assembly GCA_012520975.1). Lineage (GTDB taxonomy): Bacteria > Bacillota > Clostridia > Saccharofermentanales > UBA5734 > UBA8949. The sequence continues at coordinate 39,228 of JAAYNF010000116.1, read as the reverse complement.
GACAAGCAAAAGCGCACGATGACAATGCCATGCTTACAGGTTACGATATGGATAGAACCATGCTCCGTATCGGAGCAATGAGTATTAACCGGAATGCTGTGGGCGTGAAATAGAGATTTGCTTTATGATATTTTTGTGGAGCAGGATGACATCTGCCGCAAATTTGCGGCAGATGCTTTTTCAAAACAAAGCCTGATTTCAGCCGTTGACCGGCACTTTTTTGAGCTTGGCAAATCTGGGCAGGCCATCTTTCAAGGCGATCCTGGACTCTCCCTGAATCAGCGGCAATGCGTAGTCAATAAATTGTTTATTAACAAAGTTCCCCTCGTCATTAATCCACTCACGCGGCACTTTCTTTTCGGTGTTGGCTACTTTGCTGAGAGGAACCAGGTTGATTTCGCATTGATACGGTCCTTCGGCCGGCCGCTGAAAACCGACCATCAAGTCGGTCATGCCATCAACAGCACAACGGACAGCGGTCTGTCCGGCAAGGAATGCCTCCTCGACATCGGTCAGAGAAGCTAGGTGGGCGGCGCAGCGTTGCATCAGGGAAAATTCGATGGCACGCACTTTACAGTCAATTTTATCTCTTAAATAATCTGCCAAAACGCTGGCGGTACCTCCCATTTGCTTGTGTCCGAAGGCATCCACCCTTAATTCGCCGACCAGCTCGGGGATATACTTGCCTTCGCGGGTCTTAACACCCTCGGAAACAGCAACAATAACTTTATTTTCCTTTTGATAGATGCGCTGGACATCTCTCAACATTTTTTCGAGATCAAAATCAACCTCAGGCAGATAGATCAAATCCGGTCCGTAGCCTTTGTAACTGGCCAAAGCAGCCGATGCTGCCAGCCAACCGGCATTGCGCCCCATGATTTCGATAACGGTGATCATGCCGGTGTCATAGACGCGTGCGTCCAAATAGACTTCCATACATGTGGTGGCGATGTATTTGGCGGCCGAGGCAAAGCCGGGGCAGTGATCCGTGCCATACAAATCATTGTCTACGGTTTTGGGAACACCCATGACGCGACAATCATAGCCGGCCTTTTGCATGAACTTGGAAATCTTGTTGCAGGTGTCCATGGAGTCATTACCGCCGTTATAGAAAAAATAACGGATATTATGTTTACGAAACACTTCCAGAATGCGCTTATAATCCGTATCGTCGACGTCGGGATCCGCCAATTTATAACGACAGGACCCCAATGCCGAAGAGGGGGTGGTTTTGAGCAGCTCCAATTCAGCCGGGTCCTCCTGGCCAATATCGTAAAACTTCTCGTTTAGGATGCCGACGATTCCATTGGCCGCGCCGTAGACCTTTTCGATGACGCCGGTTTGCCGCAGGGCTTCGGTAAAAACACCGGCTGCACTGGCGTTGATGACCGAGGTCGGTCCGCCGGATTGGCCGAAAACCGCATTGCCGATTAACTTACTCATTTGAATCCTCCTAGGTGACATATGTAGCTCAAAGTTTGCATAGCAGGGCTATTCTACCATCACATCCGGATGGTTTCAAGAAAAAAAGATATCGGTTCGCTTTCGGTTCGCTTTCGATGCTTAAAATTATCTGTCCGAATCATGGTGTCCGCTCAGGGCAGGTTGTTGATCGGTGTTGAGCAAACCGTATATCAGCATATCATGATAATCACCACGGCGAAGAATATGTTGCCGCAATCGCCCTTCAAGGGTAAAATTCAAGGTCTCAAACAGCTTGCGGGATGCCGTATTCGGTTCGATGACGCGTGCCCAGATGCGTTTTAGGCCCAGTTCATCAAAAGCGTAACGGATCATCAAGGTCAAAGCTTCGGCAGCCAGACCGTGTCCGCGAGCCGCAGGTTCGGTCAGCGCAATGCCGATTTCGCTGTGCCCGTTCGGCCAGTCGAGACCGTCCAGATTCAGCAGTCCGACCAACCAACCGTCAACACGAACGGCGAAGATAAAGTTTTCCACACCGTCATTCCAATCTGTCATCAGGTGGCCGATCTGTGTGGCATTCAGTGGTCGAGCCGTTGTCGGAATAAAGTAGGTGAGGGAGGCCATATCCTGAAAAAATGGCAGCAGGTTCGGGATATCGGACTCGTGAATGGCGGTCAGATCAACACGGGGACCACGCAACGGCAGTCCGGATCGAGAGTTATTGGTTGTCAACATTGATCACGCTCCCAGAGCTTTGATAAGGCCAGTATAATCTGCCGATCGACCCTTGACAAGGTAGCCGTACATCCGTATAATTCATTCGTGCCGGCGAAAAGCCGGTAAGCGGCCGGATCATTCTTGCACGATACGGTGGGATTAGCTCAGTTGGTTAGAGTGCCAGATTGTGGCTCTGGAAGTCGTGGGTTCGATTCCCATATCCCACCCCAAAATTCCCGGCGGGATCCTGATGAGTCAATCGGATCCTTGGACAAATTACGTCATTGGGGTGTCGCCAAGCGGTAAGGCACGGGACTTTGACTCCCGCATGCGTAGGTTCAAATCCTGCCACCCCAGCCAAACGATCCACTAGCTCAGTAGGTAGAGCACCTGACTTTTAATCAGGGGGTCCGGAGTTCGAATCTCCGGTGGATCACCAGAAAGCTTCAAGAACATTGCTTCTTGAGGCTTTTATGTTTTTCCGGTTCGAATCAACCCAGGCTTGACAATTTGTTCCATTTATCAGTACTGTTTGAATGGATGTAAGTTCAGAAAACTATTTTCTCACAGAAGGAGTTGTTGAAGATGAAAGTTCTATTAATCGGCGGAACCGGTAATATCAGCATGTCTATTACCAAACGATTGTTGGAACGCGGCGATGAGGTTTACCTTTTTAATCGTGGCAACAATCGAGAATGTGAGGCTCTGGGCGCTCATTACATCATTGGCGATGCCTTCGACTCGGCCGATCTCAAAGCTAAGGTTGGTGATCAGAAATTCGATGTTGTTGCCAATTTCATTCTGTTCACACCCGAACAAGCGCAGATGAATTATGAGGTGTTTGCCGGCCGGACCGGACAGTATTTTTTCATCAGTTCCTGTACCGTTTATCAAAAACCGATTTTAAAGCTACCGATCACACCGGACACACCTTTGAGGAACCCTTACAGCCTGTACGCCCGCAATAAAATAGCCTGTGAAGATTACTTCACCAAACAGTATCGTGACAACAACTTTCCCATCACCATTGTGCGTCCTTCTCATACTTATGGTGAGACCAAACTGGTTGTCGGTCCCTTGATGGGATGGGCCGTACCCCATTGGACGCTGGCCGACCGGATTCTTAAGGGCGAACCGATCATCGTCCATGACCTGGGGCGAACCTTCTGGACGGCGACCCACAGTGATGATTTTGCTTATGCTTTTTGCGGCTTGATGGGTAATCACGAGGCGATCGGGCACGCATTTCACATTACCAATGACGATCCGCATACTTGGGATGCAATTATGAGCATGTACGGGCAAATCCTGGGCGTTGAACCCAAAATCGTTCATGTTCCGACCACCTTTATCGGCAAGCTCTACCCGGAAAAATATAACGCCATTTTGGGCGATATGAGTGAAAACGCGATTTTTGACATTCGAAAATTGCAAAAATTTGTTCCGGGTTACCGTACGCGAATCCTCCTCAGAGAGGGATTGACCCGCTCGGTTAATTGGTATTGGAACCATCCGGAGGCGCGTCGGATCGATGAGGAAAATAATCGGATGACCGATCATATTATCAAGGCTTGGCAGGATGTCCTGAAATAATTACTGTTGTGAGACCATAGAATGTCAGGGAAAAAGGTGCGAATTCAAACAACAGCATTTCGCCGGCGGTGGTCGTAATTTATTATTTGGGGCGTAATTAGCACAAGCATTGGCTTTTTATGTTTATAGGCTACGGTATGCGTAATTCGGCCTGTATATTTAGATGAATAATATAATAAAGAAAGGTCATCGATTTTAATATGGGGGGATTTTAACATGGCGACTCCTTTTTACATTGATGGATTTTCCAACTCCGTGTTAAAATAAATCCAGACGGCAGATAAGACCATGTTCAATATCAGCATCGGGAACACGATTCCGCTAATGATACCGCGAAAGGAAGATTTTTTATGAAAAAATATCCCAATCTTTGCAGTCCAATTCAGATCGGCCGATTCACTTATCGAAACCGCATCGAAGCGGCGCCAACGATTTTTGCCAGCCTTGCCCTTGTCCCGGCCATTTCCGACCGCGTGATTCGCATGACCGAAGACCGAGCCAAAGGTGGTTGCGCCAGCGTCATTAGTGGTGAAATTCCGGTTAACTTTGATGACTCCTTGCGGCCGGTTGTGGTCGGTGAAGGTAAGTTTCTCAATATTATCATTGATTATCACAATTACACCGATGAAAATTTTAAAGTCTTTCAAAAAAATGCCCAATCCATTAAAAAGCATGGCGCGGTGGCCATCGCGGAGCTTTCCCATTTTGGTGAGGAAAAACCTCTTTTGGACGATGGGATTCTGCCGTTGGGTCCGGTCTCTTACACAAAACCGGACGGAACCCCGGTCAAGGGCTTTGACAAGGCCGATATGGATAAAGTCGCCAACGATTTTGCCACCGCTGCCGTTTACATGCAGAAGGCCGGCTTTAACGGTGTGTTTGTGCACTGCGGTCACGGTTGGTTAATTGGCCAATTCTTGTCATTGCGAAACAATAGGCGGACCGATGAATATGGCGGCAGCATTCAAAATCGCGCGCGTTTCCCGTTACAGATTCTGGAACGCATTCGCGAGCAATGCGGCCCGGATTTTCTGATTGAAATCCGACTCAGCGGCGAAGAAAATATGCCCAATGGAATTACCATAGACGAGACCGTGGAGTTTTGCCGTATGCTTGAAGGCCGCGGGCTGGTCGATCTTATCCATATTTCCGCCGGCCATTATTACAGCCCGGCTCGTTCACATGAGTTCTCCACAATTTTCCTGCCTCATGGTCTGAATGCCGATTATGCGGCCGCCGTCAAGAAAGCCGTAAGCATCCCGGTGGCGGTTGTCGGCGGCATTACATCCGCCGAGGTGGCGGAGCGGATCATTGCCGAGGGTAAGGCCGATATTGTTTCCATGGGCAGGCAGATGATCGCTGATCCTGATTTTGCTTTGAAAGCCTGCTCGGGCAGAGGTGATGAGATTCGCGAATGCCTGCGTTGCTGCATCTGCTATCCCGGACCCTACGGTGAACACGCCACCGATCCGGATTCCCAGTATTTACCGGGTCTCGGGTCGTGCACCATTAACCCGTACAATGTGAATTCTTTTTCCCACCATAAGATATTGCCGGAAGAAATGCCCGAACCGGAAGGCTCACGCCGCGTCCTGATCATCGGCGGCGGACCGGGCGGAATGCAGACTGCCATTGATGCCGCTGACCGTGGACACCAAGTTACGCTCGTGGATGATCATGAGCGACTGGGCGGCATCCTGCGCCTGACTGATTTCGATTATTTCAAACGCGATTTGTTTAATTTTAAAGAATTATTGGTTCGTGAAGTCGCCAAGCGCAAGTCCATCGAGGTCCGCCTGAACACGACGGCCACACCGGAATTCATCCGCGAAATCAATCCCGAAGCCTTGGTGATTGCCATCGGTGCCGAACCAATGATGCCATCGTTGCCGGGAATCGATCGGACCATGAACGCCATCGACACATACTTCTTGCCGGACCAGGCGGTCGGCGAAAAAGTGGTTATGCTGGGCGGCGGTCTGGTCGGCTGTGAAGTGGCCTTGGAGCTGGCGCATAAGGGCCGTGAAGTTATGGTCGTTGAAATGAAAGAACGTTTGGTGGCCGAGGCCATTGGCATTCATCGGACGGCTTTGCTGGATAAAATGGATGAGTTTGGCATTCGATCCATGGTCGACACAACCGCCCTTGAGGTTCTAGAAAAGGGCGTACGTGTCCGTGACGGTGAGGGGGTTGAAAAAATAATCCCGGCGGATACCGTGGTCAATTGTTTGGGCATGAAGGCACGCCGAGACGTGGTTCAAGCATTAAGAGAGGCCGCAGGCAACATTCCGGTCTTCGAAATCGGCGATTGCGTCCGGGCCGCCAAGGTCGGTGAAGCTGTTCAGGAGGGCTATACCGCCGCCTTATCTATTACCTGAGAAGGTTCTGGACCGGATTCAAACCCGCCAGGCACGCAAGATCCGCTTAAAAAGGTAATCTTTTCGGCTCATTGACTCCAACAGACGCTCCTCTAAAAGCCGTCGCATCTCCTTTAGTTTGTCCAGATCGGTCGGAGCAGGTGCGATTTTGCCGTAGCGCCATTGCACGACCGGCCAGAGCACATCGGGCAATCTAAGTGTGGAAAAGCGCAAATGTTGATCCGCCCGGCCGGCGAAGCCGTTCAAGGTTTCGCCGGTTTCCGGCTGAACATCAATGCAGGCCAGCTGACGGAGAATATCGTGATAATAAAACTCCAACAAATCAGTCGAGTCGGAGTAGCGCCGATTGATCCAAGTTGTTTTGAACAGGCGCTGATGGTACCGACCGGCAAGAAATGGGAAATAACGGAAACCGATCGCCAGCAAAACGAGTCCGCCGATCAGGAGTATAAAAGGAGCAATCGGCGTGTCGGCGGCTTCGACGTCAGACATAGGTGTCGGGAACGGGAGATCGGTTGACGGAGACGGAGTTGCCTCGGAGGTAACAGCCGGAGTTGTCGTTGATTGCGGAGGCTTGTCGTTTTCACGGTTTGGCGTCGGATCGAAGGTCAACCAGCCAATACCTTCAAAATATAATTCAGCCCAAGCGTGAGCTCCGGTTCCATCTGCCAGCCAACGTTTATTGTTTCCTTGATTTTCCCTCAAAGGTTTAAGTGCGAATCCTTCGACATATCGCGCCGGAATACCCTGTGTCCGAGCTAAAACAACCATGGCGGAAGCAAAATGGACACAGTAGCCTTCGCCGGCTTGCAGGAACCCATCGACAAAATCCACTGTCTCCCAATCATGCTCAGGCTTCAAGGTATAACGAAAGTTTTTCGACAAGAAGCTTTCCAGGGCCAGTGCCTTTTGGTAAGGGCTCCTTGCCTCATGAACAATGGTTTTGGCCTGATCGTAAATTCGCCGGGGCAACAGATCCGGTAATTGCAGATAGCGTCGACGCACATCAGGCCAATTTTGATCATTGCCGGTGGTTCCATCAGCTTCCAAAGCCAGCAGGGCATCATCAAAACCGGGAAGATGCCGATCAAAATAATCCGCAGTGACTCGGTAGGTCATACCACGGGGCAATCCGCCAAAGACAAACAAATTACCTGTATCGGTAAAAAAGATCGGATAATCCAACAGATTATCCAATTCGACGCGGCGGACCCGGCCGATGGTAAAAACAGGAGACATACCGTGCACTAACGGTTCGATGTTTAAGGATATCTTTCTCTGAAATGCTTCTTTAAAGGCTTTTCCGGTCTTCCCCCTAAGGGGGTCGATTCCTAATGCATACTGTTGAAGCTGCCGCCAGATGCCGCTGTTCAGGCGATACGAACGGCTATCCGTGCTCAACCAACTGTAACCTGTATAAATACTTCGGCTGCTGCCTTTGAGCAGGAACGGCTGATCGGAGCTGATCAGCAGGATCCGGTTTTCAGATAAAACAACCGGACCGCCCAACCGTGCGCCGGTTGTCGGATAGCCGTAGAAACTGATATCAAAAGGGATGTATGTTCGGGACTGACCAAAGGGCATACGGATCAGATCGCCAATGTCGTTCAGCGGCAGAATGATCGCCGGCACACGCCAACTACGTGTCTGATCGGGTATCAGTGTTTGGGCCAACAGCAGGCAAATAACGGCGATTGGCAGGGCCAGAAGTTGCAACGGCACACGGGAGATTCGTTTTTCTTCAAACGTTTCTTTTTCGGCCAGGCGGATAAAATGACGTGGAAGCAACATGATGAAGCCGGCCAAGGCGACAAGCAATCCGGGTAATGTTTCGGGATAATAAAGCATTAACGGCGTAAAGATCAGCAGCATTAAAAAAGCATAGCCGATCAGATGACGAAAACGCAGGCCAAGCAAAAACCAGAAGAGGTTTGCCGGTAGAATCAGGATTAGTCGCAGCAAGGGTAACCACTGTTCGTGATCCGGTTGAATCTGGCCGATTCGCAACCAGGTTCGACTCCAAAGTATGAAAGCGGATAATTGGTGGTAAACGTCATTGAGCCGATCGGCAGACCAGAACCGAATGAAAAGCACGAGCAACGATAAAAAAAGCAGGAGGGGCGCGATATACCATCTTCTGCTTGCACCGGCCAAAAAAGCGCATAGCAATAAAGACACGGCTAGGACGGCCGGAAGGGACCATGCCAGTTGCAGCCAAATCAGGATGCCATACGATGTGCCGCCGGCCAACAGGCCCGCAACAAGGACATCGACCGTCAATTCGGAGAATTTGGGCCGAATTGGCTTGGAAGATGCTGAAAACGATTTTGGCGTCACGGTACAACCCTCCATTGCTCGGCCAAGTCGTCACAGTTGCGAAAGAAATGAGCCGGTATTGTATTTTGCCGGATTTGTGAAATCAAGACCGGATCTTCGGCGGCCGGCCCGGTAAAAAAAGTCTGAACCGGAGTTGGGCTGTGCCGTGCATTTAACAAAACCGGGATTAAATCGTAAGAAGCATCATGGGTGACAGCCAAAACTCCTCGGACGTGGGAAGCGGTTGCCAACTCGTCGGCTAACAGCTTGGAGAAAGAATAGTGTCCGGAAAATGGAACTTTTGCCAGCCAATTGTGAATTCTTTCAAATCCACTCAGATTTTCAATGTTTAATCTCTCTCTGGATTGATCGTGGGTGACCAGTTGAACCGGCCAGCCCCGTTTTAGCATGGAGAGAATAATGGCACAGGTGGCCTCGCAACAAGAATCAATCGCCGACAACACATCCTTTTTTGAACCACCCTTTGGGAGAGAGAGATCCAAAAGCAACAGGACGCATGGCTCGCTGAGATGATCAAACTGTCGGGTGAGCAAAGAACGGTGACGTGATGATAATTTCCAATGAATGAGTTTGCGCGGATCGCCGGGACGATACGCGCGAACCGAAGAAAAAGGATCCTGTGTCTGGTCCGTAGCGAAAAATCTTTGATCCGGCATCCGGCTTCCGGATCCTTGCAGTGAAGGGCTTTCCAACTCAATCAAACGCGGGAGCACCAGCAGCCGTTTTTCCCGATAATAGGGCAGAAGGCGCATATCAAAAGGCAAACGGATCAGCCCGAAAAGATCGACAAAATCAATTGTGGTCATGCCAATCAAGAACTCACCCCGATGGGGGCATTCCAGTGTCAGGTCAAAAAGGAGTCGGTCTTTGGAACCTAGGTTGATGTTTAGCCTTTTGGGATTGGTCGGATCGGCGGTAGCCAGATGAATCTGCATCATCGGGTAAGGAATCGGTTTTTCGTTATGAAGCTCCAGATGCAGATAGGTTTGCCGTCCGCGAATGATTTGTTCTTCACTTAATTTTTGGGTGTAGGCGAAGCTCAAGGCGCCCCAGATGTTGACAACAACAGCACTGGCCAGCAGCAGAAGCTGCAATAAAAAAAGGATAAAAAAGATGCGCTGGCCGCTGATTAATCCGGCCAAGAGCCAAGCAAACATCAAACAAATAAAGGTTGTGCGCCAAATTTTCATCGGACTGCCGGAACGGGGATTGAACCAATCAGATCGATCAGGATTTTTGCGGCCGAATGACGATTTTTTACTTCTTCCGGGCGAAGAACCAAACGGTGAAGCAGTACCGGTTGAGCCAGCGCCTGAATGTCATCCGGGGTGACGAAGGAACGGCTGAGCAGCACGGCTCGGGCTCGGGCCGCCTGCATAAGGGCGATGCTGGCACGCGGGCTCATTCCGAGGACCAAGGCTTCATGTATTCTTGTTTTTTCAGCTATCCGGGCAATGTACTCCAGTACCGGATCAGAAACAATGATGTCATCGGTTCGCTGTTGCAAATTCGTGATGTCATCGCGATCCGCAACCGGTTGCAGATCAGACAATTGCGGGGGATGGCGGTGACGTTCGAGAATGGCAAGCTCTTCGATATGGTTTGGATAGTCCAGATGAGTCCGCAGAATAAATCGATCGAGCTGGGCTTCCGGCAAGGGGAAAGTTCCGGTGTATTCGATCGGGTTCTGTGTGGCCAAAACCATAAATGGCTGAGGAACCGGGCGACTTACACCATCGACGGTTACCTGCCTTTCCTCCATGACCTCGAGCAAGCTGGATTGAGTTTTGGGGCTGCTGCGATTGATTTCGTCTGCCAGAACAATCTGGCTCATGATTGCACCGGGAATAAACTCCATGTTGCCGTGCTGCAAGGAAAACAGATTGAAGCCCGTGATATCCGATGGTAACACGTCCGGAGTAAACTGGATCCGATTGTAAGAAAGGTTAAGGGATCGGGCAAAAGCTTGCGCTAACGTTGTTTTACCGACGCCGGGAACATCCTCGATCAAGACATGACCACGGCTGAGAAGGGCAATCAACAACAAATCAACAACGTGCTGTTTCCCGATCATAATTTTGGCAATATTATCGCGAATAGCCTGCAACAGAGGATGTATATCCATAGACTCCTCCTTGAACCTTGAGTACTCAAGTGAGCAGAACCAATTACACTGTTATTTTAACATAGAAGTGATTCAATGATTTATTTTGCGGTTGTCAGGCTGTGCAGAAAGCCGGTTTTGCGTTACAATAGGCGTGGACTTCAAAATGAGGATTACAGGTGGCGTTGACGGGAGGATGCGCGTTTGATCAGATCATCTTTGACCCTTAGCTTATGTTCTCATGATGCCCAAAACACCAGCTATCTCGTCAATGGCACACATTTGGGACTGTTGGCTCCCCGCTCGCAAAGTGCGCACGTCCAGACATCCAGTCGTCAAGTTCAGATGATTGTGGCCTTGCGCAATCAAGACGATGTGGCCGACGCCCCGCTGGTTAGGCAAAAGCAGCAGATCAAAGCCTGGCAGGAATTTCTCCATATTATCTCGCGGAACGGAACCAAGGACCTGAACCTGTTGATGCAGAAATATCGCTTATTTCCCGACTGGCTGGTGTGCTACGATGACAGGAAGCTGCAGGCTTGGCTACCGGAAGCCGCCGGTTTTTACCTGTTGCGAAATTTGGAGCTTCATCGGCTTGAACCGGTTCCGCCGAGGGTTCAGCCGGATGCAGCCGACATCACCTCCGCTGAGCCACGTGTCTATTACCAAGTGTTGCTCGGTCAACACGATCAGTTTTTTATTCTGCCCCCGGATCTGCTGAGTTTATTCTCTGCCCAAGAGGTAACCGATCTGTTGCTTGGTCTTCGGCAACAACCGGCCAAAGTCGGCGAATTGATTCGTCTGGCACGTTTGCGAGGTTACAGTCAGGATTTTTCTTGGCTTGGGATTCAGATCAACTTATTGCAGACCGAAAGCCGGCCTGATTCCGGTGCTCAAGGCAGATTGAGGACTTTGGCCGGTCTGTTTGGCGGCCGACGTCGGGATAGCTTGGAAGACGAACCGGACAGTCATTCGTCCAGTCTGGAGTCGCAATCAGGAGTCGGTAAGGACACAAATATGACCGGACGGGGCCTGATGGCTTGCCTAGCAAATAGGCGTTGGCTGCCGATTGCTCTGAGCGGGGCTATATTGCTGCTGGTTGTAATCGTGGTCTTAATTATGCTTTTTTTCCACCCTCCGGCAGCACCTCCCGCATCAACAACACCGGCGCCCGAAACAACATCGACCCAAGCTCTGTCGCCGACCCCCACGCCGACCGCCCGACCGACTCAGCCTCCCGAGCCGACACCCGCACCCGGGTTGGTGGTTTCGGTTCGGCAATTAAACCTTCGCAGCCAACCCACCCGTAATTCCGAGCTGATCCTCACGCTGGTTCGAGATGATTTGCTTTATCAACTGGAGGCCGAAAGTGAAGGCTGGGTCAAGGTGCGAACATTGTCCGGCCGAGAGGGATACGTATTTTTTGACTATGTTTCATCCATAGATGATTGAGCTATAACCTGACCTGAAAGGATTACTTCAAATTGACAAAATTATTTGACACCCACACCCATACCATTGTAAGCGGACATGCATTCAGCACATTGGAAGAATATGTTGCAGCCTGTAAACGGCTCGGTCTTGAAGGTTTTGCCACCACGGAGCATGGCCCGGCAATGATCGGGTCGACGGATTTGATCTATTTTTATAATTTAGTCGCCCTGCCGCGCCTGATTGACGGCATTCGCGTTCTCAGAGGCGTTGAGGCCAATATAATCGGTCATGACGGTTCACTTGATTTGCCGGAATCCGCGTTGAAGCGCTTGGATCTATGTATTGCCAGTTATCATGAAATCACATTGCCGCCCGCCGGCAAGGCAGAACACACGGAGGCTTGGCTGGCCGTGATCGACAATCCGCTGGTTGATATTCTCGGTCATATCGGCCGTGGCCCGTTTCTCTTCGATGTGGATACGGTCTTAAAGGCCTGCAAGCAAAACAACAAGGTATTGGAAATCAACAATCACACGTTGTCATCAGGATTTATGCAACACAATTGTTTGGAAATCGCCAAGGCCTGCCGTCGACATGGTGTGTTGGTGGCGGTTAATAGCGATGCGCACTTTTCCGGCCATCTCGGTGAGGTAAGCGCGGCATTGAAGTTATTGAATGAAATTGATTTCCCCGAAGAACTGATCATTAATCGAGATTATTCGATCTTTTCAGCTTGGCTAAAAGAGAGAAAACCTTGGATTTCGGATCTGTGATCAAGCAAAGGGGGCGCTAGCGCAGCCTTTCATGAAGTTGAACCATGATATCCGCGCGATTAAATGGCGCAATCAAATAAAATCCGTCGGCATCCGGCTGCATGATCCGGGCGACTTCCACGGTGGCTTCAAGGCCGGCTTCGACAGCGGCTTCGCGGGTCATGTCCGGATGAAAACGGCGCAACAGCTCGGCCGGGATGCGAATACCGGGAACTTCCTGACTTAGAAATTGCGCGTTACGATAGCTGATCGGAGGCAACAGACCAATTAAAACTTTGCCACCCGTCCGGCGGACCTGGCGGATCAACGACAAGCCCCGGGTATCATAAACCGGCTGAGTCAAAAACAAGGTGGCGCCGGCCTCTATTTTTTTCATTGCTCTGGAAAGCTCCACTTCCGGTTTGGCAACTCCCGGATCCAGTGCGGCGGCGATCAGCATAGGATCGTCGGCGAACTCGTCCTGATTCATTTGTTGGATGAGTTGAATTAAGCCGAGGCTGCCAAGATTAAAGACAGGTTTTACAAAGCCTTTATCTGATTCCGGTATGGCATCGCCGGTGATAGCAAGAATCTGGCGTATTCCTTCGCTGTGGGCAGCCAACAAACTGCTACGAAGGGCATTAACGTTTCGATCTCGACAGCAAATATGAGGCAAGATCGGCAGGCCGGTCTCTCTGGCCAAGCGAGAGGCGCAGCAAACCGAATCCATTTTGACACGGGCGAGGGGCGAATCGGTCACCGTTATGGTATCAACACCGGCCAATTGAAGTTGGCGGGCCGCAGCAATCAGCGGTTCCATTTGACTGGTTCGGGGAGGATTGAGCTCGACAGCGATCGTGAATTTGTTTTGCGTCAAACCGTCAACCAGCCGCGGGTGGGCAGGAACTTGGGGAAGGATCGGTGGCCGGATCGATGCTTGAGGATGGGCTTTTGCAGGCTCGACACCGACCAAGGCTTGGCGCAAGGCATGAATGTGGTGAGGTGTTGTGCCGCAACAGCCACCAATGAGGCGGGTGCGGCAGGTGACAAGCTCGGCTGTTGTCTGAGCGAAATAGTCCGGCGATGAAACGAAAACCAACCGACTGTTTTCCTGTTTGGGGTAACCGCTGTTGGGCATAACCGTAAGGGGCTTGCCATCCACCGGCAGTCGTTTAAGCTGCTCAGCCAAGTGCGTCGGACCCACCCCGCAATTGAAACCCCAGATGTCGATCAAGTCGCAGTTTTGCATCACATCGGACAGATGGGAGATCGAGAGTCCCTTGCGGGTATAGCCATCAGCCGACAAGGTAAAGGACGCGATAATGACAGCAGAAGGTTCGGCGTTTTTAATATACCGACATTGTCCAAGGAATTCATCCGGGTCAGCATAAGTTTCAAAAAGAAACAACTCGGCACCGTTTTCAAGAAAAGTATCGACCACGATGCGCTCGGCCGCCACGGCTGCTTCAGGATCCAAATTGTAAGCCGGTCCGCAATCGGCAGCGACAAAGGCCAGATTTCCGGCACAGGCAACGGCCAATTTAAATCCGCCGGACACGACTTCTTTCAAGCCGGCCGGGTCGCTCATACCGAACAATGCCGCAGCGGCAAATGTATTGGTGCGCAACAAGCGTGCGCCGGCGGCCAGATATTCCTGGTGAATACGACGAATCAGTTCCGGGTTGGTGACATTGGCTCTTTCGCAGAAATCGGCATCGCGGGCGGCCAACTGGGCATAATAGGTGCCCATTGCGCCATCGGCCAAAACAAGCTTGTCTTCAAGCAATTCCCGGGCGGGTCTCATGAATGCGAATCCTCCGATTTACCTGATTTTCATATTCTAACATGAGGATTTTAATTGTCAAAACACTGGACAAAGACACGACCGTACGGTAAAATCAGCAGGCAAGCAAATCATGCGGGTGTAGTTCAATGGTAGAACCTCAGCCTTCCAAGCTGATTGCGTGGGTTCGATTCCCATCACCCGCTCCAAAGAAGCCGGCAGATTTTGATAAAAAATCTGCTGCTTTTTTTCGTACGAAGGCAAACCAGATAATCTGCCTCCGGTCTTTGTACCGGTTGATACGTTAATAAAAATTGCCACATTTAACCGGTTCGGGTATAATGAGATCGGCCGATGTGGGTCTATAGCTCAGTTGGATAGAGCAACAGCCTTCTAAGCTGTGGGTCGCAGGTTCGAGTCCTGCTAGGCTCGCCAAAGGATTGGAGATCCCCGGACGATCGGTCCGGGGAACTTTTTAAATGTTTGGGATCGGACATTGGTTCACATAACATTGGTTCTTTTTACTGACTGTTTCACTTTCACCCGGCTATCCGATATAATAATAAGGATGAGAGTGTTTTATTTTGTTCGAGAGCAAGAAAAAGAGATATGGAGCGTATGGCATGGCCAAAAGCAAGGCATATGATAACGAAAGCATTTCCTCACTGAAAGGAGCCGATCGGGTTCGTCTGCGGCCCGGCGTGATTTTTGGTTCAGATGATTTGGTTGGATGTCAACATTCGTTTTTTGAAATCCTATCCAATTCGATCGATGAAGCCCGGGAAGGATTCGGCAACCAGATTGAAGTGACCCGGTTTCGTGACGGTTCGATTGAGGTTAAGGATGACGGCCGCGGGATTCCACTCGACTATAACAACAAAGAAGAGCGCTACAATTGGGAATTGGTCTATTGCGAGCTCTATGCCGGCGGTAAATATAACAACCTGATCGGTGACTCCTATGAGTTCAGCCTTGGAATCAATGGACTCGGCGCTTGTGCCACGCAATATGCTTCGGAATATTTTGATGTGACTGTTTTTCGGGACGGCTTCAGATTTGATCTTCACTTTGAGAAGGGTGAAAACATCGGCGGTTTAAGCAAGGAGCCTGTGCGACAGAAGAAAACCGGAACGATCCAAAAATGGCGTCCGGATCGGGATGTCTTCACAGAAATCATCATTCCGTTGGAATATTTTCAGGATATGCTCAAGCGTCAGGCGGTGGTCAACGCCGGCATTACGTTTGTCCTGAATGATCAGGAAAGCGGGGAAACCGACAAGTTCTACTATCCTGAAGGCATTCTGGGCTATGTCCATGAACTGGATCAGGGAAAGGGAATCAGCACGCCGGTGCTCTTTGATGGATTAGGAAGCGGACGCGACCGGAAGGATAAACAAGAGTATAAGGTCAAGGCCTCCATAGCCTTTTGTTTCAATAACGAGATCAATCGTTTGGAATATTATCACAATTCCAGTTGGCTGGAATACGGCGGCTCACCGGACAGAGCCGTTCGCAATGCTTTTGTCGGCGAAATCGACCGACAAATCAGGGCCTTGGATAAATACAAAGCCAATGAATCAAAAATTACTTTTACCGATGTCCAAGACAGTCTGATTCTGGTTTCAAGTTCGTTTTCCACACAAACCAGCTATGAAAATCAAACCAAAAAGGCTATCAACAACAGGTTTATTCAGACATTCATAACCGATTTGTTGCGTAGCAAGCTGGAAGTTTGGTTTATCGAGAATAAAGCCGAAGGCGACAAGGTTATCGAACAGATCCTGATCAACAAAAGAAGCCGTGAAAATGCCGAGAGGCAGCGGCTTAACATAAGAAAGAAACTGATGGGCAACATCGACATGACCAACAGAGTGAAAAAATTTGTTGATTGTCGGACACGTGATGTCGATCGGCGTGAACTTTATATCGTGGAGGGTGATTCGGCGCTTGGTTCCTGCAAGATGGGACGTGATGCGGAATTTCAGGCGATCATACCGGTTCGGGGCAAAATCCTCAATTGCCTGAAGGCCGATTATGAAGCCATTTTTAAAAATGAAATTATCGTTGATTTGATTAAAGTTCTCGGTTGCGGTGTAGAGATAAGAACCCGACACAATAAGGATTTGTCGGCCTTTGATCTGTCGGCTTTGCGTTGGAACAAAATCATCATCTGCACCGATGCGGATGTGGACGGTTTCCAGATTCGGACATTGATCTTGGCCATGTTCTACCGATTGACGCCGACCTTGATCGAAAAGGGCAAGGTTTATATTGCCGAGTCACCTCTTTTTGAAATTACGCAGCGGGTCAAACGGGAGGAACGGACCTATTTTGCTTACAATGAACGAGAAAAAAGTCAATTGCTAGCCATGCTTGGAGCTGATAAATGTCATATTCAAAGATCGAAAGGATTGGGCGAGAATGAACCGGAAATGATGTGGGAAACCACAATGAATCCGGAAACACGCCGGTTGATCCAAATTCTTCCTGATGAAGCCGCCGTAACTTTCGCCACCTTTGATCTGCTGTTGGGAGATAATCTGGCCGGACGAAAATCACACATTGAGCAGAACGGTCATCTGTATCTGGATATGCTGGATATCGGCTGATAGCATTTCTCCTTGGAAAACTACTTACACTCAATCTTGTCTTGATCAACCAGGAGGTCGTTGATGAAAAAAGAACAGGTGCCCGGGCATCTGCACCGTCAGGTGATTACCGAGACTTTGGAAAAAAACTATATGCCTTACGCGATGAGCGTCATTGTTTCACGGGCTATACCCGAAATCGACGGTTTTAAACCCTCACATCGCAAATTGCTTTATACAATGTACAAGATGGGCTTGCTGACCGGCAACCGGACCAAATCCGCCAATGTCGTCGGACAGACGATGAAACTTAATCCTCACGGCGATCAGGCAATTTATGAAACACTGGTTCGATTGACCCGGGGCAACGGCGCCATGTTGCACCCATACATTGATTCCAAAGGCAATTTCGGCCGGCAGTATTCGCGGGATATGCAATATGCCGCCTCACGTTACACCGAAGTCCGTCTGGACAAAATTTGCGAAGAAATCTTCCGTGGCCTGGACAAAAACAGCGTTGATTTTGTCGACAACTATGACGGAACCATGCAGGAGCCGATCCTTTTGCCGGCATCTTTTCCGACCATCCTGATTAACAGCAACCAAGGCATCGCGGTCGGCATGGCCAGCAACATCTGTTCCTTTAATCTGCAGGAGGTCTGTCAGGCCACGATCGCCTATATTCGCGACCCCGGCGTCAACCTGACGGATATCATGCCGGCTCCGGATTTTTCCACCGGTGCGGAGATCATTTATAATCGTCGTGATATCGAGCAGATTTATAAGACCGGGCGGGGCAGTATCCGGTTGCGGTCGGTTTATGAAGTGGATAAAAAGAATGGATTCATCGAGATCAAAGAAATCCCATACTCCACAACGGTCGAAGCCATCATCGACGATATTACCGCCTTGGTTAAATCCGGAAGGATCAAAGAAATTAACGACGTACGTGATGAAACCGATCTGAACGGTTTGAAATTGACGCTGGATTATAAAAAATCCGCCGATCCGGACGCCCTGATGCAAAAACTTTTCCGCTTGACCAACCTGCAAGCCAATTTTTCTTGTAATTTTAATATCCTGATCAACGGGATGCCCCGTGTTTTGGGTGTCAAAGCCATTTTAGGAGAGTGGTTGTCTTGGCGGCGCAATTGCCTGAGGCGGGAAATCGGTTTTGATTTGGAAAAAAAGCAAGAGCGTCTGCATTTACTGAAAGGATTGGAAAAAATTCTCTTGGATATCGATAAGGCCATCCGAATCATCAGGGGTACCGAAAAAGAGGCTGATGTTATCGCCAATCTGATGGCTGGATTTGATATTGATGCGGTGCAAGCTGAATTTGTGGCTGAAATTCGGCTTCGCCAACTCAATCGGCAGTACATCCTTCAGCGGATCGCCGATATTCAAGCCCTCACCGATGAAATTAATGACCTGCAACAGACATTGGAGCGTCGGGAACGCATCGATCGGCTCATCATCAAACAACTGGAAGACGTCAGCAAAAAATACGGTCGGCCGCGTCAGACCCGACTGATACATGAAGCCGATGTCGAAGAACTGTCGGATCATGAGATGATCGAGGATTACCGCTTGAAATTTTTCCTGACCGAACATGGTTATCTGAAAAAACTGCCCTTGACATCCTTGCGAAGTGCCGGTGAGTTGAAAACCAAGGAAGAGGATCAAATCATTCAGGAGCTGGAGGGAAAAAACAAATCGGATCTGCTACTTTTTTCCGACCGCGGCCTTGTCTATAAGCTGAAGAGTTATGATATTAAGGACCATAAGCCTTCGGAATTCGGGGAATACACCCCAAACCTGCTCGAACTCGAAGAAGACGAACGGATCCTGTTCGTTCATCTGACCGAAGATTATTCCGGTTGGCTGCTCTTGGGATTTGCCAACGGCAAGGTCGCCCGGATCCCCCTTGAGGCCTATCAGACAAAAACCAACCGCAAAAAGCTGATCAATGCGTTTAGTGTGGTTTCTCCACTTGTCAATATGTACCATCTTGAAGAAGACGAAGATTTTTTCCTCAGCAGCGACACCCGAAAAGGCCTTGTTTTCAACAGCGGTTCGGTTCCGGTGAAGGCGACGCGAACGGCTCAGGGCGTCCAGATTATGCTGTCCCGCAAAGGCAGTCAGGTGATTTCATTGCAACGGTTGTCAGAATCAGGAATCACCGAACCCAAATTTTACCGTACACGAACCTTGCCGGCGGTCGGTTCAAACATTCGCGAAAATACACTGGAAAAACGACAGTTGCGTTTAGATGAGGCTTGATCATGGTAAAGGACTGGCAGGTCAACGCGACAAATGAGCGGCCCAAGCCGGTCATGAGCAGGATTCTCGTTGTGCTGCTGCTGCTGGCCTTGCTTGGCTTTCTTTTGGTTGGCGGCTTCTTGATGTTCGGTCAAAGACAGGTGGACACCATTTTGACAGCTTTTGAGGAGGCTTTGGAGAAGGCCGATTATTCGCAAGCCATGAATCTTTATCGTTTGGCGCAGGATAAGGCTTTGGCCGACGGTTGGCTCGACCGGCATCAGGAAAAATACCGCAAGGCCCTGACCGCAATGGAAAAGCTCAGCAATGAAAGGCTGGACCGGATCGAATATCGGCTTGGGCAAGGAAAACGGCTGACCAAGACCGAATTGGAATTCTCCTCGCAGATGGCTGAGATCTCCGCGACCCGGCTGATATCTTTTTTACGAAACCTATGCGTGGATTATCTTCGGGGAACGCAATCCTTCTTTGTCGTCAGGAATGCTTTTGATCAGCTGGCGGATTTTGACAATTTAAAGCATGCGATCGGGCACCTTCCGGCAGAATTCGATCAGATGACCGCGGTGCAGCCAATGATTAAATCGGCGTTAAGCTCGTGGGCTGCTGGGGATTACTGGGATGCTTGGCAGCAATTCAACAATCTTACGAAAGATCCTGCGCAGACCGGTTTTGTTTATGACCAATTGCTCCTGATGCAATCGGAGTGTGAATCGACGATGTATGAGCCGCTCCTCATGGCCGCTAGGAATTTGATGGAAGGTGGGCGCTATATGTCGGCCCAATCCGCCCTTGAGGCCTTGCAGGCTGTTTTTGTTGACGACCCTGCTATTGCGGCGGATCTGGCTGTTTGCGAGAACAACGTACCGAAAGTTTTGGTTGAATACTTCGGCCCGATTGAGATCATTTCGATCCTGCCCCTCATTGCTGATGCCGAAACAGCTTTTTCCGGCGGACCGAATCTGGCAGCTGTCCGGGATGTCATGCTGACCACCGGCGAATTCAGGCGGTTGCTGGAGCAATTGTATGGCAATCATTTTATCTTAATCGATCATGATCGGATCTATGATGAAAATGGCAACCGGAAAACGTTATGGCTGCCGGAAAATAAAAAACCGCTTGTCTTGGTCATCGAAGGCTTGAATTATTATGCCTCGCGTCGTGCCTTGGGAACAAATTGGGATCTGGTACTGGACGAGAGCGGCAACGTATGTGCCACCAGACCGCAATCCGGTCGGCAAATGGTGATCAGCCGGGAAGACGAGGCCATCGGTATTCTGGATTTGTTTGTCGAGACGCATCGGGATTTTTCCTATGATGGAGCCAAAGGGACCATCGCCGTTACAGGCTATGAATGCCTTTTCGGCAAGGTCATTCATTCCAATCAATTGCCTGATCGAAACAAGGCGCTGCGGGATATGGGTTATCAAGAACTCCGGCTGTCGGCGGCGGACATTGCTGACAATCGACGAGAGGCTGAGGCCATCGTGACTCGATTGCAAAATACCGGTTGGCAATTTGCCTGCTTTACCTACGGCCTGATCAATGTGCGCGACGCAAGCTTTGAACGCATACAAGATGATACATCCAAATGGCTGGATCAGATCGGCGCGCTGACCGGTCCGGTTGGATTTTACAACTATCCATTCGGCGCCTTTCTAAACGGATCCGATCCTCGAGCGATCTGGTTGCGCGAGCAAGGGTTCAGGTTTTTTTGCGGGCAAGGAACAAAGGCTTATATGTATAGCGGCTATGGATATTTGTATGCCGACAAAACACCCATCAGCGGCTATTCCCTGAGAAACAGCCGAACCTATCAACTGGAGCGGCTGTTAGATCCGAGCAAAGTGTACGACGCGACCCTGCGGAAAGATTATTAAAAATCGAGGTCAAGCACCTTAACGCTGAAAAAACTCCTTGTAAAGTTCTTTGACCGCGTAATTGCAATACTCCTCGCGAACGCCGAACATAACACTGATTTCCGATGAGCCTTGGTTGATGATTTCCAGGTTGACGCCGGCTTTGCTTAAAGCGGTACAGGCTCTGGCGGTGACGCCGACGGTGCGGGCCATGGCCTCGCCGACGATCATGACAATGGCCAGACTACGATCGACCGAGATCTTTTCGATGCCCAGCTCTTTGACCAGACGCCGGGTGACGATTTTTTCTTTGTCGGGTGTAAAGACGTCGCGGCGCAGGACGATCGACAACGAGTCGATTCCGGAAGGCATATGCTCAAAGGGTATTTTTTCGTCAGCCAGAATCTGGAGTACTTTGAGGGCAAAGCCGACTTCGCGATTCATCAGGTATTTGCTCATATTGAGGGTGCAAAAACCCTTTGCGCCGGCAATCCCCGTGACAACACCTTCAAAATTAACGCGCTGACGCACGATCAGCGTGCCTTTGGCTGTCGGATTGTTGGTGTTGCGGATATTGACCGGGATGCCGTTCCGGTAAGCCGGGGTCAGCGCTTCGTCATGCAGAACCGTGAAGCCGGCATAGGCCAGTTCGCGCATTTCATCGTAGGTTATTTCCGTGATGGGATGCGGATTGCTTACCAAGCTGGGGCTTACAGCATAGACGGAATCCACGTCCGTCCAGTTTTCATACACCGAGGCATTGAGGGCCGCTGCCAGTATAGAGCCGGTAATGTCCGAGCCGCCTCGAGAAAATGTCACAATTTCTCCCGTCAGAGTATAGCCGAAAAATCCGGGGAAAATGATCAGTCCCGGATAATCGGAAAGTTTGGCTAAATTACCGTAGGAGTCCGGAAGAATCTGGGCGTTGCCGAATTCTTCGGTCAGAAACATGCCGGCCTCTTTCGGATCGAAATAGGCTGCCTCACAGCCAAGGGTTTTAAAATATTCCGCGACCAGCCGGGCGCAATTGTCTTCCCCGGCGGCTTTAAGCAAATCCATGAATTTGAGCGAATTCGTGTGATCAGCGTGCATTCGTTTCGTTAAATCGGTCTTGATGGCGGCCAGACAAGAATCGGGAAGGCCCAATTCATTAGCAATAATGGCAAAGCGGCGGACAACCGCCGTCAATTCTGTTTGACCGTCATAGCCCTGAATGCGGGCATTGGCCAACGCGATCAAAAGGTCGGTAACCTTTGTGTCTTCACGTGTGCGTTTTCCCGGAGCCGACACCACCATGACCCGCCGGTCGGGATCGCTGAGCATAATGTCACATACTTTACGAATCTGCTCAGCATTGGATAAAGACGAACCTCCGAATTTACAAACTTTCATGTTTGTGCTCCCCCTTAATTTCAACACTCCAATTATAGTCAACTCTAACCTTGATTTCAATCAAGCAACCGGTTTGGATTGGTTTAACGGTTGACGGGGAAGGATAAAACTCCGATACTAGTGTTATGTAGCAAAAAATCATGTCGGCAGCATGGGAGCGGAATGAAGTTAATGACGAAGCGATTGAAAAAGCTTTTCACTCCGGATTATATGTTTCCTGATCTTTTGCAGGTGGATTTTCAAACACTTGCAGATCAGGGCTACAAACTCATTCTGCTTGATATCGACAACACATTGGCGCTGCACGGCGCGTCTGTGGCAGACGACTATGCTCGTCAGGTCATAGGTCGGGTTCAGGAAGCCGGACTCGTATGTCAGATTATCACCAATGCGATGTGGAAACGGGCCCGGCAATATGCCGCGGGGCTGGATGTTTCGGTGCGCGCGCAGGCCGGGAAACCATCAACATATGGGATTCGTAAAGCCTGTCTGGCGGCCGGTATCGCACCCGAGCAATGTGTCATGATCGGCGACCAGTTGCTGACCGATGTCCTCGCCGCACGCCGGGCCGGTTGCCTAGCCATTCTCGTTCGTCCGCGTACGACCAAGGAACCTTGGACAATCCAGGCAAGGCGCAAACTGGAAAATTTTTTTTGGGGCCGCAGGGATCATCTTGATTGAACCAAGGCCAAGATCAGGAGGTAAGAATGCCAAGATTCGGTCCTGCCGGCAACCCGCAGGCTTTTTATGATCAAGGATACAAAGCATCGATACAAATGCCGGCTTGGCTCAAAGAGCAGGGTTTAACCGCCTATGAATATCAGAGCGGGCGCGGCGTCAATATTGGTGAAGCCACAGCAAAGAATTTGGGGGAGGCTGCTCGCGCAAACAACATCCGACTCAGTTTGCATGCGCCTTACTACATCAATCTGGCCAGTAATGAGCCGGAAAAACAACAAAAAACGATTGGCTATATTCTGGATAGTCTGATGGCGGCTGGGCAAATGGGCGCCGAACGTGTTGTGTTCCATCCGGGCAGCGCGGCCAAGGCCGGGTCGAGGCAGGAGGCGTTGGAGCTGGCTCTCGGCCTGCTGCAAACAGCCATTCAACGAGCCGATGAGCAGAATCTGCTCCGCGATTGTACACTCTGTCCCGAGGTAATGGGGAAAATCAATCAGCTTGGGAATCTGGAGGAGGTCATTCGGTTATGTCAACTGGACGATCGCCTGCTTCCTTGCCTAGATTTTGGCCATCTCAACGCCCGTACGCAGGGCCAACTGCAGACAATCGATGATTACCGGTACATCTGTCGGCAGATAGCCAATGAACTGGGGCAGGAAAGACTAACCAACATGCATGTTCATTTCAGTCGGATTGAGTTTACCGCCGGTGGTGAAAAACGGCACCATACATTGGCCGATCGCCAGTTTGGCCCCGATTTTGAGCCTTTTTCCCAAGTCATGGTGGAACTGAATCTTAAACCGATAATCATCTGTGAATCGGACGGTACACAGGCTGCCGACGCCGTGGTGATGAAAAGCCTCTATGAGAAAGCCAAAAGGGGGTCCTAAACCTTGACGCTTCGGCTAGGCATGGACTAAAATAGTTACGAATTTGACCATCGTCAAACGCCGGATGAGGCAAAAACGGAGGAAACAATACTATGATCAGCGCAGGCGAATTCCGCAACGGTGTCACCTTTGAGATGGACGGACAGGTTTTTCAGGTCGTCGAGTTCCAGCATGTCAAACCCGGAAAGGGGGCGGCGTTTGTCCGGACCAAATACCGCAATGTCAAGACCGGTTCGGTTGTTGAACGCTCCTTCAATCCAAGCGAGAAATTTGAAAGAGCCCAGCTCGACCGCGCTGACATGACCTATCTGTATACCGATGGTGATCTTTACCACTTTATGAACGTTGAAACCTACGAGCAGATCCCGTTTTCCGCCGAGGCCTTAGGTGACTCCCTTAAATTTCTCAAAGAGGAAATGGTTTGCAAGGTCCTGTCTTACAAGGGCGAGGTTTTTGGGATCGAACTACCGATCTTCGTTGAGTTGGAGGTTACGGATTGTGAGCCCGGCGTAAGAGGGGATACCGCTCAAAACGCCACGAAAAACGCCACCCTAGAAACCGGCGCGGTCATCAAGGTTCCGCTGTTTGTTAACCAAGGAGACCGCGTCCGTGTCGACACCCGAACAGGCGAGTACATGGAGCGCGCCTGATTATCGCCATGGCTGATTATCCTCGGGCTTCAATTAAGGGCGAACGAACCATGTCTCGTGGGTTCGTCGCTCAGTATGCCGCCGAAGCTGCGCTGCAGACACCGGGTGTCGCCGGTCTGCATACCAGCAACATTGTTCTTCTGAAAGAATCGGTCGGCGCTTTGCATGAAGGCAAAGGCGTCAAGGTGGATTTTCATGAAGGCAACGAGGAGATGGTCGCCATCACTGTTTATCCGATCGTTTACTTTGGCAATATCATTCCGGAGGTGGCGTGGAATCTGCAGGAACAGGTTAAGTCGGATGTTGAAAAATATACCGGCCTGATGGTCGAGGCCGTCCACGTCCACGTCAAAGGGGTTGTGACCGGGGAAGGAGACAAAAAATGAACCGGCTTGTTCGCTTTACACTTATTGTCTTGGCATTTATTTTAGCTGTCTTTTCTCTTGTCCTGATGATGATGATGTTATTCGATTCCGTTTATGCGGGAATGTTGGATTTCCTGATCACTCTGCCGGGCCGGGCATCATCGCGGATCATCGTCATTTTTTTGGCCTTGTTTGTACTTGTTGTCAGCTTGATAACCATGGTTTATGGAATCATGAGCGGTCGGTTGCGTCGTACCCGGATTCGAAGCACGGAGATCGGCAACATTGATATAGGAGTGGATGCGATCGAAAGCATCGCATTGAATGCTGCCAAATCAGCGCAATGCGGCATCAAAACCGCCAAAGCGCACGTGGCGCCCTTCAAGGGAGATAAAATTTCCATACAGATCAGCGCGGTGCTGTATTCGGATGTCGAGGTGCCGGCTATGATGGCCAAAGTCCAGGATCGGATCAAAAAAGACGTGGAGCGGTATACCGGCATTGAAGTGGCGCAGGTCGTCGTCAGGGTCAGCCGGGTAGAACCGGTAGCCGCCCGCATTGAACGGTAAACAATATGAAAAAGATCTGGCAGCAACTTGCCGAAAACCTAAAAAACAAAAGTCCCGGCGCCATCGGTGCCTTGGTCGGCTTTGTGCTGGCCTTGTCTTTGGTTATTTTTGGTATTCTCAAGACCTTGTTCTTGATTGCCATGACGTTTCTTGGCTACTTTTTGGGGGTTCGCTATTTCCGTAATCGTCAGGCATTCCTCGACCTGCTGGACAAAATTTTGCCCCCCGGCATGTTCCGGTAAGGGGGGAGAATATGAGTCGCCGCGTGGCCCGCGAAAAAGCATTTATGCTGTTGTATCAGCTGGAATTACAAAAGGGAGACGAGGAAGACCAGATCAATACGTTTCTCATTGATAGGAATGTCAAAGCTCAAGACCAGTCATATATGATGTCGCTGGTGCGGGGGGTTCGTGCGCGTCAGATCGATCTGGATGCGCAATTTGAGCCCTTGCTGAAACGCTGGAGCAAGGAACGACTGCCCAAAATCGATCTGATTATTTTGAGACTGGCGATCTTTGAGATGCTTTACGGAGATGATGTTCCGGCCAGTGTAGCCATATCCGAAGCGGTCTTGCTGAGTAAAAAATTCAGCAGCGAAGAATCAAGATCGTACATCAATGCCATCTTGGGACGCATCAGTGGAGGGACCGAATGAGCCAACCGATTTCCGTTGCTCAATTAAATCGTTATGTTGCCACCCTCCTGGAACGGGACGGCAATTTGAATCCGGTGCTGGTTCGGGGCGAGATTTCGGGATTTAAATCATACGCATCCGGTCATTTGTATTTTACGCTGAAAGATGATGAAGCCGCGGTCAGCTGCGTCATGTTTAAGGGCTATGCCGGCCGTCTGCAATTTCGACCGGCCGATGGCCTGAAAGTCATTGTAACCGCGAAGGCGTCGATTTATGACCGGGATGGCCGTTTTCAACTCTATGTTCAGAGCATGTCGGCTGACGGCGTAGGGGATCTCTATTTGGCCTTTGAGCAGCTGAAAAGCAAATTGGAGACCGAAGGTCTGTTTGACCCGGAGCACAAAAAACAATTGCCGTTACTGCCCCGTTTGATTGGTGTGGTTACATCGCCTTCGGGTGCTGTCATTCGCGATATTTTACAGGTTCTGACCCGGCGCTTTCCAAACTTTCGGTTGCAGTTGATACCGGTCGCGGTTCAGGGAGAGGGGGCGGCGGCAGCCATCGCTGCTGCGATCGACCGATTCAACGAATTGGGTCAGGCCGATGTCCTGATCGTCGGTCGTGGCGGTGGATCGCTGGAAGATCTCTGGGCTTTTAATGAAGAGATTGTTGCCCGGGCGGTCTATCGTTCAAAGATTCCCGTTATTTCTGCGGTTGGTCATGAGACCGATTTCACAATTTGCGATTTTGTGGCCGACGTTCGGGCATCAACGCCATCGGTGGCTGCGGAATTGGCTGTTCCGGTCAAGAGCGAGCAGGAAAATTTAATCTTGCAAGCCCAAATCCGCCTCAGGCAAGCCTTGAGTCGGCGACTGGAACGACAACGTCTGCGGCTTGATCATCTTTTGGTCAACAGGGTCCTGCGCCGGCCTTTGGAAATAACCGATCGACGTCGTTTGGATGTCGACCGCTTGGTTCAGCGGTTGGTAACCGTGACTCAGACCAACGTTCGCCAGGCGGAACGGCGGTTTTCCATTCTCGCGGGCAAACTGGATGCCTTAAGCCCCCTCAAGGTGCTCGCGCGAGGGTACGGCGTTGTGACAAGGGCCGCAGACAACAGCGTGCTTTTATCGACTGCGTTGGTCAAACCGGGCGAAAATATCGAGGTCTGGCTGCGTGACGGAATAATTAATTGTGATGTCCGCCAAGTGCGGGACTGGAGGCGATAAAATGAATATGGAT
This sequence comes from Clostridiaceae bacterium, assembly GCA_012520975.1. GTDB lineage: Bacteria > Bacillota > Clostridia > Saccharofermentanales > UBA5734 > UBA8949. The sequence continues at coordinate 11,558 of JAAYNF010000116.1, read as the reverse complement.
GATCAGACCAACAATCTCGATGAGAATTCGGCGGACCTGCGTAACCTCAGTTATGAAGAAGCGCTGAAGGAGCTTGAGCAGACTGTTAACAGCTTGGAGTCCGGAGATATCAGCCTGGAGGCTTCCATGGCTCTTTTTCGTCGGGGAATGGCCTTGACCGAAATTTGTGCCGGAAAACTCCGGGAAATTGAACGCCAGATCACGGAGCTCATTGAAAAATCCGACGGCGGTTTCGAAGAAAAGCCTTTTGGTGAGGACGGCTGATGAATTCATTCAACGAACAACTCGCCGTACTCCAAACCCGGGTGGAGGAATGGCTACCGCAATACTTTCCATCAATCCCCGATGATGAAGGCGGCCTTGTGGTTGAGGCGGCCCGTTACAGTCTTTTAGGTGGTGGGAAGCGAATTCGTCCGGTATTGCTTTTGGCTACGGCGACAATGCTGCAATTGCCGGAAACAGAAGCCATGCCCTTTGCCTGCGCTCTGGAAATGATTCATACCTATTCTTTGATCCATGATGATCTGCCCAGCATGGATGACGATGATTTGAGGCGCGGACGACCGACCTGCCATGTTAAATTTGGCGAAGCCGTTGCCATCCTAGCAGGAGATGCACTGCTTAACAGAGCCTACGAAGTGATGTTGTCGGCGATTCGTCTTGAACGACCGGGAACAATCCGGGCGGCAGGCTACATTGCGAAGGCCGCCGGCAGCAGCGGCATGATCGGCGGGCAAATCCTCGATCTTTCGGCTGCAGGTGATGTTTTAACCTTAAATCAATTGCGTGTTTTACACGGCAAAAAAACCGCCGCTTTGCTGAAAGCAGCAGTCATTGCCGCTGCCTTGCTGGCCCAGCAGCCTCCGCCGGTTCTCGATGCGCTGCAGTGTTACGCCGATGGCATCGGTTTGGCTTTCCAGATTCAAGATGATATCCTAGACGCCACAGCCGATCGCCTTACCTTAGGTAAAAGCGCCGGCAAGGATCATCGTGACGGCAAACCGACCTATGTCAGCCTGCTAGGCCTTTACGAAGCGCGCCGTCAGCTGGCATTGACCGTTGAGCAAGCCAAAGATGCTCTTCAACCCTTGCTTGAGGGCGGATTAGCGATTGAATTTTTGCATGATCTGGCCGATTATCTCCAGATTCGTACCAGTTGATATGAAGTCTTTCGATCAAAAATCTGGGCAAAATCTGCTTGAAAACCTGCAACTGCCCGACCAACTAAAATCACTTTCAAAAGCTGAACTTGCGCAGGTTGCCAGCGAAATCCGGAATCTGATCATCCGCACTGTAGCTCGCAACGGTGGGCATCTTGCCTCCAACTTGGGCGTGGTTGAGTTGACCATGGCCTTGTTGCTGGAGTTTGATCCGGAAAATGATCGCATCATTTTTGATGTGGGCCATCAGAGCTATACTTGGAAGATTTTGACCGGCCGGCTGGATCGTTTTTTTACACTACGGAAAAAAGAGGGGTTGTCCGGATTCCCAAAATGCTGTGAAAGTCCCTTTGATTGCTTTAATACCGGCCATAGCAGCACTTCGATCTCGGCTGCTCTCGGACTGAGTCGAGCCATGCGGAGGCTGGGGAAGGCCGGACGAGCCGTTGCCGTGATCGGTGACGGTGCCCTGACAGGCGGCATGTCTTTCGAGGCATTGAATGACGCCGGCCAAGCTCGTGAAAACCTGCTGGTTGTTCTCAACGATAATCAAATGTCAATCGGTCGCAATGTCGGCGGTTTGTCGCGTCATTTGGAAAAATTACGCATTTCCCCCAACTATATCCGGCTGAAGTCGGGGATCGATACTGTGTTGCCGAAAACTCCGTTGATCGGCCGACCGATCTATAATCTCCTGCAATTGTTCAAACGATATCTACGCCAGCTCTTCCAACGCCAGGGGATTTTCTTCGAGCAGCTCGGCTTTCGCTACTACGGTCCTATTGACGGGCATGATCTGGACACCCTTCGCCGGCACTTGCGCTCGATCCGTCTGCTTAAAGGTCCGGTGATGCTCCATGTATTAACGCAAAAAGGAAAAGGTTATTCTTTTGCCGAGGAATCACCGGATGTCTATCACGGTGTGGCGCCCTTTGTCATTGAAAATGGCGTGGCTAACGGTATAAGCGGCGGGCGTACTTTTTCGGAGATGTTTGGTCGATCCTTATCCGATTTGGCTGCAAAAGATCCCAAAATCTGTGCGATTTCCGCGGCGATGACGGCCGGCACCGGCCTTTCGGATTTTGCCCGGCGGTTTCCGGATCGATTCTTTGATGTGGGGATTGCCGAGCAGCATGCGGTCACGATGGCTGCCGGTTTGGCTGCCGGCGGCATGAAGCCTTTTGTTGCGTTGTATTCCACTTTTTTGCAAAGAGCGTACGATCAATTGCTCCATGACATCTGCTTGCAGGAGCTGCCGGTGGTCCTGAGCATCGACCGTGCCGGACTGGTCGGCGAGGATGGCGAAACACATCAGGGGATTTACGACCTGAGCCTTCTGCTGCCCCTGCCCGGTCTTGAGGTTTTCTGTCCGCCGGATTGCCGAAGATTAGGCGAGGTTCTGGCCTATGCCGCTACGGCCGAGCATCCGGTTGCCATCCGATATCCGCGGGGTCAAGAGTGGCCGGATCCGTTGCCTGAGCAGTTATCCTTGCGAACCACGCAGCTTAAGGGCGGAAAAGACATCTCGATCGTTGCCCTAGGTACAATGATCGGCCCTTGTTTGCGCGCTGCTGCGCTGCTTGCCGACCAAGGTTTTCAAGCCGAAGTTATTGCGGTGGTTTGCGCCAAGCCGGCGGATCTTCAACCGATATTCCGGTCGGTCGCCATAACCGGCCGAGTTTTGTTTGTGGAAGAGGTTGTGACAACCGGTGGCTTTGGTCAAATGATTCTGCCGGCGCTGCTGGCTCAAAAACCGACAATTCGCGCCTCGATTCTGGCGGTCGATGGAGACAAGGTTTCGCAGGGAAGCCGGCAACAGTTGCTGGAAATACACGGACTGACGCCGGAAGGAATTGTCGCGCGGGCAAAGAATCTCATGTTATAATGAGACTCACACGCGATCTGATGATTCCTGATTAACGAGCTGGGAGGAACCATGCGAATCGGGCTTTTTTCAAACCCTGACAAGGATCCGGACTACTCATTGGCGATTCGTGCCGCAGATTATATCCGGCAGGCCGGTGCGACCGCTGTTGCCGGCCCCGATTATAAAGGATCCTTGTTGGCTGGGTCGGGGCAGGTTGAATTGGCTGATTATGCCACCTGTGATCTGGCGGTCTGTTTAGGAGGAGATGGAACCTTTCTTTCCCTCGTTCACTTGGTGGGTCATGAATCCATACCGGTGATAGGAGTCAATCTTGGCAGTGTCGGCTTTTTGCCGGAAATACTTCCCGACCAACTGCGACCTGCGATCGCAAGGTTGGTGTCCGGCGATTATCAACTGGAACAGCGGATGATGCTGGATGTTTCGTGTTTCGACCATAACCAAGTATTGCTGGGCGAGGGTTTTGCTCTCAATGATGCGGTTGTTTCTCGTGGTGCCTCGCCCAGAATAGTGACCCTTGAATTGACGATTAATCAGGAAACCGTTGATCGAATACCCGGCGACGGCCTGATTGTTTCTACTCCTACCGGCTCAACAGCCTACTCTCTTTCCGCCGGTGGTCCGATCATTCATCCGGAGCTGTCCTTGATTCTGATTACGCCGATTTGCCCACACACGTTGCACAATCGAAGTTATATCGCCGCCGACCACAGCCGGATTGTCGTCAAAATCGGAGATTATCCCTACCAAGCCTTGGTTTCCATTGATGGTCGGCGGGATATCTACGTTGAAAGCGGCGGAACCGTTGTCATACGGCGATCAACCAAATCTTTGCAAGTTATTCGACTGGGGAACGATGATTTTTATGTTGCTTTGCCGCAAAAAATCCAAGCTAGGGGGAGAGCCCGATGAGAATGTCCAAAAGCGAACGACAAGCCAAGCTGCTGCAACTGATTCGTGAAGCCGACATCAGTACGCAGGAAGAGCTGGTCGTTGCATTCAATAAAATTGGATTGGAAGTTACGCAGGCTACGATCTCCAGAGATATCAAGGAGTTGGGTATCATTAAAGTTACCTCCGGTCATGGCCTGCAAAAATATGTTCCCATGGAACGCAGCGGTGAGGTTGCGTCCGGCCGTTTGATGAAGGTGTTTTCCGAAGCCGTCGTTCAGGTTGATTTGGCCGTCAACCTGGTCATCATTAAAAGCTTACCCGGCATGGCCCAAGCCTGCGCCTCGGCCTTGGACTCGATGCGGCTGCCCGAAGTGGCCGGCAGCATTGCCGGCGATGACACGGTTTTTGTCGCGACACGATCCGCCGAGCAGGCGGTGGCTTTGAGTCAAACACTGAGTCGGATCGCCCTGCAGGGTCTAAGCGGTAAAAACCCTCCCCGTGACTGATTATGCTTGAGCGGATTGAAATCCATGATGTTGCGCTTATTGAAACCGCCGTTTTGCATCCCGGCGACGGCCTGCTGGTTTTGACCGGTGAGACCGGTGCGGGCAAATCCATTTTGATTGATGCCATCGGTGCTTTGACCGGGAACAAGACCAATCGAGACATGATTCGCTTCGGCCAAGATCGAGCAACAATAGAAGCGGTTTTTACCAATTATACAATCGCCCTTCCAACAAACCTCCTTGATGAGCTGGGCTTGAGTCCGGACGATGACCCTGATACGGAGGAGTTGCTGCTGTCCAGAGAGATTCTGGCGTCCGGAAAGACCATCTGTCGCATCAACGGTCGTGTGGTTCCGCTTGGTCTTTTGCGTGATGTGGCGTCCTATCTGATTGATATTCATGGTCAACATGATCAACAAGCTATTTTCAAAACCGAGACCCATCTTCACCTCCTTGACCGATATGGCGCACAGCCCTTGGCTGACGCATTGACAGCCTGGCAGGAAATTTACGTCGATTACCAAACCTGCCGTCGCAAGCTTCAGACCTTGGGAACAGATCCGGCGGAACGTGCCAGACGAGTCGACATTTTGGAGTACCAAATCAGAGAAATCGAGGCGGCGGGAATTTATGCAGGCGAAGACGAAAAACTTTTACTGCGCCGCCGGGTTTTGGCCAATACCGAAAAAATAAAAAGTGCTTTGGCAGAAGCGTTGGAAACCTTGAGCGGAGAGAATGAAACGGTCATTTTAAACGGACTATCCCGCACATCCTCTCGTCTGGACATCGTTGCCGCGCATCTGCCGGATTTGGCCGAAACCGCGGATCAGGTCAGGGAATCGCTTTATAATCTGCAAAGCGCAACCGGTGACATCCGGGCTGCATTGGACGATTTGGAAATCATGCCGGGGGAATTGGAAAAACTTGATGAACGCATTGACCAGTTGACGATGTTGAAAAGAAAGTACGGTGGTACGTTAACCTCTGTTTTGCAATTTCAACAAATCGCTCGGGAAGAACTGGCCGAACTTGAAGACAGTGAAGCTTTGTTCAATAATCTGACAAAACAAAAAGATCAGCTCGGCCGGCAATTGATCGACCAAGGACATCATTTGAGCCGGTGCCGACAAGAAGCCGCAGCCGGATTGGAGCGGCATATTACCCGGGAGCTTCATGATCTGGGGATGAAAGATGTTCGGTTTGCCGTTTGTTTTGCTCCGGTTCAAGATAATCCGGACCTTGCCGGGCGTTATGGTCTGGATCAGGTTGAATTCTTGATTTCGGCTAATCCCGGTGAACCTATGAAGCCCTTGGTCCGGATCGCTTCCGGTGGTGAAGCGTCGCGCATTATGTTGGCTATCAAATCAATTTTGGCCGAGGCCGATCGGATACCGGTTTTGATCTTTGACGAAATCGATGCCGGTGTCAGCGGCCATACGGCTGAGAAAGTTGCCGACAAATTGATGCGGCTGTCTCGGACCCGGCAGATTTTCTGCATTACACATCTGGCACAAATCGCCGCCATGGCCGACCAGCATATTCTGATCGAAAAAACCGTTCGGAGCGATCAGACCCGGACCCGGCTCCATCCTTTGGACCACGCCGGTCAACGCCGGGAAATTGCTCGGCTCCTTGCCGGAAGCAGTGGCGAAAAGGAGGCCGAAATTTTGGCAAGCAAATTGCTTGATCAGGCGGCAACGAGCAAATCTAATTTGATTTAAATCGAAAAAAGACATGTCATCAGCCGTCGAAAATCGGCAGGTAATGTGGCGTTGACGGTCATCTCTTTGCGGGAAATCGGATGGTGAAAGGTCAGGCCGGCGGCATGTAATGCCTGTCGGCCGATTATTTTATCCGGATCAAATGAATCCGGCAAAGCCAACTCCTGAAGAGACCGACGGCCGTAGAGACCGTCACCGACCAAGGGAAAACCGGCATAATGACAATGGACGCGGATTTGATGCGTTCGGCCGGTCAACAACTCGAATTTTAAAAAAGAGATATCCGAGTGAGGAAAGTAGTGGATACGGCGCCAACGTGTTTGGGCGGGAACTCCTTCGTCATGAACCTCGCGCAGTATGATGCTGCCATCCGACCGACGAATCGGCGCGTCGATTGTTCCGCGGTCGCCGGTTTGGCCATGAACCAATCCGACATATATCTTGCGCATGGGGTTGCGGGCGATCACATAGTGCGCATGTCCGTTTCTGGCAATAAGCACCAATCCTGATGTGTCGCGATCCAGACGATTGACAGGATGCAAGGGAAAATCAGCCAGCAAGCTGGTCAATGATCCTTGATCATGAAGGTAAGTGGGATGTGTAACCATGCCGGCGGGCTTGTTGACTACCAACAGCCAATCGTCAATGTAGCAGATGTCCAAAGAATGATTGGAATGCAGGGTGGAGGGCGTGTCCGGATTTGCCTGATAGATGGCCACCAGCTGATCGCCGGTATAAACCGGATCAATCATTCGGTGTTCACGACCGTTGCAGGTCAGTCGTCCATAAAGGCGGATTTTTTTGGCCATTGAACGAGACATATCTGTTCGTCGGATCAGAACATCCACGGCGCGCTGACCATGATCCTCATGGCCGACCGACCAGCAAAGATGCATTTTAGCGAGCCTCCATTCTTTGTTATCATATAAGTATATCCCATTCATCAAGTGGCGCGCAAAATGTTACAATCTTTCATGGGTTGTGTTGCTGATAAAAAAGAATCATGTTATTGTATAAAGTCGAGGGGGTGAGTCAACGCATGGTAATTATGAAAACACTGACTCAGGATGTAAAAAAGCAAATGTTGGCCGAGGTGCTAAGTCAGCACAACGCGCAGGGTCGCCAAGGGCTGATACAAGTGTTGCAAGAAGCTCAGAATATCTACGGCTATTTGCCGCTTGATGTGCAACGGGAAATTGCCTTCGGCTTGGGCGTTTCGGTGGCTGAGGTTTATGGCGTTGTTTCTTTCTATTCTTTCTTTTCCACCGAACCCAAGGGAGAATATATGATCAGCATATGCTTGGGAACAGCCTGTTACGTCAAGGGTGCGCAGGCCATCTTGGAGAAGGTGGAATCCGAGCTGGGAATTAAGTCCGGCGAGTGCACCGATGACATGAAATTTTCCATCAATCCTTGTCGCTGTGTTGGTGCCTGTGGTCTGGCACCGGTCATGATGATTAATGACGATGTCTACGGTCGTCTGACCGCGGATAAGATACCGGCGATTTTGGCTAAATATAAGGAGGCTTGACATCATGAACTTGTACAGGGCACATGTGCTGGTTTGTAGTGGTACGGGATGCACGGCATCGAAGTCTCCTCAGATTATCGAGGAGATGGAGCGGGAAATAGCCTCTCTGGGACTTGATCGGGAGGTCAAAGTTGTTCAAACAGGATGTTTTGGACTTTGTGCCGAAGGACCGATTGTTGTTGTTTACCCGGAAGGCGTGATGTATTATCGGGTTCAACCGGCCGATGTCAGCGAAATTGTTTCGGAACATTTGGAAAAAGGTCGCTATGTCCGGCGACTGATGACAAGTCAGGCCGATCTGCTCTCAGATCAGGCAAAAAATATTGAGGAATCACGGTTTTTTGCCAAACAATTAAGGGTTGCGCTCCGCAACTGCGGTTTGATCAACCCGGAATCCATCGACGAGTACATTGCTCAAGACGGATACCTGGCTTTGGGCCGAATTCTGTCCGAAAAAACTCCTCCCATGGATGTGATTGACGTCATCAAAAAATCCGGCTTGCGAGGACGAGGCGGCGGTGGCTTCCCAACCGGATTAAAGTGGGAGTTTGCCGCCAACCAGCCCAGCGGGCAAAAGTATGTCTGCTGTAATGCGGATGAAGGCGACCCCGGCGCTTTTATGGATCGTTCGGTATTGGAAGGAGATCCGCACAGCATTGTCGAGGCCATGGCCATCGCCGGTTATGCGATCGGGGCCAACCAAGGTTATGCCTACGTCCGCGCCGAATATCCCATTGCGGTCAGGCGCTTGCAGCTGGCGATCGATGCGGCGAGAGACCTAGGACTGCTTGGTCAGAACATTTTTGACAGCGGTTTTGATTTTGATATTGAGATCCGACTGGGCGCCGGAGCTTTTGTTTGCGGTGAAGAGACCGCCCTTATGCGCTCAATCGAAGGTAAGCGCGGCAACCCGACGCCACGGCCGCCGTTCCCGGCGATCAAAGGGCTGTTTGGTCAACCAACCATCCTTAACAATGTCGAAACCTTTGCCAACATTCCGGTCATCCTTCTCCAAGGTGCCGAGTGGTTCTCCGGTTTGGGTACCGAGCGCAGCAAGGGGACAAAGGTCTTTGCTCTCGGTGGAAAAGTGAACAATGTCGGTTTGATTGAGATTCCGATGGGAACAACCCTACGCGAAATTGTTTATGATATCGGCGGAGGAATCCCCGGCGGCAAAGCTTTTAAGGCTGTCCAGACCGGTGGCCCCTCAGGCGGCTGTCTGCCGGCCTCAATGCTCGACGTTCCGATCGACTATGACAATCTTGTGGCAGCCGGTTCCATGATGGGATCGGGAGGCATGATCGTCATGGATGAGGACACCTGCATGGTCGATATTGCCAAGTTTTTCTTGGAATTTACCGTTGATGAGTCCTGCGGAAAATGCGCTCCCTGTCGTATCGGTACGCGCCGAATGCTGGAAATACTGGAGAAGATAACCGATGGTCGGGGTCAGCCCGAGGATCTTCCGGAATTAGAACACCTGGCGACAGCCATCAAGGAAGGGTCTTTGTGTGCTCTCGGCCAGACCGCTCCCAATCCGGTTTTATCCACGCTTAAATATTTCCGAGAGGAATACGAAGAGCATGTCACTGAGCGCCGCTGCCGCTGCCATGTCTGCAAGAATTTGCTGGCCTATGCGATTGTTGCGGAAAACTGCCGGAAATGCGGACTGTGCGCCAAACAATGTCCGGCCGATTGTATCAGCGGTGTTCTGGGCAAGGAGCCTTATGTTATTGACAGTTCCCGCTGTATTCGGTGCGGCGCCTGTGAGCAGGCCTGCAAATTCAATGCTGTCGTCAGGCAGTGATATTTTACCGTGAAAAGGAGCGTGTGATTTCGTGAACATGGTCAATCTGACAATCGATGGTATCAAGGTCAACGTACCTTCCAGTTATACGATCCTCGAAGCCGCCCGGCATGCCGGAATCAAAATTCCGACGCTTTGCTTTCTGAAAGGAACCAATGAGGTCGGTGCTTGTCGTATTTGTTTGGTGGAGGTGGTCGGTGGCCGATCTCTGGTGGCTTCCTGCGTCAGTCCGGTGGCCGAAGGAATGAATGTTATGACAAATTCGCCGCGGGTGCGCGCTACACGCAGGTCAACTTTGGAGTTGATCTTGTCGGATCACAACAGAGATTGTTTGGCTTGTATTCGCAATGGAAATTGCGAGCTGCAGGATCTTTGCGAGCTTTTTGCCATTCGTGAAAACAGATTTCAGGGGGAAAAGAGCCCGTCGATCGTTGACGGCAAATCTGCGTCCATCATTCGTGATTCAAGCAAATGTATCTTATGTGGCCGCTGTGTAGCCGCCTGTCAGAAACAGGAGATCGGTGTGCTGTCTTTCCTCAATCGTGGATTCAACACGAGCGTAGGACCGGCATTTGACATCAGCATGGCCGATGCTCCCTGCATCTACTGCGGCCAGTGCATCATTGCCTGTCCGGTCGGTGCGCTGCACGAGCGGGAAGAAATTGAGTCGGTCTGGGCCGCCATCCACGATCCGGAAAAGCATGTGGTGGTTCAGGTTGCTCCGGCTGTTCGGGCTGCAATTGGTGAAGAGTTCGGATTGCCGATCGGAACACGTTCCACCGGGAAAATGTTCGCGGCTTTGCGTCGCATGGGTTTCGACAAAATATACGATACGAACTTCGGTGCCGACCTGACCATCATGGAAGAAGGAACGGAATTGTTAAATCGGATCAAAAATGGCGGCAAGCTACCGATGATTACTTCTTGTTCACCGGGTTGGATCCGGTTTGCCGAGTTTTATTATCCGGATTTTCTTGACAATCTCTCGACCTGTAAATCTCCTCATCAGATGGAAGGAGCAATCTTAAAAACCTATTATGCTCAACGCAAGGGGATTGATCCCAAAAACATTTTTGTTGTTTCGGTCATGCCCTGCACCTCCAAAAAAACCGAGGCGGCCCGGGAAGAAATGATCAATGAAAAAACCGGCCTCCGGGATGTCGACGCTGTTTTAACGACACGGGAACTGGCCCGAATGATCAAACAGACCGGCATTGATTTCTTAAAGCTCCCGGATGAGGGTCCGGACATGGATATGATGGGCGAATACACCGGCGCCGCGGTTATTTTTGGCGCGACCGGCGGTGTCATGGAAGCCGCCTTGCGAACCGTTGCCGATATTCTTGAAGAAGATGATCTGCCCGAGTTTGAATACACCACGGTCCGGGGTGTTGATCAGGGCGTCAAAGAGGCCGAGGTTGTGGTTGGCGGCCTGAAGATCAGAGTTGCTGTGGCCCACAGTACGGCTGCCGCCCGAAAACTTCTGGATGCGATCCGAGCCGGTACAGCCCCCGAATACCATTTTATTGAAATCATGGGTTGTTCCGGCGGCTGTGTCTGTGGCGGAGGTCAACCGCAGGTTTCAGCGTCTGATCTGATGGACATCGATCTGAGAACATTGCGTGCAAAGGCGCTGTATGAAGAAGATTCTCTCATGACAAAGCGCAAGTCCCATAAAAACGCCGATGTTGAGGCGTTGTATAAAAATTTCCTTGGTGAGCCTAATGGCCGTCTGTCCCATGAGTTGCTGCACACCCATTATCGAGCCCGCGCGGTTTATCCGAACAGCGTACTGGATGAGTAACGGCTGAAGTCTTGCCTAAACCCTAACAACAGCAAACGCCTGCCCGGGAAGAGATGGCAATCCTCTCCGGGCAGGCGTTGTTATTTTTTTTGTTGACATTGCGTCCTGTTTATCGATAGAATAATATCCCGTCTTTGACAGTTTAGAGGAAGAGAAACGCCCAATGTCCTTGAAATGTAAGGCTTTCGGGCGTTTTTAATGTTTAGAATTTTGAGTATATACGTTATATTTTAGTCGATTTTATGACTTT
>JAAYNF010000115.1 GCA_012520975.1 Clostridiaceae bacterium | reverse complement strand
GAGGGCAAAGGAGGGATAGTGCATCCTTGCCCTCGATTCTCTGTTAGCTATCTTTCGTTGGAAAACCCATAATCATGAGCTTCTTATAATCCCTCGTAGGGAATGCAATTTCAGCGACATTGTCCTCTTTAAGGGGCTCGCACCTCATCTTCAGATTATGGTGCAGCACGCTAAGCAGGGTATATGCTTTTTCGACAATACCGACGAACAGATTCAAATTTACCACCTTCATTTCCGCCCGGAGAAGGTTATCTTCCTCATGCAGGGCTGTAATGTGCTTTGATATGTCCGTATGAAAATCGGGGATCATCATCGCCGGTAATGTCGTATGAATTCTCTTTGTGAATTTCACGTTGTCAAACGTCATCACGACGCCTTCAAGAATATCATCGCCATGCCGAGCTGAACCTCCGAAAGGACGCAGTGCCACAGCCATCCCGTGCTTGTATTGGCAATAATGAAAGTAGTACGTTCTGTGGTGCTCGATCAAGGCGTCCATGTATTCGCAGATCAACTGGACGGCTTCAACGTACTTATCGAATACATCTGTATCCTCCCACGGCTCATTCAGACTTAGATATGGAACCTGGAATTGCTGAAGCAAAAATTCAGTGTTTGCCGTGTCAAAGCCACGAATATATCTGGTGACCTTGCTTGCATTGTACGTAACAACATTTTTTGCAAAAAAAGGAATGTCGCCGGAATATTTCATCATCGAAAACAGATCCTCGACAGCTTGGACGCTCTGGGATAAAGCCTCAAAAAAGAGGCCGTTCCGTATTTCACCGTTGACGGTGTCCGACTGTTTTTCTTCGTCATAGCGTTTCAGTTCATCAAATATGGGGCTGTAAAAGCCATCGAGATTCTCCAATATTTTTTTAATGGATTTCACCAACACCACCCGCCACATGGGGTATTGGTTGGCAAGGTAGAATGTAAGCTGGCGTCTGCCGGCAATATTACGTTCCTCATCGGTCATGTAATACACCCCCTGAAATCATTCGTCTGGTCTTGAAGACAGACACTTTTTTTATTTATGATAACATTAACCGACAGAACATTCCACGCTTACCCGATTATCTATTCTATCTATTGAAACACTTTTATACTTTTAAACATAGATACTGACTAATGCTTTCTTATATAAATTTGGTGGCTTATTGTTCAGGTGTTCCGATGCGTTTTTAAGATAACGGCATTTGAAGATAATTCTTGGCATCCGACGTCACCTCACTGGCCCTTTTGGAACTTCACCGCATCCTCAAAATTAATGGCACCGATGGATTTTTTCACATCGGAAACACATTTGCCCCGCAAGCGACTGAGCAGTGCTTCGTCAATCTCCGCATTGGAGGCGATGATATTCATCATCATGCTCATCTCTACCGCCAGTTTGAACAGCACACGGGCAATACGGTTTTCCGTTGTTCCGACCACACCGGCCATGGCCGAGGTAATGGCGGCTGGCAGAAAGTTCATGCTGTCCTCCGCCGAGATATATCCGCTGTAAAATTGAATTGCTTTCTCTATAAATTCGCTCCTGCTCTTGCAGTTGTCTTTTTCTAAAAGCGCATCCATACACTCGATAGTGCTGGGGTATAGCCAGAGCGGGATACGTTTCTTGGTTTCATCCTCCATCGAAATTCCTCCTTTTTCTGTATTTGTCAGAAATCACCTGCAGGGTGTACCTTGAGAAACCCTTTGTTTTCCTGTGGTTCCTGAGTGTTTTTCAATCCTTCAACCACCCAGGAGGTGACAAACTGCCACTTCAGGTGTACCCGCCCGAAGGTCCCCGACCCGCATTGCGGGGCGGTGTGATCCGGCAGGGGGCGCAATGCGACCACCTGCCTTTAACCTGCAAGGTTTTCGACCCCATGGTTCAGCCCCAAAAGGGAGGAAAATCCACGCCGGGACCGTTTTTCGTCCGGCGTTCACAAAGCCCCGACACGGGGCCGGAAACCTCCGGCAGGTGTTACGTGCTACCCCTG
>JAAYNF010000114.1 GCA_012520975.1 Clostridiaceae bacterium | reverse complement strand
GATCAGTTGTTTTAGACGCAGCGCCTGATTGCGGATGGCCTCGATCCAAACCGGATCGGACAGATCGGCCAGATAACTTTCCGGGATCGGCATATAGCCTCGATTGAGCAATACGACCAAGGCGTTGGCCAGCAAGCCGATAGCCGTGATCAGCAGGGCAGCCCGATGATACCAGCGTCTGGGCGCCGAATTGACGTTTTGTTCGCTGCTTGGCAATAGATTGAGCAAAATAAGTACCATTGCCAGCAAAATGGGAAGGGCCGACAAAGTGATCAGCAACTGGCGGTCGGAGGCCCAGAGCAGTTCGGAATGGAAATGATCCAAAATCACCGGCGCAAGAACCAAAGCAAATGTGGGTAAAAGCAACGGAAGGCCGATCCAGCGTTCGAATAACAGCGGCCGGATCTTTCTTTTCAACAACAGGCCGACGAGCGTACCAGCTAAAAATCCCAACAGTAACAACATTGCGACTACTCAGCGGACGACCAAATTGACCAAGCGACCTTTGACGACAATGACCTTGACGATGGATCGTCCGGCCAAAGCGGCCTCGGTGCGACTGTCGGCACGAACGATTGCTTCGATTTCATCCGGTTCGCCGTTCGACGCCACTTCCAGCCGATATTTAATCGCTCCGTTGACCTGTACGGCAATTTCAACCGTGTCCTGAACCAAAGCCTCCGGATCCCATTTTGGCCAAGGCGTGCGGAAAACAGAATCATCATGCCCCAGCATTTGCCACATCTCTTCGCAGAAATGCGGCGCAAAGGGCGCCATCAACTTGATCAGGTCGAGGCAGGTTCTTCGTAGCAATCCTTGTTGGACCGTTTGGTTGTTGGCCTGATATTTGCCGATGGCATTCAGCAATTCCATCATGCGCGCGATGGAGGTGTTGAACTGGAACCGATCGGCATCGACAGTGACCGCCCGAATGGCGTAATTTAAAGCATAAAGCAATTCTCTCTCTGCTGCGCCGGTGCTTTCAAAGGGCTCATCCGCCATGGCCGCAACCTGTTCAACCAACCGTTCAACCCGACCGATGAATTTGGCTATGGCCCTGACGCCGTCATCATTCCATGGACCGCCATCGACATAAGCAAAGCCGAAGCCAAGATACATGCGGAAAATATCCGATCCGTTTTGTTGAATGTAATCATCGGGGGAAATGGTATTCCCACGCGATTTGGACATTTTCTGGCCATCCGCCCCCAGAATGGTGCCCTGATGAACCAGAGAGCTGAAAGGCTCGTCAAAATCCAGGTACCCCAGATCGCGCAGGGCCTTGGTAATGAATCGTGCGTACAAAAGATGCATCGCGGCATGCTCGGCACCACCAATATATTTATCGACAGGACACATCTGGTTGACTTTCTTTCGATCGAAAGGCAACTGCCGGTTTTTATTGTCGACGAAGCGGAACTGATACCAAGAAGAACAAACAAAAGTGTCCAGTGTGTCAGGATCTCGTTTGGCCGGGCCGCCGCAGGTCGGACAGGTGGTTTCGATGAAACTGCGGCATTTCTTCAAGGGAGATTCACCGTCCGGTTTAAATTCGACATCGTAGGGCAGCTCGACCGGCAATTGGTCTTCGGGGACCGGTACGACACCGCAATGGTCACAATAAATGATCGGAATGGGTGTGCCCCAATAACGTTGGCGGGAAACCAGCCAATCCCGCAGACGATAGGTGATCGTAGCCGAACCTTTGCCGATGGCCTGCAGGTCGGCGATAATGGCCTTGACCGCCTCGGTAAAGTCTAGGCCGTCATATTTGCCGCTGTTGGTCAAAACCCCATATTCGACAAAGGGCAGATCATCCGGTGTGTTGTCTTCACTGCGAATGACACGCGTGATCGGCAGATTGAATTTTTGGGCGAACTCAAAGTCTCGTTCATCATGACCGGGAACAGCCATGACCACGCCGGTTCCGTAACCGGCGATGACATAGTCCGCAGCCCAGATCGGCACGCGTTCGCCGGTCAGGGGGTGGATGGCAAAAGACCCGGTGAAAACGCCTGTTTTTTCACGAACCGCGGACATCCGGTCAATATCGGATGCCTTGCTGGCCTGATCGCGATAAGCAGCGACGATCTGAGCTTGTTCGTGGGTGGTCAGCAACTCACACAGCTGGCTTTCCGGCGCCACCACAACGTAAGTGACTCCCATCAGCGTGTCGGCCCGGGTGGTAAAGACACTTAAATTTACCGTATTGCCGGATTCATCCAGAATCGGCTGTCCGTATTTTTCGGTGCCAAAGGTGATCTCGGCGCCTTCGGAACGGCCGATCCAGTTGATTTGGATTTTCTTGGTTTTTTCCGGCCAGTCCAATTCGGGCAGACAGTCCAGCAATTCTTGGGCGTAATCGGTGATTTTGAAAAACCATTGTGTCAGATTGCGTCGCTTGATCTCGGTACCACATCGTTCACAGCCGCCGTCCACGACCTGTTCGTTGGCCAAAACCGTGTTGCAGTTCGGACACCAGTTGACCGGCGCATTTTTACGATAGGCCAGATTGTTTTGATACAATTGAAGGAAAAGCCACTGATTCCAGCGATAATATTCGGGCAGGCAGGTTGCCAGTTCCGCATCCCAGTCGAACATACCACCCATCTCGTGCAGTTGTTTTTTCATGGTTTTAATATTGCCGAGGGTGCTGTCCATGGGGTGAATGCCGGTTTGTATCGCATAGTTTTCCGCCGGAAGACCGAAGGCGTCAAAACCCATTGGTTGGAAAACTTCGTACCCTTGCATCCTTTTCATCCGGGCCCAGGAATCGGCCAGAGCGTAGTTGTACCAGTGGCCGACATGCAGATTGGCCCCCGATGGGTAGGAAAACATCTCCAGGACATAAAGCTTTTTATCGATATGTTCGGGATTAAAACGATTGATCTCGCTTTCTTCCCAGTATTTTTGCCACTTGCGGTCGATTTTGACGGAATAGGTCATGCCGTGATACCTCTTTTCATTGCGTGACTTGACACACGTGGTTCAGAAATAGATTCTATCAAATTATGCGGATAATTTCACCTAGTAACAAGCAGCCGCAGCAAGGCCAGCGCCAGAACGTGCAGTGGATAAAATAAATAAAAAAAATATTTGGCCGCCCGACCCGGCCGTCTGTCGCGCAGAGGGGAAAAAATGATGGGTATGGCGGCGATCGACAACACTTGAATCATCGCTGCAACGGCGTTGGCCGGGCCATAGATCAGCATTCTGGTGCAAACGAAGATGAAGTTTAAGAGCAAAAAAAACTGAAAACTTCGTTTGAACCAATTTTTTTCTTCGCATCGCTCCTGAATGATAAAAAAGGTCAGGACGGCAGCCAGCCCGTAAAAATCGTAATCCGGCACGAAGCAGGGGGCGGATTTGAGCCAGGATGTGGCCATGATGGCCAGAAAAATCATCAGCAGTCCGATCAGCAGTCCGATCCGGCTGTCCAGACGGATGCCGCCCAGATTAATGCGCACGTCAAAACGTGGCGGTGTCGGCAGGGTATTGTTGGTCGGCGCGATCGGGCGCAGGCTGGCGATCATGTCCAAACCGGAGCGGGTGGCCAGCTGGTAACCGGATACCAGCACAACAGACAAGCTGAAGGTGATCAGAACGTTGGCCGGATAAATCGGAAGTGCGGGAAATAAATCCAGCGCGCGGAACAGGACCTCGGATACCACGGCGAAACAAGCCAGCCGCAAAAAATAAAAAAACGGGTTGCGGGTTTTGTGTATGCTCCGGGCAACCATCCAGGCAAAAAGCGGGAAAGCCAACCGGCCGATGCTGCGCATGCCCATGTAAAGCGGGTAGGGGATCAGATCACCGAAATAATAACCCGCATGATCAATCAACATGAACAGACAAGCCAGTATTTTTAGCGCCATGGACAATCCTTTCGATCTATTTTGGGTCGAAAATTATCGGATTTATTACCGATTCCAGAATTGTAATTCCACGCAACCTATTGTATCATTGTATGACATGGTACACAAAACAATGTTGATCGGTTTGCTGTGTTCAGAAAAAGGTGAAGAGGTAAGACAATGGGATTTGGCATGGATATCGGGATTGACCTGGGCACCGCCTCGGTCTTGATTTATGTTAAGGGAAAAGGCGTGGTTTTACAGGAGCCTTCGGTGGTTGCCATCAACTCCAAAACCGGCCGTGTGCTGGCGGTTGGCGAAAGCGCCAGCCTGATGTTGGGGCGTACACCAGGTATCGTTGATGCCATTCGACCGCTTCGTGACGGTGTAATTTCGGACTTCAAGGTCACGGAGGTCATGCTCAAGGCGTTTATCAGTCGTGTCTGTAAAGGGCTGAGAGCCAAATATTTCAAACCGACCATCGTTGTCTGTGTTCCCAGTGTCATTACGCAGGTGGAGCAAAAGGCGGTTGAGGATGCCTGCAAGCATGCCGGTGCTAGGGATGTTTTCCTGATCCGTGAGCCGATTGCGGCCGCCATCGGCGCCGGCATCGATATCACCAAAGCCTGCGGCAGCATGATTGTTGACATTGGTGGCGGAACGACCGACATCGCGGTTATTTCCCTTTGTGAACCGGTTGTTGATTTCTCCCTTAAGGTTGCCGGCGACAAATTCGATGAGGCCATTATCAAACACGTACGTCGCAAACATAATATTTTGATCGGCGACCGGACGGCCGAAGAATTAAAAATCAACATTGGCTGCGCCTATCCTCGCGACGAGGAGCTGACCATGGAGGTTCGCGGCCGTAATCTGATCACCGGTATGCCGGCAACCGTTTCGATTACTTCGACCGAGATGCTGGAGGCCCTTGAAGAACCGGTTGCTCAGATTTTCGAAGCCATCCATTCGGTCTTGGAACGCACACCACCCGAGCTGATGGCCGATATCAGCCAGCGTGGCATTGTCTTGACCGGCGGTGGTTCATTGCTGTACGGATTGGATCGGATGCTGTCAGCCAAAATAGGTGTTGATGTTGTTGTGGCCGATGACGCCGTATCTTGTGTGGCGATCGGTACCGGCAAAGCATTGGGTATGATGGCCCAGTTTGCTGCTATGAGTGATGGTTGACATTCTTGGACAAAAGCCTTGACGCTTAAAATACATCGATATATAATCAACGTGATTCTTGACTAGGTTCTCGTTTCTTATTAACAAGGTGCAAAGTATCATCGATTGTCTCTTTTTGTAATGCGTGTTTGCGCGAAACTCAAGAATTATTCCGCTGGTTCCATTTTTCTGTCTGCTCAGACAGTAGTTTTTGAGGTGATTGAATGCCTTCTTTCAATACGGAAGGGAAAAGCAAAGAAGATCTGGTCATTGTGGCTCAGCTCGCCGGTTTGCTTTCCTTTGAAGACGCTTCCCGTATGACTCGCACGCAGTTGGTCAAAATCATTGATGCTGAAAACGAAAAAACCGCGGCTCAGGAAATGGAGATTCTCCAATCCTCGGCCGGTGTTAAGAAGACAACGCGTGGTCGAAAACCCAAAGCCGAGGCCGCCAAAGAGGCCGAGACCGCCCAAAAGGATGACGCAGAGCCTCAAGTGACCAAAAAACGCGTGGGTCGACCGCCTTCGGCGAGCAAGGCAGCCGCGAAAAAGAAAGAACCGACAAAAGATAAAGTTTTAAGCAAAGCCGATGCTGTGGTTTCCTCAGATGACAAGGCCGCCGATGATACGGTGGATAAACCGGTTGTTAAAAAGGCCGCACCACGAAAAACCGCGAAAAAAACCGTTGCCAAAAAAGAAACGTCAACCGCCAAAGACAGCCCGGAACCGACCGATGGGGATCAAGCTGCCGTGGCTGCCGCGCCGGAGGATATACAACCGGCCGATCAAGTTGCCGCATCTGATGCGCAACCTCCTGCCTCTCCCGAGTCCGCCGAGGCTGTGGCCGACAAGGAGACCCCGACAGATTCGCGTCGCCGCACATTAAAGACGGTCCGCCCCAATCAGCGAAGAGTCAGGGTGATTGGCCCGACGAATGAAAATACAGCCGATCAAGCGGAGAATCAGCGTCTGAAACAATCCTCCAAAACAATCCTTCCCGACCATCCGGAAACCGAAATATCGGAACAGGATTCTCCGGAACAGGTCCCTGGCCGCAGCATTGTCGAAGCCGGGGATGTACAGGCTGGTGTTTTGGAAATTATGCCGGACGGTTATGGTTTTTTGCGCAAGGAAAATTATCTGCAAGGCAATCGAGATATTTATGTGCCGCCACAATATATTCGCCGATTCGGTTTGCGTCCCGGAGACTATATCAGCGGTCCGGTTAAATTGCAAAGGGAGAATGACCGTTATCAGGCCTTGCTCTATATTAAGGAGGTCAATGGACAGCCACCGGAAAAAATGCTGCGACGTCCGCACTTTGACCGCTTGACTCCCATCTATCCCGATCAACGTTTTGTCTTGGAGACGACACGCAACGAACTGTCGACTCGCATCATTGATCTTGTTGCGCCGATCGGCAAGGGGCAGCGTGGCATGATTGTTTCGCCGCCGAAGGCCGGAAAAACCATTTTGCTGCAAAAAATAGCCAACGCCATCAGCATTAATAATCCGGAAGCCAAACTGATCGTTTTGCTGATTGATGAACGTCCGGAAGAAGTCACGGATATGCAGAGATCAATAAAGGGCGAGGTTGTTTATTCCACCTTTGACAAAACGCCGGAAAATCACACTAAAGTTACTGAGCTGGTTTTGGAACGCGCGATGCGGTTGGTCGAGTTGAAAGAAGATGTCGTCATCTTGCTTGACAGCATGACCCGTCTGGCCAGAGCCTATAACCTTTCCATCAATCCCACCGGTCGGACGCTGTCAGGCGGTTTGGACCCGGGTGCGCTCTACGGACCCAAAAGGTTTTTTGGCGCCGCCCGTAATATTGAACACGGCGGCAGCCTGACGATTATTGCCACCTCTTTGATTGAAACCGGCTCCCGGATGGACGAGGTCATCTTTGAAGAATTTAAAGGAACCGGCAACATGGAGGTCTATCTGGATCGTAAGATGTCGGAAAAACGCATTTTCCCGGCTATTGATATTAATAAATCAGGTACCAGACGGGAAGAATTGTTGATGTCCACAAAAGAGCTGGACGCCGTCTGGACGATTCGCAAGGCATTCGGCCAGCTGGATTCGGCTGCCGTCACCGAGGCGATCATCAGTCTTTTGCTCAAAACAACCAGCAACCCACACTTCATATCCTCCGTCAACGTATCTTTTAACGACAAAAATGTTTTCGAAGCCATGCGGGGCGTGCGACCATCGGAAACCGGGCAAAACAACCGGAATGGTACGGGGCAGAACGGTTATGGCTGGTAATGTCACACGGACATCAGCGGCGGACAAGGTGGCAAGGTGGCAAGGTGGCAAGGTGGCAAGGTGGATTTCGTTTGACAAAGATTGGCCTGTGTTGTACAATTTCACAGCAACAACTGATACTGATGCGGTGTACACATCGCAATCAATTGTGAAAGTACACGCTGTGATTCTTGAGAGGTGACAAAAATGAAAGAGGGCATTCATCCCGATTATGTCAGGACAACGGTCAAATGCGCCTGCGGAGAGACTTTCGAAACCGGATCCGTTAAGGCTAATCTGAATGTTGACATTTGCTCGAAATGTCATCCGTTCTTTACCGGACGCCAGAAACTGGTGGACACCGGTGGCCGCGTCGACAAATTCAAAAGAAGGATGGAGCAGAAATAGCTGCAACCTGGAGGGAGGCTTGCAAGCCTCCCTTTTATATTTAGCGCCTCATTGACCAGACAGAAAGGACCCGTTGTTATGAAAAAACAACAACCGAGGCAAGATGAGTGGAAGGCGGGCATTCGCCGGACTAAAATTCCCTCCGGTGGTCGGAAAACGACCATTGGCGGCCAGGCTCTGATTGAAGGCCTGATGATGATCGGGCCGACAAAAAAGGCCATGGCTTTGCGCCGGCCCAGCGGTTCAATCTTGGTGGAACAAATGCCCATGCACCAATTTTCGCAGGCCGGGAAAATCCCCTTTTTGCGTGGTTCAGTTCGTTTGTTTCAACAGTTGGTCAGCGGCACCAAGGCCTTGCTACGTTCAGCGGAAATAGTTGAAAAAGACGACAAGCCCGACGATTCTGCCCAGCAGCAGACGCCCCCGAAAGGTTCCCCGCCCCCCCAAAACACTTGGTTTAGTAAAATCGGGCAAAGCGTCGAAAAATTTTTAACAAAGCATTCAGATGCCATGCTTTATGTTTCGGCTGCTGTCGGTATAGCTTTCAGTGTCGGGCTCTTTATATTGTTGCCCAATTTTATCACCGGCTTCATCAAGCAGTTAACGCATCTGAGCGACAGCCGTAGCGCCGGAACCGTGATTATTTTTAATCTGATCGAAGGTTTGATCCGAATTGCGCTTTTTATTTCCTATCTTGCTCTAGCGTCAAAAATGAAAGATATCCGCCGGGTTTGGATGTACCACGGTGCCGAGCACAAGACCATCGCCTGTTATGAAGACAATCAAGTACTGACCGTGGACAATGTTCGTCGTTACAGTCGTTTTCATCCGCGTTGCGGAACGGCGTTCATGTTTATTGTTATTCTTGTGAGTATTATTGTCTTTTCTTTTGTCGGCTGGTGGGGTCGGTGGGTCAACCTGCTGATCCGATTTGCCTTGGTACCGCTGGTTGCCGGGATTGCTTACGAAATCATTCGTTTGGCGGGTCGGTTTGACAACCGCTTGACCCGGGCGATATCAACCCCCGGTCTTTGGTTGCAGCACCTGACCACTGCTGAGCCGGATGACGGCATCCTTGAAGTTGCGATCGCCGCGATGCGGGCGGTTATTCCCGAAGAACCTCAAAGTGATCGATGGTAACACCTGAAGAACCGATGATGACAATAGGTCAACTACAGATGAAAATTGGCCGACGATTGACCGGTGCTGGATTGCCGGACGGTCGACGTGAGGCGGCGCAGTTAATTGCCTACTATCTTGAAACCGATCCTTCGATCTGCTATACAAAACCTGATTTATTGATCCAAGACCATTTGGTGGATGCCATCGGTTTGGCGGCAGATCGGAGGGCAGCTCGTGAACCGATGGCTTATATCACGGGCGGCACTTGGTTCATGGGCAATCACTTCACCGTTGGTCCCGGCGTGCTTATACCTCGGCCGGATAGTGAGGTGCTGGTTGAGCAAGCGCTGTCATTGGCCGGCGATCGGTTGTCCGGCCGGCTTAAGGTGATTGACGCCTGTACGGGCAGCGGTTGCATCGGTATCAGCATCGGTTTGCATCTCAGCCGGCACGACCGCTTGGAACAGCTGATGTTGACCGAGATAGATCCGATCGCCGCTCGGTATGCCCGGTTGAATCTGCAAAAATATGCGCTGACCGTACGAGCCGGGTTGGAAATGCTGGATTTGTTGCCGGATCAAACCGATGGTTTATGGCATCTGATTGTTTCCAATCCACCTTATATTGCCTCATCGTCCATCGAGCATTTGATGCCGGAGGTTCGTGATTATGAACCCCGACGTGCGTTGGCCGGTGGATTGGACGGCCTGTTGTTTATTCGACGCCTGATTAAAGAGGCGGCCTCTCTCTTGTATCCGGGCGGTGTTATCCTTCTCGAGCATGGCTTTGATCAGGGAGAGGCGGTCTATCATTTGTTTCAGGCCCACGGCGAATATGAGCCATTGCCGACGGTCCGTGATTATGGTGGCCAACCACGGGTCAGTGGCGGGATCAAAAGAATATGAGAACCGGAAAAGGGGGAGACGCCGATGCCGGGACGTTTTAATCTGTATCCGTTCCAAAAGGGCGAAGTTCTAAAACTGAAAAAGAAGCATCCTTGCGGCGGCTGGCTTTGGTTGGTCGAAAGAACCGGTGCCGATATCGCCATCAAGTGCTTGGTCTGCGGTCGACTTCTGGTGCTGCCCCGACAAAAATTGGAAAAAGCCGTTAAATCGATCGAGTCAACTCCAAAGGAAATTTGAAATCCGTCCGCCGGGGCACATACAGGAAAAACCCAAGATAATGCTGAATTAACCGGCTTGCTCAATGGCGACGGCGACACCAACGGTTGCGCCCACCATGGGATTGTTGCCCATTCCCAAAAAGCCCATCATTTCGACATGAGCAGGTACCGACGACGATCCGGCAAATTGGGCATCAGAGTGCATACGGCCCATTGTATCGGTCATACCGTATGATGCCGGTCCGGCGGCCATGTTGTCCGGATGCAGGGTACGGCCGGTACCGCCGCCCGAAGCAACCGAGAAGTATGGGTGTCCGGATTCGATGCATTCTTTTTTATACGTGCCGGCAACCGGATGTTGGAACCGGGTCGGATTGGTTGAATTGCCGGTGATGGAGACGTCGACGCCCTCCAGATGCATGATTGCGACTCCCTCGCGGACGTCATCCGCTCCGTAGCAGCGAACGTCGGCCCGGTCGCTTTTTGAATAGGCGATTTCAGCCACCACGTTGACCTTTCCGGTTGCATAATCGAAACGGGTCTGGACGTAGGTAAAGCCATTAATACGAGAAATGATCTGAGCGGCATCCTTGCCCAATCCATTCAAGATCACCCGGAGAGGCTGCTTGCGGACGATATTGGCTGACTTGGCGATACCGATGGCACCTTCGGCGGCGGCAAAGGACTCGTGTCCGGCCAAGAAGGCAAAGCATTGCGTTTCCTCACGCAGTAGCATGGCGGCCAAATTGCCGTGGCCGAGGCCGACTTTACGTTCATCGGCCACCGAACCGGGAACGCAAAATGCCTGCAAACCGATACCGATGGCTTCCGCCGCCTCAGCAGCCTTTTTGCAGTTTTTCTTAATGGCGATGGCTGTGCCCACGACGTAGGCCCATGCCGCGTTTTCAAAGGCGATGGGTTGCGTTTCCTTGCAAATCTTGTATGGGTCGATGCTCTTTTCATCACAAATCTTTTTTGCTTCCTCAATGGAGGAGATACCATATTCAGCCAGCGTAGCATTAATTTTATCGATTCGACGGCCGTAACTTTCAAAAAGTGCCATAATCTGTTAACCCCTTTCCCTTTGTGGCGATTTATTCATGACGAGGGTCAATGACGCGCACCGCATCGTCGAAACGGCCATAGGTTCCGATGTTTTTGGTGTAGGCTTCATTGGCATCAACGCCTTTTTTAATCATTTCCAGCATCGGCCCCAATTTTAGAAATTGATAGCCGATAATCTGATCATTCTGATCCAAGCCCATTTTGAGCACATAGCCTTCGGTCAGCTCAAGATAACGCGGCCCCTTTTCCAATGTGCTGAACATTGTGCCGACCGTGCTGCGCAGACCTTTCCCCAGATCTTCAAGGGAAGAACCGACGGCCAAGCCATTTTCCGAAAAGGCTGACTGGCTGCGACCATACACAATTTGGAGAAACAATTCACGCATGGCGGTGTTAATGGCGTCACAGACCAAATCGGTGTTCAGGGCCTCCAAGATGGTTTTGCCTGTAAGAATTTCCGAGGCCATGGCCGCCGAATGGGTCATTCCGGTGCAGCCGAGGGTTTCGATCAGAGCTTCCTGAATAATACCGTCCTTGATATTGAGTGTCAGTTTACATGCGCCCTGTTGCGGCGCGCACCAGCCGACGCCATGGGTGAAGCCGGATATGTCCTTAATTTCACGCGCCTGGACCCAGCGTCCTTCCTGCGGGATCGGTGACGGTCCGTGATTCGGTCCTCTGGCTACACAGGTCATCTGTTCTACTTCATGTGTATTGAGCATGGATGATACCCCTTTCAATGTGGTTAAATGTTGTCATGCAGCCGGATGCTTAACCGGCGACGGGTTATCTGGATTGCTTGCAAAAAACCAGAGTCCATTATAACGTAGAACGAGCTCGGTTTCCAGCGTCTGTTTATCAAACTATCGGTGAAATATGATATAATCATTGTCTGGTATTCTTATTGACGAAATCCGAAATCAGGTGACCGCAAGCTAATGTTAGAAAAAATGAAGACCGTGGAAAATCGGTTTGAAGAACTCAATCTCCTGATCTCCGACCCGGGCGTGCTTTCGGACCAAGATCTTTACCGCCGTTTGTTACAAGAACATGCCGAGTTGCAGCCCATGGTTGATGACTATCGCGCCCATCTGGCAGTCGACCGGGCGATCAACGAGCATCGGGAAATGTATGCCCAAACAGATGATCGGGAATTTCGCGACCTGATCCGCCAAGAATTGGAGCAACTTGAACAGCAACGGGATGAACTTTCCGGCCGCCTTCAGGATGCGTTAAGTCCCAAAGATCCCAATGATGCCAAAAATGTCATTATGGAAATTCGGGCCGGCGCCGGTGGTGAGGAGGCTGCGCTTTTTGCCGCCGTTCTTTTTCGTATGTACTCGGCCTACGCTGAAAGCCAAGGCTGGCGCAGCGAAATGATTGATTTGTCGGAGACCGAATTGGGCGGTTGCAAAGAAGTGATTTTCATGATCGAAGGTTCCGGCGCGTTCAGTCGATTGAAATATGAAAGCGGTGTTCATCGCGTCCAGCGTGTGCCGGTAACCGAGTCGGGCGGACGCATTCATACGTCAACGGTTACGGTGGCTGTTTTACCGGAGGCCGATGACGTGGAAATCGACATCAACCCCAATGATTTGACCATCGATACTTATCGGGCTTCCGGCGCCGGAGGACAGCATGTCAACCGGACAGATTCGGCCATTCGGATCACGCACAAACCCAGCGGGATCGTTGTGACTTGTCAGGATCAGCGTTCGCAATACAAGAACAAGGATCGCGCAATGGCCGTGCTCAGAGCTCGACTTCTCGAACAGGAACAGGTTCGCCAAAGCGGCGAAATTGCCTCTGACCGACGCAGCCAGGTTGGAACAGGAGACCGTAGTGAGCGGATTCGAACCTATAACTATCATCAGGGGCGGGTTACCGACCATCGCATTGGTCTGACATTGTACAAACTGGAAGCCATTCTGGCCGGCGGTCTGGACGAAATCATCATCCCGCTGCAGACAGCTGATCGTGCGGATCAGCTCAGCCAAGGTATGGAACCGGCTGAAGATGTGTAAAAAGGATCAAATACAAACCAAGATAATCCGGGTTGACGCCGATCGGCCGGATGATCGACTGCTGGAATCGGCAGCGATGGCTTTGCGAAAGGGCCGGTTGGTCGCCTTTCCGACCGAAACGGTTTACGGTCTGGGAGCCAACGCATTGGATCCGGCTGCCGTAGCGGCGATTTTCCAAGCCAAAGGTCGCCCGGGAGACAATCCCTTGATTGTCCATGTCACAAGCATTGAAGCTGTTTACGCACTGGTCGATGCCATGCCACCGATTGCTATCCAATTGTTCGCGGCTTTTTCTCCCGGACCGCTGACGCTGGTGTTGTCCAGATCTGCGCTGATACCGGATTTGGTAACCGCCGGATTGGATACGGTGGCTATTCGTCTGCCGGCTCATCCGGTTGCCCGTCGTCTTATTGATCTGGCCGGCGTTCCGATTGCGGCTCCTTCGGCCAACCGATCCGGTCGTCCCAGCCCAACTCGCGCTTGGCATGTGGCGGCGGATCTTGAAGGGAGAATCTCTTACATCATTGATGGAGGGGATTGTCCTTTTGGCCTTGAGTCAACCGTTGTCGATGTGACCGGAAACATTCCGGTTGTTCTTCGGCCGGGATCTGTCACAAACCAAGAAATTCTTGAGGTTACAGGCGTTTTAACCGTTGGAAGACAGGAAATCGCGGAATCTTCACTTGTCACACCTCGATCTCCCGGGATGAAATATCGCCACTATGCTCCCCGAGCCAAGGTGTTGGTTGCCGAAGGCCCCGATCCTGTGGCTAGGGCGAAATTTGCCGGATCAATGACGGCTAACCTGCATTTGCTCCCCTCCGAAATTGGTTATTTTGGTTGTCGGCGATTTATTAATCTGCTTCCGGCCCAGCAAAAAGTTGCTTATGGCGATGAACCGGAACCCGAACTTGCGGGACGGTTGTTGTTCGACGCCTTGCGGCGTTTGGATCGCTCCGGTGTAAAAGTGATTATAGCCGAGGGTTTGCCGGAGCACGGCGTCGGCATAGCCTACATGAATCGATTACGCAAGGCCGCCGGTGCTTGGCTGGTAAAAGGAGAAGAGGATGACGACCAGTAGAAGAATATTGTTTGTCTGCACGGGGAATACCTGTCGCAGTCCCATGGCGGCGGCGTTGTTCAATGCCATGAAAACCGACAATCAATGGCAAGCCGAATCTGCCGGACTTGCGGCTTTTGACGGGGAGGGGCCCTCCGATACCGCTGTTGCCGTCATGCACGATGTTTATGCCGTCGATATTAGCCACCATTGCTCGCGTCTGATTGATTGCCGGATGATGAATCAGGTTGATTGGGTATTGACCATGTCGCCGGCCCAGCGTGATTATCTTCGCCGGCTTTGTCCTGACTTTGAGGACCGGATTATGACTTTGGGAGATCTGGCCGAAGAGCCGGAAACCGCAGTTGCCGATCCTTACGGTCGCGATTACGAAGCCTATCGTTCCACGGCCGGCCAACTGGCTGCTTTGATCGAAAAAATAATTGCCAAAATGGTCTAAATTACGTCTATATGCGAAAGACTTGCCCGCCGAAGCGACATATAATGTGTGTAACGAGAAACATGATTGATGTCGATCCGTCCGGTTATTCCGCGGAGGAGTCATTTGGTGCCGGACGATAGAAAGGGGGGGAAGTTTTATTGGTTATTTGTAAAGGCGAAATGACCATTGGTTAGTTGCAACAGCCGAAGTGGCAGCCTTGACGGAAAATACCGGTCGTGCTATAGTTTTTTCTGCTGTGTATGATACGGCCTGCATTCTGCGGAAATCCTCGCTCTGTCGCAATGACAGGGCCGTTCAGTTCAGGAGGAGGTGAAAAAGTGGCAAGAAAATACGAGTTAGTTTACATTCTGAACCCGGCTCTCGGTGAAGAAGCGGTCGATGCGATTGTTGAAAGAATCCAGGCTCTGATTGAGTCGTCTGCAACAATTGATCAGGTTGATGTTTGGGGACGCCGTCGGCTCGCGTATGAAATCGACTACCAAAAAGAGGGCTTTTATGTCCTGGTTAATTTCAGTGCGGAGGGGGAGTTTCCCAAAGAACTCGAGCGTGTTCTCAGAATAACCGAGGGTGTTTTGAGATACATGATCATCCGCACTGACGACTGACAGTCAGAAAGGCAAGTGAAAGTATGAATAAGGCTATCTTGATGGGGCGCCTGACCCGTGACCCCGAATTGCGGACAACTGTAAGCAACATTCCGGTATGCTCCTTCACCGTGGCGGTTGATCGTCGTTTTAAAAGCGCCAGCGGTGAACGACAGGCTGATTTTATTTCGGTTGTGGCTTGGCGACAGCAAGCTGAACTTGTTGCCCAATATTTCAACAAAGGCTCGCGTATCCTTGTTGTCGGTTCAATTCAGACCCGCAACTGGGATGATTCGGAGGGCAAACGTCACTACGCAACCGAAGTTGTCGCGGATGAAATCTATTTTGTTGACACCAAAAAGAGTGAGAGCGGCTATGGTAATCAGCCGGCTTCACAGTTGCCGGAAAAAAATACCGCAAGCGACGGATTTTTCCCCGGGCCGGATGACGATACCGCCCTGCCTTTTGACATTTAATGGCTGTTAAACGGCCTGTTACTTTAACTGAAAGGAGAGATCTGCTATGGCTGAAATAAAACGCGGCGGTCGCGACTTTGGCAATCGAGACGGTCGACCCATGCGTCCGCGGAGAGGTCGACGCAAAATATGTAACTTCTGCGCCGACAAAATCGAGCATATTGATTACAAGGATACCGGCAAGCTTCGCAAGTTTGTTTCTGAGCGGGGGAAAATCCTGCCCAAGCGTATGTCGGGAAACTGTGCTCGCCACCAGCGTGAGTTGACCATTGCCATCAAACGGGCACGCCATGTTGCCTTGCTGCCCTTTTCCGGCGAATAAGAAGCCGAAACAAGACTCGGGTGGATTCTGAAATCGCGACAGGAGGATCAATCTTCCGGTCGCGGTTTTTTATCTGAGCCATTCGGCTGGGTTTGT
The DNA here is from genome assembly GCA_012520975.1 of Clostridiaceae bacterium. GTDB lineage: Bacteria > Bacillota > Clostridia > Saccharofermentanales > UBA5734 > UBA8949. The sequence goes on along the minus strand of JAAYNF010000114.1, from coordinate 21,419 downwards.
GCTAAAATGAAATCCCAAGAGAAGTGTTGACGAGCAGGAGGCCTGACCATGAAAGTTATTTTACTGAAGGATGTTAAAGATCTTGGTAAAGCGGATGATATTGTCAATGTGAGTGACGGGTATGCCCGTAATTATCTTTTCAGACAAAAGCTGGCGCTTGAGGCAACCCCGGCCAATCTTAATTCAGTCAAAATACGCAAAAATGCCGAGCGTGCCCGACAGGCCCGAGAGCTGGAAGAAGCCCGGCAAGTCGCGGCTGAAATCAACGATCAGGTCATTACGCTACCGATTAAATGCGGCGAAGGCGGCCGCCTTTACGGTGCCGTCACCGCAATGGACGTGGCCGATGCTTTGGCCGTGGCCGGCTATCGTGTTGACAAACGAGGCATTCAGATTCCGCAAGCCATCAAGGCATTAGGTGAATATGAGGTTGATGTGCGCCTGCATACCGAGGTAACGGCCAAAATCAAACTCAACATTATTGCTCGATAGAGGGAGGTGCACCCGTGTCCATGCAATCTGCCGCTCCGGCTCCACGTTTGACCGGGCGAATTCCGCCCCACAATCAACAGGCCGAACAATCGGTTCTGGGCTGTGCCATGGCCGGACAGCGACCGCTTGCCGAAATCACCGCCATCCTCAAGACCGATGATTTCTACCGACCGGATCACCAGCTGATTTATGAGACCATCTGTGATTTATACATGGGCAGTAAACCGGTTGACATCATCACGGTTTCGGATGCTCTTGAGAGCAAAGGCTTATTGGAAAAAAGCGGCGGACTGGCATATATCAGCTCGCTGCCGGATTTGGTACCGGTGGTTTCCAATGCGGCCCATTATGCCGATCTGGTTCGTCAGAAATCTATTTTACGCCGTTTGATTGATGCGATGGATGAGGTTACCGGCCTTTGCTACGGCGATGCGGAGAATGCCGATATTCTGCTGGACATTGCCGCACGCCGCATCTATGACATTCGAGAAAACCGTGACGCGACCGGTTTTGAAAGCCTCAAAGATATCATGGGCCGAGCCGTCAACGATCTGGCCGCCTTGGCAAATGGGAAGCAACGGGAAAAAACGGTTCTAACCGGTTTTTACAGTTTGGATAAAATGCTCGGCGGATTACGATCGGGCGGATTGATCATTATTGCTGCGCGACCGGGCATGGGGAAATCGGCTTTGGCACTGAACATCGTCCAAAAGGCCGCCACTCTTTATGAAGTTCCGGCGGCGGTTTTTAGCTTGGAGATGTCCAAGGAGGAGGTCGGCAACCGGATGCTCAGCACGCAGTCCCTTGTCAACAATCAGGCTTTGCAAACCGGCGAGCTACAGGCTGACGATTGGGACAAAATCGCCCGGGCGCTGCCCCCGCTTTACGCTGCTCCCATTTATGTCGATGACCGTTCGGGAACGTCGGTCATGGAAATGCTGTCCAAATGCCGCCAGTTGAAACTGGAAAACCGGTTGGGCCTAGTCATCATCGATTACCTGCAATTGATGGATGGTGGCAGCAGGCGTTTGGAAAGCCGTCAGCAGGAAATTTCGGAAATTTCCCGTTCTCTTAAAATCATGGCCAAAGACTTGGGGGTTCCAATTATTGCCCTGTCACAGCTCAGCCGTGCCTGTGAGCAACGGACCGACAAAAGGCCTCTGTTGTCCGACCTGCGTGATTCCGGTGCGATTGAGCAGGACGCCGATGTTGTTCTTTTCTTGTACCGTCAACAGTATTACGATACAGACCATGTTCCGACCGAAACCGAGGATGCCGAAATTATTATTGCCAAAAACCGTCAAGGCAGAACCGGTAGCATCCATCTGGGCTGGTGGCCCAAGTACACCATGTTTTTTGAAAAGGATGACGGACGGATTCCCTCTGAACCGCCACCATTTTGATGTTTGTCTCATGAATGAATTTTTGCCCGATGTAACCGGCTTTATCCAAGAAAAAGAACTGCTCCCTCGGGGTTGCCCGGTTGTCGTTGGTGTGTCCGGCGGGGCAGATTCGTTGGCTTTGCTGTTGATTCTGAACGGTCTGCGCCAAGCACATGATCTTGTGCTTCAGGTTGCCCACCTCAATCATGGCCTTCGCGGAGCCGAGGCCGACGAGGATGAGGCTTTTGTCCGAGGCTGGAGCCGGAAACTGGGTATAGTCTGCGTTGTGCGACGGATCGATATACGCGCAAAAGCCCGCGAGGAGCGCAAAGGCATCGAAGAGACCGGGCGAGCCGCCCGTCAGGCTTTCTTTTCCGAGCTGGCTCTTGCCTTGGACAAGCAGTTGGCCGGTACCGGTCGGCCGCCGGCACGAATCGCCTTGGGACACCATTTGAACGATCAAGCGGAAACCATCATGATGAATCTTGGTCGAGGGAGTGGGCTGGACGGTCTCGTCGGCATTCGTCCGCAAAACGACCGTCTGATCCGGCCGCTGTTAAATCAACCTCGGGCAGCCATTGAGGCGTGGCTCATGGAACAAGAAATAACTTGGCGTTTGGACCGGAGCAATCTGGAGCCGGATACCTTGCGAAACCGGTTGCGACAACAGGTTCTGCCGGCTTGGCAAGAGGCTCTTGACTATAACCCTGCGCCACTTTTGGCTCGTTTGGCCGCAAATCTGGAAGAAGATCGGAATTATCTTGAGACGCTGACCTTACAAGCCGCTGCCGATTGCCTAGTGGATCAACGCTTGGCTATATCGGTCTGGAAAACCTTCCCGCCGGCGCTGCAAAATCGCCTGCTGCGATTGTTTTGGCAACAAGCCAGCGGCAGCAAACAGGATCTGGGCTTTGTCCATATTCGTTTGTTGCGCGATTGGCTTCCTTCGGCCGAATCCGGCCAACGTTTGTCTTTGCCCGGGAATCGGCAGGCGATCCTGATCGATGGATATCTTCAATTTATGGGTACCCAATCCAGTGCCGATTGTTTTCAACAAGGTGCCATCTTGTCTCGCCCCTTGAAGATCAACCTGCCCGGCCTGACCCCGATTTATCCGTTCAATCAGAAAATTGCGGCTTATTTAATTGAGAATGACCATGATATCGTTTATAATGACTCAACGGAATATTTTCTGCTGGATCGAATCCGGGGCAGTGTCGTCCGACACCGGCAACCCGGTGACCGGATCCGTCCGGCCGGTCGTACCGGCGGGAAGTCGCTGAAAAAATTTCTTAACGAGCAGCAGGTTCCACGTCACGAGCGGAACCGATTGTTGCTGGTTGCCAAGGGTCGAGATATTGTCTGGTTGCCCGGGCTGGCCGTCGGTGCCGACTTTGTTGCCCGGTCCGGGGGGCCCGTCGGTCATCGGATTGCATTGGAAATTTCTCCTCTGGCGGCGACCGATATGTAACCTTTGTTCCGGCCCTTTGGCATTGGTTTTGTTAGACTGTTACTTGATTTATCTTAAGGAGGCAACTCACAAGAATGGCCAAATACATCAAAGATGTCCTGATCAGGCGCGAGCAGATCGAAGAAATGTGCCGGCGTCTGGGGAAACAGATTTCCCAGGACTACGCTGGACGCGAAGTTGTTTTGATTGGGGTCCTTAAAGGAGCCTATGTTTTTCTGGCCGATTTAGCCAGACAATTGACCATTCCCGTCTGCATTGATTTCATGTCTGTTTCCAGTTACGGTGGGGGCACACGCACCTCCGGCATCGTGCGCATCATTAAAGACTTGGATATGGACATATCCGGTCGGCATGTGATTGTTGTAGAAGATATCGTTGACTCCGGTTTGACTTTGAACCATCTTCGCGATTTGCTCGGAACGCGAAATCCGGCCAGCATCGCTTTTTGCACGGCATTTGACAAGCCGGACAGGCGCAGGGTGGATATCCGGATCGATTATGTCGGCATCGTGATTCCCGATGAATTTATTGTTGGCTATGGCTTGGATTTTGATGGCAGATATCGCAACCTTCCGGATGTTGCAATCCTTGGAGATGACGGTCAAGGAGGGTCACAATGAAGAAAAAGAAATTGCCGGGGGGTCTTTCATTTTACATCATTCTGCTGGCTGTTATTATTTTCATGTCATTTTTCATGTCCAGATTGACGCGCCCGGCAGAAGCGTCACTGTCGGAGATTCTTTCCCGGATCAACAGCGGCAATGTCAGCCAGGTCAAAGTAACCGGCTACGTTGTTGAGATTGTCGAGCGCCAGTCCGGCAATGTTCCGTCCAGAACTTTCAGCAAGGCCATTTCCCCCACTTGGATGCCGCGCCTGCAGGAGATTCTGGAGCAGGCTGTGGCCGATGGAAAAATTGACGCCTACGATTATAACGAGCCGACGGATATATCATCTTGGTTGAACATTGTTGTTATTCTGCTGATGTTGGGCGCCATGGGAGCGTTCATCTGGTTTACCTACAGCCGGCAGGCCGGCGATGGCAGGAATGCTATGAGCTTCGGTCGCAGCCGGGCCAAACTCAATGACCCGACCAAAAACAAAGTGTCTTTTCAAGATGTGGCCGGGGCCGATGAGGAAAAAGAAGAATTGCAAGAGGTTGTCGACTTCTTGAAAAACCCAAAGAAATATGCCGATCTGGGCGCCAAGATTCCGCGCGGCATCTTGCTTGTGGGTTTGCCGGGAACAGGTAAAACATTGCTGGCCAAAGCTGTCGCCGGCGAAGCCGGAGTGCCGTTCTTTTCGATCAGCGGTTCTGATTTTGTCGAGATGTTTGTCGGTGTTGGCGCGTCGCGTGTCCGCGACCTGTTTGAAACCGCGAAAAAGAACTCGCCGTGCATCATTTTTATCGATGAAATTGATGCTGTCGGCCGTCATCGCGGTGCCGGCCTTGGCGGTGGCCATGATGAGCGGGAGCAGACCCTGAACCAGCTGTTGGTTGAAATGGATGGTTTCGGACCCAATGAAGGCGTGATCATTATGGCGGCGACCAACCGTCCTGACATCCTTGATCCGGCCTTGCTGCGTCCGGGCCGCTTTGACCGCCGGATCACGGTTATGCGACCGGATATTAAAGGGCGTGAGGAAATTCTTAAGGTTCATGCCCGCAACAAACCGCTGGATGCTTCTGTTGACCTCCGGGATATCGCGAAAATTACCCCGGGCTTTACCGGTGCCGACCTGGCCAATCTTCTCAACGAGGCGGCTTTGCTGGCGGCCCGTAAAGGTCAGCAGGTGATCGTATACGAAGATATTTCCGAGGCAGTATTCAAAATCATGATCGGACCGGAAAAGAAAAGTCGGATCATCAGCGAAAAAGAACGTCGTTTGACCGCCTACCACGAGTCCGGCCATGCCATTGTTTTGCGCACGGTTTCAGAAACCGACAAGGTTGAGCGTGTCTCGATCATTCCGGCGGGAACAGCCGGCGGCTATACCGCTCATAAACCCCATGAAGATCGCTATTATGCCACCCAGCGCCAATTGATGGCCGAAGTCATGGTTGCGCTGGGCGGACGTGCCGCCGAAGAATTGGTTTTTGGCGAAATCAGCACGGGCGCGGCTTCTGACCTTCAGGCCTGCAATGCCATTGCTCGCGATATGATAACCAAGTATGGCATGAGCGATCGGCTGGGCAATTTGGTCTTTGGCAGCGAGAGCGAGATTTTTCTGGGCAAGGACTACGGGCATGTCCAAAACTACAGTGAGAAATTGGCCGGAATCATTGACGAAGAAGTCAAGCGGATTATTGACGAGGCTTATGGTGAGGTTCTGAGCATTCTGCGCGGCAAGATGGAGCTGCTCAACCGTTTGGCCGAGACTTTGCTGGAAAAAGAAAAAATCGAAGGTTCCGAATTCGAAAGCATTTATACCGATTTTGAGACCGAAAAGCCTGCGGTGGATTTGACGCAGACCGAAGATTCACCCACGGAGCCGAATGATCCTTCGCCGGAGCCGGCCGCCGAACCGTGTCTCCCTGAGCAAGCGGTGGATCCTGACTGAAAATCATGCTGTTTGAAAAGCCATATCAGAGACCGAAATGATTGCTTCGCCCGGTCAGATGATCGGCGAATTCGCGTATTTGTTCAGGACCCAGAACCAGCAGCAGGTCGCCGGGCGTGATTAATTGATCAAGTCTTTTCTGAATAGCCGCCAATGATGGCTCAAACTCCGCGTTGCCGCCAAGTTCGTTAATTCGATCGGCCAGCATTCGCGAGCTGACATCGCCGTTATTGGTTTCACGATCACTGAAAATTTCAGCTAAAATAACATGCGCGCAGTCCTTGAATGTTCGGGCAAAATTCTCCAACAGAACCTTTGTCCGGCTATAAGTCAGCGGTTGAAAGACCACCCATGTGCGGGGATGGGGCATATTGCCGGCAGCCGAAAGCGTTGCTCTGGCTGCGGAAGGGTGATGGGCATAGTCGGCAATCACCTGTGCCCCACGGTAGTATCCGACAAAAGTAAAACGGCCTTCTGCGCCTTGAAAAGTACGCAGGGCAGATTCTGCGGCCTCGGGAGTGCCTCCGTTTAAGGCTGCGCAGGCAATAGCTGCCATCGCATTATCGACATTATGTCGACCGGGAACCTGAAGCTTCAGGCGGCAATAGAGCCGCTGATCGTGCCAGACCTCGAATCCCGGCAGACCATCCTTGAAAACAAGATTTTTAACCTGAAAATCCGGTGGGCGGCCATCCATTTCATCAGTATCGAAACCGAAGGCAACCACTCGGGGCATAGGGCGACCGGCTTTCCGGCGCTTGTCCTTTAAAGCCGCAAGCATACGGCCGACCTGAGGCTCGAAGGCTGGGATGACCAGATTGCCGTTGTCCGGCAACTGATCGGCAAACAAGCAAAACGTATCAATAACTGCCGACAAATCGTCGAAACAATCCACGTGATCATATTCAATATTGAGAATGGCGGCTGTCGTCGAATGAAATTTCAGAAAGCTGTTCATATATTCACAGGCTTCGGAAACCATAACCTCGCCGGGTTTGCCGACCCGAACCGTGCTGTGAAACTGGATCAGTTCGGCGCCCAGATGAACGGTCGGATCAATGCCGGCGGCCATCAAGATCAGTGAACACATGGCGGTTGTGGTTGTTTTGCCGTGTGTGCCCGCGATATTGACGACCCGGCTAAACTGACGGTTGAGCCAACCAAGAAAAGTCGCCCGATCGATGACCCGAATCCCTTTGGTTCGTGCGCGGATTAGTTCAGGGTTGTCATCATGCACCGCAGCTGTATGAACAACCAAATCCGGTTGAAATCGATCGATCCATTCGGCACTGTGACCGGAGAAAATCGGAACACCCAAGCGAACAAGATATTCCGTCCGATCTGAAAGAACCCGATCTGAACCGGCAACCTGATAACCACTGCTGGCGGCCAGTTCGGCCAGACCACTCATGCTGATGCCGCCGATTCCGACGAAAAAGATGCGGGTGTACTCCCGCAATTCTTGCATATCCGATTGAGGGGCTGTTTGGGCCATGAAAACAGGCACCTACCTTTCCGAATCATTCTACCATAAATCAATCTCTAGGCAACCCTTGTGCCGTTCACAATAAAATGAATCTTTAATGAATATTTTGTGATATAATAAATTTGTTAAAAATAAGCACAATGACTCTCCTACATCGGCAAATTATCGTCAAATTGTTGACAAAGCGGAGGATAGCACAATGGAAATTACCAGTATCACCATTCGAAAAATGGGAAGCGAAGGAAAGATGAAAGCCATTGTCTCGGTTACTTTCGATGATTCTTTCGTTGTGCATGACATCAAAGTTATTGAGGGCACCAATGGCTATTTTATTGCGATGCCCAGTCGTAAAACCTTGGATGGCGAGTTCAAGGACATTGTTCACCCGATTAATTCTGCTTTTCGAGAAAAACTGTCCACCGAAGTTCTGGCGAAATATAAAGAAGCGCTGGAAAGTGCCGAGGGCACAGAGCCCGTTGTTCAGCCCGGGTGACCTGATACATGACTTAACTCAAAACAGATCTTAGGACGACAAAAGGGATCTTGTCGGCGGTTTTGCGCGAGAGATCCTTTTCTCTATGTTATAATTGCTTTCGAATTCATCGGTAGGAGGCGAACCAAATGGAAACACCGGCATATATTCTGGCTCTTGACCAAGGAACAACCAGTTGCCGGGCTCTTTTGTTTGACCAAGCTGGACAGGTGGTGAGCAAAGCCCAGCAGGCCATCGCGCTTACTTTTCCTCAGCCCGGTTGGGTGGAGCAGGATCCTGAGGAAATATTAAAATGCCAGATCGACGTTCTTCGAGATGCCGTGGCCAAGGCGCCGCAGCCGAAGAAAATTGCCGCCGTGGGTATCACCAACCAACGTGAAACCATTGTTCTCTGGGATCGTTTGACCGGCCGACCGGTTTATCCGGCCATTGTCTGGCAATGTCGGCGAACGGCTTCGATCTGTGAGAAAATCATCCAATGTGGTCTGGAAAAACTCATCGCCGACAAGACCGGCCTTGTTGTTGATGCTTACTTTTCCGCCACCAAACTGATGTGGCTTTTGGCCGAAATCCCCGGAGTTCGCGAACGCGCCGAACGAGGCGAGCTGATGGCCGGCACGATCGATACTTGGTTGATTTGGCACCTGTCCGGTCGCCAACGTCACGTTACCGATGTCAGCAATGCTTCTCGAACCATGTTCTTCAATATCCGGACCGGCACGTGGGATGATGAGCTTTTACGCGCTTTTGGCATTCCGGTCGCCATTTTGCCTGAAATCCTGCCCTCATCGGGGGTTGCCGCATATCTAGATCCGGAAATACTTCCCGGTTATGTGCCGATCTGCGGCATCGCCGGCGACCAGCAGGCGGCACTTTTTGGACAGGCCTGCTTGGAGCCGGGCATGACCAAAAACACTTACGGAACCGGATGCTTCATTCTAATGCATACTGGCAGTCAAATCATTCGTTCCCATCATCATTTAATTACAACGGTTGCTTGGGATCTGGGCAAGGGAATCGAGTATGCCCTTGAAGGGAGTGTATTCCAAGCCGGGTCGGTGATATTGTGGCTGCGGGATAACTTGCGACTGATCACCCGCTCATCCGAATGTGATCGATTGGCTGAAGCCGTTGACGACACGGACGGTGTCCATTTTGTCCCGGCCTTTAGCGGCTTGGGTGCTCCTTACTGGAATATGCAGGCGCGGGGAATCATAACCGGTTTGACCGGCCGCAGCAGCCGTGAGCACATCGCGCGAGCTGTGCTGGAGTCCATCGCACATCAGAGTCTGGACGTTTTGGAGTGCATGCAGATGGACACCGCCAGACCAATAACCGCTCTGCGTGTTGATGGTGGAGCCAGTGTCAGTGATCTGCTCATGCAATTTCAGGCGGATATCAGCGGTGTGTCGGTTGACCGGCCGGTCATGGTCGAAACCACGGCTTTCGGGGTGGCTTGTCTGGCAGGATTGGCCAGCGGGATATTGGATCAGCCTGCTGCCATTGAGGGGATACGTGTGAAAGATCGTCTGTTTGAGCCGACCATGACCGGCGACGAAAGATCGCAGCGCCGGCAGGCTTGGAAACAGGCCGTTTCCACCGCAATTGAAAATGTTTCTCCGGAGCGGCGGTCTTGATGAGATCCAAAAGATTGCTCCCATGGTTTTTAAGCGCAGGAGGCATCATTTTGGCCGTTCTCCTGCTTTTGCAACCCCTAAGCGCCTATTTATCGCTCAATCGGGATTTTGATCAACAACCGGCCGGACAGATCCTGTTGCTGAATATGCCGGAGCAAAGTTTCCACCATTATTACCCATTGACCGCCGGTCTGCGCTTTGTGGGCTACCGGACAACAATCATCGATGTCCCGGCGGAATCGGAACAGGAAATGATTTCAAACATTCGTGCTGTCATTGAGCCGTCGGATCATTTGTGGCTGGTGGCTTTTGATACCGGGGATGAGGCGGCTTGGCGGGCGGCCCGGCAAATAAAAAAGATTGATGGTATCTTTTTGCTGGCGCCCTCTAATTTGAAAGCGCTGACCGATTTAGAGCCGATAGCGTGGCCGCCTGATTGGACAACGGTGGTTCTCAACAATGATGATGCAGGATCCGATTTTGGCAGCCGCCGGTTTTTTGAGTGGCTGAGCGGGGAAGATGCCGATTTATTTCCACCCATGAAAAACAGCTTTCTGGCTCCCAATCAGTATGCGTCCGCCGATGGCAAAACTTGGCTGATCCTTTACCCGGGTCTTATTTCAAGGTGTTCACGGTATTCTCCGCGCTCGCTTTCGGCGACCGTCGGTTGGTTTGCCGATCTTTCCGCATCTCGGATCGATGCGCCGAAAGCAAAATTTTTCCGGGCTGCGAGTCAGAGCGTCCTTGGCTGGTTTGGGCTGCTGCTTTCCGGTCTTGTTTTGCTGGCTTTGCCTCAGGCCATCAACCTTGCGCTGGCGAAAAATCGCAACAAAATCCCCGAGCCTGCAAGCGGGGGATTAACGTCGACCGCGGTTGAACCAGATCAATATAACGGGAGTCGGCGAAATCTGGTGCTCCTTCTGCCGGCCTTGATTTTGGCCGCGACCATCGGATTGGTCATTGCCTTTTTTTTGAGGCAATGGCGACTTTGGCAGATCCCCGCCATCCTTATTGCGCCGGGAATCTGGGGTTGGATCGTTTGGAACGACCGCCGTCTGTCTGTGCCTTTCACTCGTCCTTTATCGGACAGCGCACGCCGCCTGCCCCGTTTGAATCTCACCGGACTGATTTTCATCATCCTAACCATCGGCTTGGCGTTTGGTTGGGTTATTCTGACAAGTGGTGTCAAGCTGGAGCGGCCTGAATATTTTCTGCCCATGCTGATTCTGGTGCTGGTCAGCTGGGCGGCAGGATTGGTTGGAGCCCCTGGCCTAAGCCGTGGGCCTGCGGCCGTTATCGGTTATCTGCCGGTGATTTTATGGACAATTGCCGGAGTATCGATGGTTGGTTGGGTCGGTCTTCCGGCCGGCATCTGGCTGTTGCTTGCACGCTGGTGGTCGTTCAGTCTTGGATTGGCGGCTTTCAATGCCTCGGGCAAATCTCTGTTGGGCGGCTTGTTCCAAGGGCTTGCCTGGTCGACGGTGCTGCTGTGTCCTTTTATGATTTCGATTCTGCCGGGCGGGTGATTATTGCCCGTTGACATACAGGTCATCTGATGTTAACATGATTCGGCGACCGCTTGGTCCGGGCTTTGAAATGCTGCAGCATGCCTGGGACCGGCGAGACCGATTACAGGAGGTAACGCAAATATGTATGCCGTCATAGCAACCGGCGGAAAACAATATCGAGTTTCCGTCGGCGACGAGATTTTTGTTGAAAAACTTGCCGGCGAAGCCGGAGAATCTTTGCAATTCGACCAAGTATTGGCCGTATCGGACGACAAGGGTTTCAGAGTCGGAAATCCTGAACTTGAAGGCGCCGTCGTTGAAGGCGAAATTGTCAAACAAGGCAAACAAAAGAAGATTATTGTCTTCAAGTACAAGGCCAAAAAAGGTTATCGCAGGAAAATGGGCCATCGTCAACCGTACACCCGTGTCAGAATAACCAAGATCACTGCTTGATCAAACTTGACATGATTACCGTAACGTTGTATCGTTCCGCAAACGGGTATATCAGACGCTTTGTTGCGTCGGGGCATGCCGGCTATGCGCCGGAAGGATCGGACATCATTTGCGCAGGCATATCGGCTATTGCGCAGACGATAATCGGAAGTTTACAGGATCTGGCAGGGCTCGAACCGGCGTTTACCTTGGCCGATGGCCTGATCGAAATCCAGACCATCGATCCCGACGACATGGACCCGGATCAATATGCCAAAGCCCGAATCCTGACCGATGCCTTGGCGATCGGTTGCGTCCAGATCGAACATAGTTATGGCAGGAAATTTGTTACTGTTATCGAATCAAATTATGCTTGAGGGAGGTGCATCAGCATGATTTTCGTCAATTTACAGCTTTTAGCACATAAAAAAGGTGTCGGCAGTTCCCGTAACGGCCGCGAATCAGCATCCAAGCGTCTAGGCGCAAAACGTGGAGATGGTCAGGCGGTTCTGGCCGGCAACATTCTGGTTCGCCAACGCGGCACCAAAATTCATCCTGGGCAAAATGTCGGCAGGGGCTCGGACGATACCTTGTTTGCGCTGATCGAAGGAGAAGTCAAATACGAGCGGTTGGGCAAAAGCAGGAAGCAGGTCAGTGTCTACCCCTTTGAGTGATTCGGGAAAACCGCGCGTTCTTGTTAACCTTAACCGACCGGAATGCCAGAATGGATGAATTTTTCCAGCCACATGACCAGAGAGTCCAGCCGGTGAAAACCGGTTGGGCTTTTTCGACATAACGGAGGTCTTTCATGTTCATCGACAGCGCCCAAATTGCCGTCCAAGCAGGGAATGGAGGCAACGGCATGGTTTCATTTCATACCGCCCGCTATGTTCCGGCCGGCGGACCGGATGGAGGCGACGGTGGCCGTGGGGGCAATGTCGTGTTTTATGCGGATGAAGGACTCAGCACCCTGCAAGATTTTCGCTACAAAAGAAAATATAAAGCCGAAGATGGAACCAAGGGTGGCCGAAAGAAAATGGCCGGACGCAAAGGCAATGACCTTCGCATCCGGGTTCCGGTGGGCACACTGATCAAGGATGCCGAAACCGGCCGAATATTGGCCGATTTAATTGAAGAAGGACAGGAGGCTGTTGTTGCGCGAGGCGGCCGCGGTGGCGCCGGCAACACCCGTTTTGTCAACAGCGTCCGCCAAGCTCCGAAATTTGCCCGTGCCGGCGAGCCGGGTGAAGAATATACGCTGCAGATTGAATTGAAATTGCTGGCCGATGTCGGCTTGATCGGATTTCCGAATGTTGGCAAATCAAGTTTGCTGGCTGTTGTTTCGGAGGCCCGCCCCAAAATTGCCGACTACCCTTTTACAACACTGCAGCCTCAATTGGGTGTGGTCAGCGTGGACGATTACAGCTTTGTTCTTGCCGATATCCCCGGGCTTATTGAAGGCGCACATCGAGGCCAGGGTCTGGGTCATGCTTTTTTGCGCCATATCGAACGAACACGTCTGCTGATCCATATGATTGATGCATCCGGGTTTTCCGGACGCGATCCCCTTGATGATTATGAGAAGATCAATCATGAGCTGGCTTCCTTTGATTCTCGGCTGGCCGCCCGGCCGCAGGTCATCGCCCTCAATAAGGTTGATCTGGCCAAGCCGGAACAGCTGGAAAAACTGAAGGCCTCTCTGGAGTCTCTTGGATTAAAGGTGTTTTTGATCTGCGCGCCGATTAACGAGGGTGTTCCGGAGCTGATTCGGTATGTGGCCGGCGTTGTTCGTACGCTGCCCAAGCCTGTTCTCCTTGAAGATGTCAAAGAAACGGCGGTTTATCGCTATCAGGAAGAAGCATTGTTTGATCTGGTCAAGGAGGGGGAAATCTATCATGTAACCGGCAAATGGATTGAAAATTTGGTGGATTCTACCAATTTCGAGAATAACGAATCCTTGCAATATTTCCAGCGCCTGATTCGACGAAAAGGTGTTATTGATGCGTTGGAAAAGGCCGGTGTGCAAGAAGGCGACCTAGTTGCCCTGCATGATCTGACATTTGAATACATCGAGTGAGGTGATCGAACGATGACCAGCAAGCAAAGAGCTTGGTTGCGCGGACAGGCCAATGATCTGCCATGTTTGTTTCAAGTTGGTAAAGGCGAGATAACTTGCAAACTCATTGAAAGCCTAGACGATGTGCTGAGCACCCATGAGTTGTTAAAGGTTAATATTTTAAAAACCGTGAAGATGCGTCCGGTTGATTTGGCCCATCAACTGGCCTTGGCGGTCGGAGCCGATGTTGTGCAGGTCATTGGCCATCGCTTTGTTCTGTATCGACACTCGGAGAAAATGGCCAAGCTGGGCAGATCAATGACGTTGCCCGTTTAATAATTGCGGATTATTTTCCTTTTTTGTAACATTTCCCTTTTAACTTGATGATGTCTTCGATTATAATCGGAGTCAGAGTATCTGCAAGGGTGGTTGAAAGAAGACCATCGGAAAGTGAGGCAACTGTCATGAAAAGTTATGTATGCAATCTGTGTGGGTATGTCTACGATCCGGCTGTTGGTGATCCCGACGCGAATGTCTCGCCGGGTACGAGCTTCGATGATTTGCCGGACAGCTGGGTCTGCCCGCTTTGCGGCGCGCCCAAAGAAGATTTCAGCGAGCTGTGATTCGACCTGAAATCAATTCTTTCACCAATCGGCCTGTCGCTTGAAAAACCAGGCGGCAGGCCGGATCCATAAGGAGAAACCGCCATGCCAGTTTTAGCGCTTTCTGATAATGTTTATGAGGTCGGCACCGTCCATCCGGATCGTCAATTGTTTGACTGTCTGATGCCGACGCCGTTTGGCACGACATACAATTCCTATTTGATAATCGGGCAGGACAAGATTGCCTTGATCGATTCTGTTGATCCGGAGAAAGTTCCGGTTTTCTTAAGTAATCTCGAGGAATCCGGTATCAAGCGAATTGACTATCTGGTCAGCCTGCACACCGAACAGGACCACGGAGGCGGTGCCCAGGCGATATTACGCCGATATCCCATGACTCAAATCATCGCCAATGCCAAGGTACGCGAATTGATGCTTACCCATCTGCATATTCCGGATGAAAAAATAACCGTGATCGGCGAAGGAGATCGTCTGGAATTAGGCGGTAAAACACTTCGTTTTATGATGATTCCTTTTGCCCATTGGCCGGATAATTATATGGCCCATCTCGAAGAGGACAATATTTTGTTTTCCAGCGATCTGTTTGGCTCACATTATTCGACCAGCAAGGCCTTCTCGACCTCCAGTGCCGATCAGCGTTTTGCCGCCAAGACGTATTATGCCGAGATCATGATGCCATTCCGGGCACAGATCGCCGGATATACGGCTCGTGTTCGCGAATTGGCTCCACGCCTGATTGCTCCGTCTCACGGACCGGTTTGGTATGATCCAAATCTGATTTTACACAGTTATGAGCGATGGACGGGCGATGGCGTGAAAAGACTGGTCTCCATCCCCTATGTCAGCATGCATAACAGCACGCGTGTTATGGTCGAACGCTTGGCCGTGCGATTATCCGAGCAGGGCCTGTCGGTTATCTGTCGCGATCTGGGTAGCGAGTTGGACAGCCTGACCGTTGAAACCAGCTATTTCATCACGGATTTGGTCTATTCAGCCGCCGTGGTTATGGCAACGCCAACTGTGCTTGGCGGCCCTCATCCCAACATTGCGTATGCGGCGCTGGTCGCCAATGCCCTTCGGCCGAAGATGCGATTCTTGGGGGTCATGGGTTCTTACGGCTGGGGCACCAGAATGGTCGAAACCATTGATTCTCTGACAGCCAATCTCAAGATGGAGCGTTTGAAACCGCTATTGATCAAAGGTTTGCCGACCGATGAAGACCTTGCCCGTGTCGACCAGATGGCCTTTGAGATCGGAGAAAAAATTCGCAACATACCGGATTTGATCCGCTGACGAAAAATTTAAACCAAACCGAAGATAATAGAATATGAGGCAGCTAGGTCTAAGTTATACGAAGACGTGGCTGCTTTAGTCATTTTTTTGCTGTTTGAGCCTTAAATCGAATCAGCTCTTCGTATCGAGCCAGTACTTCGGTGATGACCACATCCCAATATTTCGGGATTGTCTTGCCGGCTTCTTGGCCGATAGCCTGTACCTGCCGGGAATGATCGAGAGCCCAGGCAATCCGGGCCGCGACATCCTCGGTGGTGTTCTCCGCCAACAGGCCGTTTTCCCCATCCTGAACAACTTCAGCGGCGGAGGATCCACGAATAAGAAGTGATGGCGTGTTCAACGCGGCGGCTTCACGCACCACCATGGGGGCGTTGTCATAAAGGGAAGGGAAGACCAGAAGATCGGCTCGTGCATAAAGACCGTCCAATTTGGTGGCATCGGCGATGTGCCCGGTAAAGATAACCTGTTCCCTTAAATCCAGCGTTTCGGCCAATTCCCGGATTTCCTTTTCCGACGGCCCCTGGCCGGCCAAAACAAGTTGATATTCATAATTTTTGCGAGCCAGTACCTGAGCTGACTCCAAAATACGACGAATATTTTTTTTCCAATTCATTTGGCCGACAAAAAGTAAAATGGGATTCTCTTTAAGTCCAAAATGTTCGGTTGCGGCTTGGATCGCCGAAGGATCGGGTGTCTTGCGTTCGGTGCCGTTTTCGACGATTTCGATTGATCCATCAAAGCCGTACTCGC
The DNA here is from genome assembly GCA_012520975.1 of Clostridiaceae bacterium. Lineage (GTDB taxonomy): Bacteria > Bacillota > Clostridia > Saccharofermentanales > UBA5734 > UBA8949. Next base: position 5,236 of record JAAYNF010000114.1, on the reverse strand, counting down.
GCAAAACATCGGCGGTCGACTTGCTGACGGCCCAGACCTGATCGAATTTGGAAAAAAAATCGGCGACCAGATTGCTGCCGGCAGTGGCCAGTGTGTTGCTTTTTGAAAACTGGTAGAAGTCATCATAGTACTTGGAATGAAAGGTGGCGACCGTGGGCAGTCCCTTTTTGCGTGCCTTGCGATAGGCCTCGCGGCCGGCCACAAAAGGGGTGTGCGCGTGGACAATGTCCATTTTGGCGCGGGCAATTCTTCTTAGATAATGGATATCGATGCTGGGCAGCCCGGCATGATATTGACGAGCACGAGGAACGGGAAAACCGCAAAAATCAATGATATCGTAGGGCAGGCCACCCTTGTACAATCCGGATTGAAGGGGTGTGATCACATAACATGCTTCACAACGTTGAGCAAGATACTTTGCATAGTTGCTGACAACACGACCGACGCCGTCAACAACCGGTAGAAACGTATCCGAAAATTGTCCGATCTTCATTTACAACCACCTATTCTTCAAATAATGTTTGCTGTTTGGGATCTTCGGCAAATTTATCCTGCCCGGGCTCGGGGTCAACGGCGGTTATATCCTCAAATGTTCTATCGGTCAGTTGTTCACCGCTACCGATACCAAGTTCGCCGGTCAACAGGGACAGTATGCTAAGATAAACGGTTTGCGGCTGACGTTGCCATCGTTCACAGATCAATTCTCCCATTTCTTTGTCCGGTACGGTTAAACGCAGGTCGATCAGATCCTTGATGCCGTCGCTTTGCTTTAATTTGACCAGATATCCGTTATTGCCGTCCGGATCACTGGTTGCGGAAATGGTGTTCTGCAGACGCTTGTCCTTTTTCCAGCCAAAGCATGCTTGGGCAAGATAAGAACGAATCGGCAAGGGAATCCGGTTTTCTAAAGTGGCCAGAACCGCCGACCCGGCCGGAGTCAGGTCGCATCGTGATACCGGACGGCCCGTGGAATCAAGCACTTCTTCACTCTTGCGGAGACCTTCAGCGATCATACGATCACGGCACAGCTCTTCGTACGCAGTAACAAAACCAAAATAATCCATATACAATGTCTCCAAGGATAATGTTGTTAATTGATTTATGGTTATTCCCGGGACTTTGTCAAGAATGGAAAGGATGATCAGCTTATTGATCGCCAATTCCGCTGTGTCCATTTGCTCACACTCCAAATCAGTCTGTTATCCATCCCGGTTGCGAACAGTGCCCCGGAAAAGGACCCATCAACATCATAGCACATAGATCGACGCTGTTGTGTGTATAAACGTTGCCGTGATGTGATCAAAAATTAATCCGGTAATACACGGATACACAACATCCCACCTTATTGACCAGAGTAATCGGCCGCCTGATCAATTGATTCCTGAATGAACTGGTTAAGGTAGAGTTGCCGATACTGGCCGTCAAGCTTCATCAATTGTGCATGTGTTCCTTCTTCGACAATTCTACCATCACTAATGACCAAAATGCGATCCGCCTGCCGAATTGTCGAGAGTCGGTGAGCAATAATGAAGGCGGTTCGTCCTTTCAAGACCGTCTGAATGGCTTGTTGGATCAGTACTTCGGTCTCGGTATCAACCGAAGAAGTGGCTTCGTCAAGCACGAAAAGCCGTGGATTGGCCAAAATGGCTCTGGCAAAAGAAATCAGCTGCTTTTCGCCGGTGGACAGAAGGCTGCCGCCTTCGCCGACCGGAGTGTCATAACCATTTTCCAGTCGGATAATGAAATCGTGGGCGCTGACCATGCGGGCGGCATGCTCGATCTGTTCTTGTGTTGCTTCCAAATTGCCGTAACGAATATTATCAGCCACGCTGCCGGAAAAAAGATGCGGTGTTTGCAGAACATAACCTAAATTGGCATAGAGCCACATCATTGGACGTTCACGATAGTCGACACCGTCAATCAAGATCTCCCCCGACGTTGGTTCGTAAAAACGACAGGCCAGATTAACCAGAGTGCTTTTGCCGGCGCCGGTTTCGCCGACCAAGGCAATAACCTGTCCCGCCGGCACGACCAGATTAAAATCATCGAGAATGATCTCTGCGCCACCATAGCTGAAGCCGACCGAGCGAAACTCAACCTCGCCCCGCATTTTCGGCCACGGTTCCTGACCCTCGCCATCGGTATGACCATATCTTGCCAGTACCTCAGGCTTGTCCAATATATCCGGTTGCTCCGCAAGCAGGGTCATTACGCGTTCGGCGGAGGCTTGAGCCGACTGGAGGCCGGTCATAAAACGGGCGACATGCTTGATTGGATCCCATAGCCTCATGACGTAAAGAACAAAAGCATACAATGTGCCGGTCAGCAAGACACCGCCCACCACCATGCGACCGCCGAAGGTCAGAACCAACGCTGTGCCGGTTGCGCCCAGCAAAGAGACGATTGGCATAAACAAAGCAGCGAAAACACTGGCTTTGACCGATTCGCGATACAAACCGTCGGCCATTTCTCCGAACTCGCGGTTGTTTTCGGTTTCTCTGCGCAGCGTTTTGCTGGTTCTGGCTCCCATGATTCCTTCGTTGAATGCTCCTGTCAGCCGGGAATTAACCCGCCGGATGCGACGATGGGCTGCCAGCAGCTTTTTCTGGAAAAAGAAACTGACCACCATCAGGACAGGTATTAAGACCACGGCCAACAATGCCAGACGGATATCCATGACAAACATGGTGATGATAACGACGATAATCGTTGTCAGCCCCCAAGCAATATCAACCAAACTCCAAGCCATCACTTCGCTGAGGCGATTGGTATCGGAAACCATCCGTGACATGATCCAGCCAACAGGTGTCCGGTCAAAATAGGAGAATGACAAATTTTGCAGATTCCGGAAACCGGCCTTGCGGATTTCGAAATTGAGACCGGTCTCGATCCGGCCGGCATAATAAAGGTAAAATCGGATGGCAACCGCCTGCAGGATAATAATGAGCAGATAAATCAAAGCATAGATTGTGATGCCGTCGGTTGACCGATTTTTGATGAAATTATCGATGGCATATCGCGCCAAAAGAGGCGTGATGTTTTCCAATATTGCCAGACCGATCATGAAGCCGAACAGGATTATCAATTCGCCCTTGAAAACCGAGATGTGTTTGAAAAACCGTTTCCAGATGCCAAAATCGATTTTATCGATAAATTCCTGCTCAACAGGGTGACTCACGTGGACTCACCTCCCCGAATCTCATCCTCCAGACTGCTTTGGATCACAAACACACGCTGATACAAGCCGGGTTCCTGAATCAGTTCTTCATGTGTTCCCTCAGCTGTGATCCGGCCGTTTTCCAAAACCAGAATCCGGTCGGCATTGGCCAAGGTCGCGATTCGATGGGAGACAATCAAAGTAGTGGCTTGGCTACGACGTGCCAACAGCTCACTTCTGATCTGTTGGTCGGTTCTTGTGTCTACCGCGCTCAGGGAGTCATCGAAAATAAGGATCGGACATTCGCGAATCAGTGTTCGGGCAATGGTCAGGCGTTGCTTTTGGCCACCGGACAATGTAACGCCCCGCTCGCCGACCAAGGTGTCATAGCCTTTTTCAAATGTCAAGACATCGTCATGCAAGACCGCGGTGCGGGCTGCGTCGTACACCTCTTCAGACGCGGCCTGCGGGCGGGGCAGCCGAATATTTTCGAAGACGCTGCGCGAGAAAACAAAGGGTTCCTGCAAAATCAACCCGACCTGCCTGCGTACACTGCCGCGTTGTATCGTACGGATATCGGCCCCATCTAGCAAAATCTGTCCGGAAGATGGTTCGTAAAGTCGTTGCAAAAGGTGCAGGAGCGTGGACTTTCCCGATCCTGTCGGTCCCAATATGCCGATGGTTTCCCCCGGATTGATTTGAAAAGAAATGTTCTTGAGGACATTCCGCTGGTTCTCCTGATAGCGGAAGCTGACATCGGAAAAAGTGATGCCTCCCAGCAAAACAGGATCGGCCAGCTCGGGTTCTTCCGGTTCGGTTTGTTCTTCCAGGATCTCCTGCAACCGGCTGTTGGAAATTTGCATTCGTCCGGCACTGCCAATGATACGGGCCAGACCGCGCAAGGGATAAAGCAGCATTTCGGTGTAGGAAATGAAGACAACCAGCTGTCCTAAGGTTAAATTGCCACGAATAACCGACAATGTACCGATGATGGTTACGGTGGCGATTTGCGTCAGACAGATAAAATCGGAAAACATCCAAAAATTGGCGATGACCTGAAATGTTTTCCAACCATGACGGCGAAGCTCACTGTTTTTTTCGTGAAATTTCTGCTGTTCGAAAGCCTGTCGGGCGAATGCCTTAACCACCCGGATGCCGGTCAGGTTTTCCTGCAGTGTCGCGGACAATGCGCCTTCGGATTCATCCCATTTTTGAAAAGCATCTCGCTCTTTGCGAAAATAGACAACGGCTGTAAAAAAAACGATCGGCGTGACGGCGATGCCGATCAGTGCCATCCGGCGGTTAATGCTGAACATGATCGAGACCGCAAAGGTGATTAAGGTTAAGGAGCGAAGAATTTCAAGAAGCTGGCTGTTGATAAATTTATTGATCAGCTCGATATCTGAAGTGCAACGCTGGATCAGATCGCCTGTTTCGGCTTGCGCATGGTAAGAGTATGTCAGGTTCTGGATATGGCTGTACAGCGCTTTACGCATTCGCCGGGTGCCATTTTCCGCAAAGATGCTGATCCAGCGCCCGTAGGTAAAAATCAGCAATCCGTCAATCAAGGTGATGACAATGATAACAAGGCCGGCGACCCAAAGGTTCTCCAATAACCAAGAATGACCACCCAGATTTTCCAGCAGCCTGAGAATGGACCGAGGCAGCGCCGGTTTTTTGTCTCCAAGGACCGAATCGATAACAAAACTGAAGACAAGCGGCAGCAATAGGGACATGATGGCCGATAGAATCGAAAAGATGACCGCCCCGACTAGATATCCGAGGTGGCCACTGTAAAAAGAAAGAAGACCTTTCCATTGCTTTTTTAAAGGCACTTTTTTGCCACCCACAACGTTTTTCCCTTCCGATCGGAACACGTGCCGCAGCAGGTATTCGAACCCGTTTATATTATCACACATATCGGCTTTGGAGCAATCACGGTCGGCAAAAACTTGGTGAGTTGTAAGATTAAGTGAAATAAAAGAGGCTCGTTGCCATCCCATACAATGTAAGTGGAAATGCTAAACAAGGAGGAACAGCATTGAGCCACTTACAGTTTAACAGGAAACGAAAGCCTGG
>JAAYNF010000014.1 GCA_012520975.1 Clostridiaceae bacterium | reverse complement strand
TAAACAGGTCTGGCCTTGAATTCAGACTTGAGTGTTCGGAAAGCTGCTTCTATCTGCCAGCGCTGTTTGTTAATCTTGAGGATTTCCTTGGCTGGGGCATCAAGATTGGTGCAGACCGCATAGAAGCCGTCGAAACGTGATTCTTCCAGAATGGCTTCTTCGTCCAATTCGTAGTGTGTGGTGAGTGCGAGCTCGCCCTCCTCGGTTACAGGATAGTCCTTAATGAAACGGGCAGGATCGTTTGTACGTTTCTGTTTCAGACTGGAAGGCTTTTTCAGCTTCTTTTCTGCACGGACAATCTGCCCCTCCCGTAGACTACGTAAGTAGTTTTTGTATTTGAGCGAAAAGCTTACAACAAGTTTTTGCTCAAGCCCGTCTTCGTTCACCCAGCGGCTCTTGTAATATACTCTATCCAGCTCCTCGGGCTCGTCTTCGTTCATGGCTTTGAGGGAATACTTCTTCCGGCTTCCCGGAAGTTCCCAGCCTTCCGTATCCAAGGCCCATTCTTTGAGGTAGTCCTTAAGCTTTTTCAACGATTGGGTCGTAATGAAAGCCCGCTCGCCTCTGTCATTGAACAGCCTGTTCTCCGTAGATGAGAGCCCCGCATCGGTGCAAACAATAAACTTTGACAGTTCAAAATCTTTCAGAATTTTCTTCTCCAAAGCCCGTAGCGTGGTCTGCTCATTGGTGTTTCCCGGAGTAAGGGAGAAGGTCAAGGGAAAGCCGGAACCGTCTAAGAACAGCCCCATCTGAACCAGAGGGTTAGGCTTGTGGTCCTTGCTGTAACCGTACTGGCGGATGCCGTCGGCTTCCTCAATCTCGAAGAAGTAATTGGTGCAATCATAATAGAGAATCTTGTCATTTCGTTTCACAAGCTTCTTGCTCTGCTTGTACACCCACTCTTGGATACGGTCATTTTCCTTAGCCAGTACTTCCAAGGCACGATAAACGTCATGTAGTTCGAATCTTGGCTGCTCCAAGTAGCTCTGCGCTACCTCAAAGGAAGAACGCTTGGAGCCGGGGTCCAGAATCCGGGTATAGATAAGGGTCGAAAGAATCTCACTAAGGTCAAAGCTAAACTTGTATTCCTCGGAGATCTTCCTACAGAGAGTTTGCAAGCCCAGTTTTGAATAGAGCTTAGCGAGGAAGAGATAACCGCCCTTGAAGGCTACCTTCTTGCCCAGAGGTATACGTTTCGAGCTGCTAAGTTCCGGCAACAAGACATATTCCTGTGCTGCTTGCTCTTGCTTCAGCTCGGCGAGACGTTCATTGGCAACATCGAGAGGATCCCGGTCCGGAAACATCTCTTTAAGCGTCAGATCCGAGCCAAGGTTCTCAATGAGCACGGTTTTCTGTCCGCCACCAACCTTCGGAACCGTGTCAATAATACGATAAAACTTCCGATTTTTACTGGAAGAAACATTGAGCCTCATCTTCAAGACCTCCGGCGTTTAGAATGACTACATTATAATACTGAACGTAAATGAACGCAATATATAAATGGAAAGTTTGACATGAAAAAAGGCCCAAAGGCCTGAATTAACCTGATTTCTTTTTCGGAGATTAATAATTAACTGTCAAACTCCCGATTTTTCCTGCGCAGTAGTCTCTACTTTAACATTTACAATGGTATAAAAAACAATTAGAATATTAGTTAGGATCAGCTCAATAGGGTTAAGGTTAATTTTTCCCTTGGTCATTGCGAATTGCAGTGGAGCATCCTGTTTTTTTACGTATGTTTTGGCTTGCTACGCATTGCTCGTAGTGACAAAATTGTCACACTGTCGCCGTTTCCATATCACCATAATGTGATTCACACAGGAGAAAAACTGTTATGGCGTTGCCTACACTTTATTCGTTAATGTCTTTTTATTACAACAATAAAGACAATAATACACTTTATTCGGTTGCTGGGCTGATTATAGATAATTTGGATAAAATTCCTTATTCCACAATTGCCGAACTTGCAGATTTATGCTATACCGCGCCTTCCACAATCAGCCGGTTAGTCAAGAAGTTTGGATGTAATAGTTTCCCCGAATTTCGAAGCAATGTCGCCAACGAACTGAGCGAATACAGATTCTCGTATCGCCCTGTGCCGTACCAACTTAGCAGTAAGATGCGGGATCACTGGGATTTATTTTTTGATTACATGAGGGACATTATTGATTCTCTTGAAAAGAATTATAACGCGGACATTATTAATAATATTTTAGATTTTCTTCATGTTGCGAGCAAACTTTTTTTATATGGAAATATCGTATCCGAGTCCGCGAGACTTTGTTTTCTGAACAATTTTGTTATATTGGCAAAGAAAAAAGCTTACTTAATAGATTCCAATAAGCCTAACAGTGTTGATTATAAAAATATAGATGGCAACAGCGTGTTATTTACAGCGTTTACCGATGCTAAACAACCGCAAAGTGTATATCGCCTGATGCAAATTGCAAAGGACAATAATGCGAAAATCATATCTATATCGCCCCCAAACATTCCCGATCTTTCCCATTTTGCGGACTGTATTTTGGAGATTACTTTACCCCAGACTAGCATGGATTATATTGTGTATGATATGTATCTAGGGTTAATAACAGTGGCATACAGGAACAAATATATAGATTAGTATCGTCAAAGCAATAGAAGGCTGCGTAAATTGCTGCTTTCCACCTATTTCTTTGACACCGTTTTTGTTGATCTTCCTCTTCCGGTGTTTACCTCTTTGTCCACTCGAATGGGAGCAGATCGCACAGCAATCCGTACTGATGATAAACATCCCTTTGCCCCTAATCTACAAATCAATAAAACAACATTAAACAATATAAAACATAAAAAGCGTTGGCGATTGTTCTGTCATTATATTGTTCAAGCAGATCCTAATTGCAGATATGGATTTCATTGATTTTCTCCATGATCTGACCGAGTTCATCAAACCGCATCTCGTAAAAGCCCGTTACAGTTACTTACACAAAACGCGTGGTCCAAAAGAGCCGGTTGTTAAAAACGGCGTAACCTCAATCATGATCGCGAAGTATATCGCTCGATCGACTTAATGCATAGATCAAGGAAACTACCTTCACCCAAAGTGTTGATTTTAAAGAACATCGCTTGGCTTCCGCCGGATGTGATCGCGGAAACATGCAGGTTTTGGCCATCATCAAGAACACTGATGTTCATGCTGACTCGATTCTTGCCGATCATGCTGTAGCGTTCATAGACACGAACCGCCATTTTCACCTGACCGGCGCTGAAGTCGCTACCATCCTCATAAGTGGCTGTGGCACTGCCTTGAGTGATATCTCGATGCAGATTGTTGAGAAAGTCGTTGAAATTACCGGAAAATATTCTTTCGTATTTAGCCATTTCCTTTTCCTCTCGATTATTGGTTTAATTGGGATAGGTCAGGCAATTCTTTCAATTGAATCGCATTCAAATGTTATTCGCTGGACTGCTAAGGTTATTCTATCACATAGGAGATTTTCGTTCAGGGAAAATAGAGATACAATTAAAGGGAAAGTTGATGCAAAAGATGAGTGGAAGGTGAGTGATCATGCCGTTTACCATGGTTCGTCAGGATATAACAAAAATGAAAGTTGATGCCATCGTCAATGCCGCCAACACTGAATTGCAAATAGGCGGCGGAGTTTGCGGAGCTATTTTCAGAGCGGCGGG
>JAAYNF010000113.1 GCA_012520975.1 Clostridiaceae bacterium | reverse complement strand
TGCTTGACTTTCCGGCTAGATAATGGTATACGCGAGAAGATGTGCAATATGCAGTCGCAGATATTACAGGACATTTCCCGACATACACAACAGCGTCTTGATGAGATGAATCGGCAATTTCAAACCTGGCAGCAGATACACGCCACGCAGCAGGCTGCGTTTGATTCATACAACCGGGCGTGGTGGAACAGAACAAACGCTTCCGATGCCGCAAGGCGCTCTGCCTATCAATCAAGAATGGCGGCGGAGAGCCGAATGTCCGACAGTTATTCCGAAGCCGTTCGGGGAGTAAACACTTATATGCGGCCGGACGGCACAGAGGTCGAGGTGTCGGTGGCGTATGACAGGGCGTACACGAACTATTCCGGGGATACGCTGGGCTCCAGAAGCGCGTTTGAGCCGGGCGGAGACTGGACCGAAATGAACAGGAAATAGCGGATGACGTAGCACCGACATGTGTATGGACACTTAAAGCGTATGATATTCTTGCTTTTACTCTGTCCCTTCCTCCGGACCCGTGCTGAATCCCGGCAACGGGATATGGTCGAGGCAGACCAGGGGGATACCCTTGTAATGCATCCGCCGCTCGCCTTCGGTGAGAACACAGGCGATCACCGAGATCTCGAAACCGACCTTGCGGGCCATTGCCAGCACGGCCTCGATGGTACCGCCGGTTGAGACCACATCATCAATAAAACAGAGTTTCTTGCCTTGAAATTGCCCGTACTTCTCCTTGCCGATCCAAAGGGTTTGCAGCTCTTCGGTCGTGATCGACTTGACCGTGATGTGCTTTGGCTCTTTCATGAAGCCCTTGTGGTTTTTGCGCAATTCGAGGTAGCTCTTGTGTGTTCCGGAGATGGCTTGGGCCAGACCGGATGATTTGGTCTGCACCGTAACAAACGAGTAGAAATCGTATCCGGCCAGTCTTTTTTGCAGCTCAGCCGCCGCCGCCCGGTTCCATTCTGCTTCGCCGGTCATATCAAACGAATAGATCTGAAAGCCCTTGCCGATGTCGAGCCGCGGCAAGTCTATCGCCAGATCCGGCCCCAGCTGCACACGCCAGAAATCAGGCCATGTTGTTTTCATATCCTGTGCCTCCTCCCGTGCTGCCGCCTAGATCAGTCCGATGTAGGAACCGAGGTAGCGCACGAGCACTCCGACGACCATGCCGAGGAAAGGGTTTTTCGACCAGGCAGTGACGCCGAGGGCGACGTAGCCGCATACCGGCTGGTCCGATCCGGCCACCGCGCTGAGGTTGGGCACGAAGGTCAGGGCAAATCCGATGACCAGCAGAAAACCGGCAATGCTCTGCGCGGGCAGGTACTTGCCCAGCCGACCGATGAGCCCGAGGAGCAAGAGAATGCCCATCGCAAACATGAAGACAATACCGCAAAGAACCGGCCAAGGCGCCCCGGCGGTGCCGGAGATGATCGCCTCGATCGGCGGGCCGCCGAAGAGGGCGCTGGGGAAGTCGGCCAGGGCGTTGATCATGGACAGGTGGTCGTAGTTTTGGGTCGTGTTGGCGATGCTGGCGGTGATCCCGCCGAAAGAAATGTTCGCGCCGATATTCAACATGACCAGGCTGAGCGCACCGTAGACAACCGAAAGATTGAACGCCGGCTTGATCAGTTTGAAATCGCTCCAGTACTCTTTTTTCCAGAAGCGCCATTCGTTGCTCATCTGCAGCTGTTCACGGCCTTCCTCAATGACATCGGCGAGCTTGACCCGCCTTTTCTGCAAGAAGAGAAAGTCGGCGGTGGAAACCACGACCGAGATGAAGATCGTCCAGACCACCTTGTTGGCGCTTTGTTGGAAGATCGCATAGGCGGCGATCGCCGAGACAATCGAAATTGCGGTCGTCCGCTTCTCTTGGCCGAACATATCCCAAGAAACGCCGGCGAGGATCAGGCCGACACCGCTCATCATGCCGGAGATGATCGCAGCTCCGGCAAAGTCAGCAATCTTGTTCACGCCGCCGAATGCCGCAAGCAGGACCATCAGAACAGCCGCCAGCAGGATCGAGCTGACGTTGTTGCGCAGATCTTTCTTGACGCTGGCAACGGTGATGGTCTCGGCTTGGGACGAGATCGGGGTCACCGAGCCGGTGAACAGGTTGCCGAAGGCACCGACCAAATAGGCGAAGCCCGCCGGTTTCAAGGCGAAGCCGCGTGCCTCGGCGTAGAGAAGCTGAGGAATGCCATTGATGATTACCGCGATAACAGCCAAAATAAACGGACCCAAATCAGTTAGAAAATCCACGTCCAATCCTCCTCTAATGTAAATCTAATACCATCAATATACAAGATCGGAAAGAGCGTGGCAAGCAGGTTTCAGAGCTGATTTGACAGTATTATTCTATCGCATTGAGCAGCAGAACAGCAGCAAGACCGTACACAACCACAACAGCAATCAGCACAATAGAAATGATTCCAAATGCCAAAAACAGCGTCTTTTTTGTTTTGCCGTACATGATGAAAAAAAATATTGCCAGAACCAACAGTACAAGGAAGATGATTCCGGCTGTGAGTAAAGTCGTAGGCGGATTCCGGCTTTCTTGAAAAGTCATAGGTAGATTCCAGCTTTCTCGATAATATTTTTCCGCTTAGGCCTTTGTAGCGTGTAATTGGATGTACTTACAAAAACTAAATAAATTGGAAACTTCTTAGCAGGTAGATAATAAAAAACAAACTCACGGAACAGAAAACCGAATTATACACCAATAACTGTCCGGCAAGCTTATAATCCGCATTTGCGCCCTGTGACATTGCGTACGATGCAACAGCAACAGGGCTCGCGCTTACCGCAATATAAGCTATCAGGGTCTCGCCCCTGAAACCCAGAAGAATCGCTCCACCCAGGAAAATGACAGGAACAATGATCAGACGCGACAAAACACCTGCAACAAGATATTTTTTATATCGGACACTTTCTTTGAACTCAAATCTGGATCCCAGAACAATGAGCGCCAAAGGTGTTGCCGCGCTTGCAAGACCGTTTACGGTGGTCTCTAAAAATACCGGTATTGACTTCAAAGTAAATTTATAAAGAAGCGCTATCAAGGAAGAAACGATCAAAGGATTTGTGAGCATGCCTATGATAAGACTCTTGAAATTCATTTTACTTTCGTTGTAGTACTGCAGGATAAAAACAGCCAGGACATTGAAAAAAGGCACGACAACGGCAATCAAAATCTCCGTTACACCGCTTCCTTTGCCACCGAGTATCATCTGCGTAAGAGGCAACCCGAAAAGTACAAAATTGCTTCTAAAAGCATTTTGTATCATAACGCTTTTCTTTTTCGGATCGGTCTCCCATCGAGCGAAAACAGCCCACGCCAGCAGAAAAATAATAAAAACCGCAACAACGGCATAGATTAAAACCGGCCCCATATTGACGCCGCTCATGTCCGCCGTCACGATATTGCGAAAAATAGACATCGGGAGCAAAATTTTGAAAACAATATTATTCATCTGAGATAGGGCGTGTTCGTTTGCGATTTTGGTACGCTTCACAAGAAGTCCGACCAGCATATATGCCAGAAGCGGGAAAACCGTTTGAAAAGAAAAAATAATATTCTCCATAATAATAAACTAATTCCTTGATAGAGTTT
>JAAYNF010000112.1 GCA_012520975.1 Clostridiaceae bacterium | reverse complement strand
TCCGCAGCCCGCGCAGACGATCGGCCAGTTTGGCCGGGGTCTTCCTGATGTTGTCCGGGCATTTTTGGCCGGAATTCATCATATAGACAAAGGGTTGCAATAAAATGGCGGCATGCGGCCCAACAATATGCACCCCTAGTATTTTATGTTCTTCACCGACGATGATCTTAATAAACCCATCGTCTTCTTCGCCTCTGGAATAGCCCATGGCGACGCCGCCGGTAACCTGGGAATAATGGTTATACCCGACCCAGTACTTCTGGCCGCTGCGTTTAATTTCCCGTTCGGTCAGACCGACATGGGCGATTTGCGGCGAAGTGAATATTGCCCAAGGTACAGTGGAGTAGGACATGGCTTTTGGAGTACGATCGGCCGAAAACCAGTTGCGAATCAAGGTCTCGGCCTCGAAATTTGCCGTGTGGCGGAACTGATATTTTCCATTGATGTCGCCCAGTGCCCAGATATTGGATTGTGAGGTTTCGAGGTACTCGTTGGTGATGATCCAGCCCCGTCCGTCAACCTTGATGCCGGCTTTGTCTAGCCCGAGCAGGTCGGCATTTGATCGGACACCGGATGCAATAAAAATCTCTTTAACCGTCAGGGTTTGTTCCTTGCCCGCCGTATCTCGTAATCTCAAAGCCTTACCGCCGGGAACGGTGTCTACCGACAGGATGGTAGTTGAAGTGAAAACATCGATCCCGTTTGCGCGGAATTGCTTCTCGGCAAAAACACTGACTTCTTCCTCCTCGGTCGTCATCAAGAGGTCGCGCATTTCAACAATCGAGACCTTGGTGCCAAATGCCGAAAAGATGTGGGCGAATTCCGACCCGATTGCACCGCCGCCGATGATGGCCAGACTCTGCCAAGGGCGGGAGGGAAACTTGTCGCCGAAAAAAGTCTCGGCAGTGACGTAGCCGGCGTCTTCCAGTCCACTGACCGGAGGAATGAACGTTCTGGCGCCGGCGGCGATCAAAATTTTCTTGCCGGTCAATTCATCCGACCAGGAACCATCTTCCAGCTGAACCCTTAACACCGAGGGGCCGGTAAAGGTTGCTGTACCCTTATACAAGGTTAATTCAGGAATTTTTTCCAGATTTTTCTCTAAGGCTCGGCTCCTGTTGATTTGCTTCCACATGCGGGTGCCGATGAGGTCCCAATCGATTTCGGGTTCGGAGAAATCCAGCCCTATGCGCTTGGCGGCGGCTGCTTCACGAATCATATCGGCCGGCAAAACCAGCATTTTAGAGGGGATGCAGCCTTTGGTCAGGCATGTGCCGCCAAACTTGGCCTTTTCAATTAATGCGCAGCGAAGGCCTTGCTCAAGTGCCGCCTCGACCACCAATACGCCGGCACCGGCACCGATGACAACCAGATCAAACTGTTTCATGCCAAGCCCTCCTGTAACGCATATATTTTGTTGTTTACTCAATATAATTGTTATTATAGCATGCCGGATCCTGAAACAGGTGAAATTACACAGAATGACGGACGCTTAATTTGGCGCAAGCAGGCCTTCCCGTACGATCTCTGTTGGCGAAATCAGATAAATTGGGCCAGAATCGGCGCGACAATAATTGCCGGAAGATAGTTCGCCACTTTTATGCGGGTGATGCCAAGAATATTAAGACCTAAAGCCAGAATAATCACTGATCCGACACAGGTCAGTTCGGCGATGGCATGACTGATTAAAAACGGTTGCAAGGTCGTGGCCAGCATAACGATTGCTCCTTGGAAGACAAAAACGAAGGCAGCGGAGAACAAAACGCCGATGCCCAGACTGGCTGACAGCATGATGGCCGAGATCAGATCCAGGAGTGATTTGGTGAAAATCATCTCGTGATCTCCGGTCAGACCGGAATTAAGGGAACCAACGATGGTCATGGCACCGATGCAAAACAAAAGGCTGGCGGTGACAAAGCCTTCGGTCAGAGAGGAGGTTTTGCCCTTTTTGCCGAGTCGTCGGGTCAAGCTGTCCCCGACCCGGTTAATTGCACCATCGATATCCAGCAACGTACCGATGATGGCGCCGATAACCAACGAAATGATCAGAATCAAGGTGTTTTCACCTTTAAGCATACCGGAGATCCCGATATAAACGGTGCACAGGCCGATCCCAACCATAACGGCTTTGACGATTCGTTCCGGAACGGCTTTATGAAAGATCAAGCCAAGCAGGCTGCCGACAATGACGGCGATGGTGTTGACAATAACTCCCAACATAATACGGTGCTCCTTGTTGCGCGCATACCACCCACGGGCGCTACCGACTGTTTATGAAAACAAGGATACACCAGGAAAGGAAAAATAACAAAGGTGACGCCGCAACAACTGCTATAATAGATCTTGTTGAATCGATGGTTCTGGCGGGGGTGGGGAAAGAAGATGAGGATTGTATCTTGCAAAACCAATCGTATGTACCAGCCGCTTGGATTCGGAATGGACCAAGCAACGGTATCTTGGATTGTTGAGGAAACCAATTCACAAAAACAACAGGCGGCACGGGTTCTCGTGGCCGCCGATCCGAAGATGGGAAGTATTCTTTATGACAGCGGTCGCTCATCCGAACTGAGCAGCCGGGCCACGGCTCTGCCGATCAAGCTGGAACCGCGCAGGCGATATTTCTGGACGGTTCAGGTTTGGGGAGATCAGGGAGACACGGCAGTGTCGGCGGTCAACTGGTTTGAAACCGGAAAGCGCAATGAGCCTTGGCAGGCGTTGTGGATTACTCCGGATTGGGAAGATAAAAACCGACATCCCTATCTGCGTAAAGCCTTTGAATTTGACCATGAGGTCGTTTCGGCCCGAGCATATGTGACCGGACTTGGCCTATATGAACTTGAGATCAACGGTCAACGTATCGGTGATGAACGACTGACACCGTACTGCAACAGCTTTGATGCCTGGGTGCAATACCAGACTTACGATGTAACCGAAGCATTGCGGAAGGGGCAAAATGCGGTTGGCGTAAAATTGGCCAACGGATGGGCCAAGGGGCCTTTTGGAACCTTTGGTGATTTAAACACACCCTATGTCAATGATTTTGCGCTGCTGCTTGAAATCAGAGCTACACTGGCGGACGGAAAAGAAGTTGTTGTGATTTCCGACACCGGCTGGAAGTGCCATCCATCGCCGATCGTCGCGGACAGTATCTACGATGGCGAGGTTTATGACGCCAACCTGGAAATCAACGGCTGGTCGGATGCTGATTTTGATGATTCCGAATGGGACGGGACGCGTGAGTTTGTGCCGGACGGTTTGGGCCCGGTGACCGACCGACTGTCTTTGCCGGTTCTGGTTAAGGAGACCATCAAGCCGGTGGAGCTGATTCATACACCGGCAGGCGAATGGGTTCTGGACATGGGACAAAATATGGTGGGTTGGCTCAGGATTCGAATTCATGAACCCCAAGGAAGGCGTATCCGGATTCAGCACGGCGAAGTCATGCAGGACAACAATTTTTATCGGGACAACCTTCGCAATGCCAAAGCTGAATACGTCTATATTTCCGATGGATCGGAGCGCATTATCGAGCCATCAACGACCTTCTACGGATTTCGCTACGCGAAGCTGGAGGGTTTCAGCCATCCCATTCGGTTGGATGACTTTACCGGCTGCGTCGTTTACTCCGATCTGGAAACCACAGGGCACATTGAAACCTCGGATCCTTTGGTTAATCGCTTATTTCTCAATGCTCTCTGGGGACAAAAGGGCAATTTTCTGGATGTACCCACCGACTGCCCGCAGCGTGACGAGCGTATGGGCTGGACCGGGGATGCCCAGGTTTTTAGCGGAACCGCCAGCTTCAACATGGACACCTATGCCTTTTATGTCAAATTTATGCACGATGTCTGGCAAGAGCAAAAGTTTTCCGACGGCATGGTAGCCAGTGTTGTGCCGACGTTCAGCAGGCACAAACCAACCGAAAGCAGTTTTGTCGGCGGTGGAGCCTGCGCTTGGAGTGATTGCGCCACGGTTGTTCCTTGGAACGTTTACCTGCACTTCGGCGATAAAACCATTCTCCGCCGCCAATATGCAAGCATGAAGGCGTGGGTGGACTGGATTCGCAAGCAGGATGCCCGATCAGGCGGTCGTCGCCTATGGACAATCGGTTTCCATTTTGGCGATTGGCTGGCTTTGGACGGCCCGGTCGAAGGCCGGCCCACGGGAGGAACCGACAACGGGCTGCTGGCGTCGGCCTATTACCGCTTGTCAACCAACATTTTGGCCAAGGCGGCGGCCGTGCTTGGAAAATCAGAAGACGCCAAGCTCTATGCAGGGCTGTCCGAAGAAATCAAACAGGCCATTCAGGATGAATATTTCAGCAAAAATGGGCGCTCGACCATCCCCACCCAAACCGCCCATGTGGTCGCCCTTCATTTCGATCTGGTTGATCCGGCTGTGCGACAACGGGTTTTGAATGATCTCGGAGCTCTTTTTAAAAAAAGCAACATGCATCTGCAAACCGGCTTTATCGGGACACCCATTCTGTGTCGTGCGCTCTCTGACAACGGCGACAGCGAAAGCGCCTACCGGGTCTTTTTTCAGGAAGATTATCCCGGCTGGCTGTACGAGGTCATCATGGGCGCTACGACGATTTGGGAACGTTGGGATTCCATCCTGCCGGACGGCAAAATTTCCGGCACCGGCATGAACTCTCTCAACCACTATGCCTATGGCTCAATTGTCGAATGGATGTACCGTAATATGTGCGGCATCAACCCCCTTGAAGAGGCACCCGGCTTCAAGCATTTCCTGATCAAACCCGAGATTAACGGCAGACTTTACTATGCCAAAGCTTCGCTCAAGTCGGCGATGGGGCTGATTGAGAGTTATTGGCGGCGTCAGGATGATAATCTGCTTACCCTTGAGATCAC
>JAAYNF010000111.1 GCA_012520975.1 Clostridiaceae bacterium | reverse complement strand
GATAATACTATTCGCGTCTGTGGAGGGGAACCATGCTGATTGATATCAAAACCATATCACAAAGCACGGGTGCTTGGCAGGCGATCGAGATCGAAAGCCAACCGGAAGACTTTGACTTGTCCTCTTTGGGTTATCATCTGGTCCGGCCGCTTTTGTTTCGCGGCAGGCTGCAGAATACGGAAGACGGTGTTTTGGTTCTGGAAGGACAGGTTGCGCTCACTTACGAAGGTGAGTGCGCACGATGCTTGCGGCCGGTGCGGCGATCGCTGAATCTTGCGGTTTCTGAACGTTATTTGCCGGCAGGAGAAACCGCCGCCGATGACGAACCCGGATACAGCTACAGCGGTGGCCACGTGGATATCAGTCAGGCAATACGGGATAGCGTGTTACCGGTTTTGCCCGGCCGACTGGTCTGCCAAGAATCCTGCCGGGGGCTTTGCCCGCACTGCGGAATCGACCTGAATGAACAGGACTGCAGGTGTGCTGCTGATCATCATAGCGGGCTTTCCCCATTCGGTCAGATAAAAATATTGCTGTAGCGGCGATCGGTGCTACAGACATCATGGAGGTGTTTTGGAAATGGCAACCCCTAAGCGAAAATGGTCGAAAGCCAGAACCGGCCGTGCCAGGTCGAACTGGAAGTTGAGCGTACCAAACTTAGTCGACTGCCCGCAATGCCATACAAAAAAAATACCGCATAAGGTTTGTAAGACCTGCGGGTACTACGGTGGCAAAGAAATTGTCAAAATGGAAGAGGACTGATCGGCCTTTCGGCGGATCGGCCAATCGGACAAGATTCTACGATGCAGCGAGAATGAAATTGGCACACTCGCTGCTTTTTCTATGAACGGGTGAAACATGACGGAGCAAACAGGCCATCTGATCAGTCAAGTAGCGGCAGGCAGTATCGCCGAAGAACTTGGCCTTGCCCCGGGCGACCGGCTTCTTGCGCTGGACGGGCGGCCTGTTGTCGACGTTTTCGATTACCGCCTGCGCCAGCTGGCAAACAAATTGCTGCTGACAATTGACAAAGCGGAGTCGGGTCTCTTTGAATTCGATATTGAAAAAGACCAGGATGAAGATATCGGCCTGGATTTTGCCAATCCCGTCATGAGTGAATATACCGGCTGTGACAATCACTGTGTTTTTTGTTTTATCGACCAGCTTCCCCCGGGATTGCGGCCATCCCTTTATTTCAAAGATGATGACCTGCGTCTGTCCTTTTTGACCGGAAATTATGTCACCTTGACCAACATCGATGATGCCGAATTTGAGCGCTTGATCGGCTATGGCCTGGCTCCGGTCAATCTTTCGGTTCACACTACGGATCCGATACTTCGTATCAAGATGATGCGCAATCCCCGTGCCGGCGAAATCATGACGCGCATGAGGCGCCTAGCCGCGGAAGAGTTGGCCATGAATGTCCAAATTGTTCTTTGTCCTGATCTTAATGATGGGCCGGCCCTGGATCGCACGCTCGATGATTTGATCGACTTGGGCCCGGCAGTACAAAGTATTGCCATTGTTCCGGTTGGTCTGACGCGATATCGAAAAGCCAATGGTCTTTTTGCCCTGCGCGGAATGGAGCGGGAGGATGCCGAGACCCTTTTGAGGCAAATTGCCCTGCGGCAGCAAAATATGCTGGAACAGCGCGGTACACGGCTGATCTATGCAGCCGACGAGATTTATCTGAAGGCCGGCTATCCTTTGCCGGACGTCGCGCACTATGAAGATTTTCCGCAACTGGAGAACGGTGTCGGAATGGCATCCCTTCTGCTGCAGGAGCTGGCTGCCGGTCTGAAAGCCGACCCGATCGCCGCCCAAACACCGGCCATGACGGTCTGGCCGGAAAGTTCAGACAACGACCGAAAGCCGATCCGAACGGTTCTGCTTGTGACCGGGAAAGCCGCCGAGCCGCTTCTTGAGCCATGGATCAAGAGGCTCTCCGACCGATTTGATTTGGATGTGCAGCTGGTGCCTGTTGTCAATTGTTTTTTGGGGGAAAGCATTACCGTTGCCGGCCTGCTGGCCGGCCGGGATATTCAAGAGCAGTTGAGTTTGATTTTGCAGCATTGGCCGGTGCGGAAAAAGGCCGGATCCGCCGTGCTTCTGCCCGATTGCCTGCTCAAAGCAGGAGAGCAAATACTTCTCGACGATGTGACGTTGACGGATTTGTCTCAAGGACTTGGACTGCCTGTCTTGGTTTGTTCGGCGGATGCCGCTGGATTGCTGGGCGCACTGGATTGGTTGGCCGAAAGGAGGGCCCACGATGAGTAAACCTATTGTGGCTGTGGTAGGCCGTCCCAATGTCGGGAAATCCACCCTGTTCAATTACTTGGCGGGTGAGCGCATTTCAATTGTTGATGACTTCCCGGGCGTAACCCGCGACCGGATTTATGCCGAATGTGAGTGGCGCGGCCGGGTATTTTCCGTTATTGATACGGGGGGGATTGAACCGACCACGGAAGATGTTATGCTAAAAGCCATGCGTGAGCAGGCGGAGATCGCCATTGACACCGCCGACGTGATCATTTTTCTGGTTGACTTGAAGGCCGGTTTGACGGCCGACGATCAGGAAATTGCCGATATTCTGCGCAAATCGGGGAAACCCGTGGTTGTGGCGGTTAATAAGGCGGATCAGATCGGCGAAACACCGCCGGACGCGTTTGAGTTTTATAATCTCGGTCTGGGTGAGGTCTTTGCCATTTCGTCGATTCATCGTTTGGGCGTGGGAGAGTTGTTGGATGAGGTTTGTGGTCATTTCCCGCCGGAGGAAGATCCCGATCAGGAACATGAACGCATTCGCGTGGCTGTCATCGGCAAACCCAACGCCGGAAAATCTTCCTTGGTTAACAAACTTCTCGGCGAAGAACGAGCCATTGTCTCAACGATAGCCGGCACCACCCGGGATGCCGTTGATTCGGATCTGGACAATGAATATGGCCAGTATACATTCATTGACACCGCCGGGCTGCGCAAAAAAAGCCGAATCGACAGCAGTGTGGAAAAATACAGCATGATTCGCGCACTGGCAGCGGTCGAACGGGCGGACGTGTGCTTGATTTTGATCGATGCAACCGAAGGTGTTACCGAACAGGATACCAAGGTGGCCGGATATGCCCACAATGCAGGCAAGGCTTCGGCGCTGGTTGTTAACAAATGGGATCTGATCGAAAAAGCAACCGGAACACTGGAAGATTTCAGCCGGCGGATCAGGGCTCGTTTCCCATTCATGCAGTATGCTCCGATTCTGTTTATCTCGGCCCTGACCGGCCAACGGGTCAACAGGATCTTTACCGTCGTTAACGAGATATACGGCCAGGCCGGCCGACGTTTATCAACCGGGATGCTCAACGACCTGATTTCGGAGGCCGTGGCCATGGTGCCGACACCTCAGGATAAAGGGCGGCATCTGAAAATATATTATGCCACACAGGTCGGCATTCACCCGCCGCAATTTGTCTTATTCATCAATGACCGTAAACTGATGCATTTTTCCTATGAACGCTATCTGGAAAACCAGTTTCGCAAAAACTATGGCTTTAACGGTACGCCGATTTGGTTTATCCTGCGACCCAAGGAAAAAAACAAATCATGACTGTCGGCGGTAATGATGCCGCGAGGGAAGGAACTTACAGCGCGTGACCCACAAAATCGAAAATTTACGTAATATTGCGATCATTGCCCATGTGGACCATGGAAAAACCACATTGGTTGATGCCATGCTTCGACAAAGCGGTATTTTTCGCGAAAACGAGCAGCTCATCGAGCAAGTGATGGATTCCAATACGCTGGAGCGAGAACGAGGAATAACCATTTTGGCTAAAAACACGGCGGTCGTGTTCGATGATTTGCGTATCAATATCGTGGATACTCCGGGACACGCGGACTTTGGCGGCGAAGTTGAACGGGTTCTAAAAATGGTTGATGGTGTTCTGTTGGTGGTCGACGCTTATGACGGACCCATGCCGCAAACGCGCTTTGTTCTGCGCAAAGCCTTGGAGATGAATTTGAAACCGATTGTGGTCATCAACAAGATCGATCGGCCGGATGCGCGGCCGGTTGAGGTTGTCGATATGGTGTTGGAGCTCTTTATCGAATTGGGGGCCAATGATGACCAATTGGATTTTCCTATCATTTACGCCTCGGCGCGCCACGGATATACGTCCCTTCAACACCCCCTGTCGCTTGATGAACTCGAGCACGCGTCCGCTACAATCAGGCCGCTGCTTGAAACGATCCGCGATTATATTCCTTGTCCGACCGGGGAGCCGGAAAAGCCGCTGCAATTGCTGGTATCCAACATCGATCATGATAATTACATCGGCCGGGTAGCAATCGGCCGCATTGAGCGAGGTACGCTTTCACAAACCCAGCCGGTTACGGTATGCGGTTACGATGATCATTCCCGGCAAAACGCCAAGGTGGTCAAACTGTTTCGTTTTGCAGGATTGGAGCGAACCGAAATACAAAGCGCCAGCGTTGGCGAAATTGTTTGTGTTGCCGGAATACCGGATATTAACATCGGCGACACCATCTGTGCCCAAGGTTTTGCCGACCCGCTGCCCTTTGTCAGTATTGATGAGCCGACGATCGCCATGACCTTCAGCGTCAACGACAGCCCTTTTGCCGGTCGGGAGGGGAGGTTTGTCACTTCCCGACATTTACGGGATCGCCTGTTTCGCGAAATGGAAACCAATGTTTCCATGCGGTTGGAGGAGACCGATACAACCGAAGCATTTGTCGTCAAAGGGCGTGGCGAATTGCACCTGTCGATCTTGATTGAAACGATGCGCCGGGAAGGTTATGAATTCCAAGTTTCCAAACCAAAAGTCATCGTCAGGGAGATTGACGGACAGAAAATGGAACCGGTTGAATTGTTGTGGATTGATGTGCCGGAGGAGTACGTCGGCGCCGTCATCGAAAAACTTGGCGGCAGACGAGCAACGCTGATTAATATGCTGCCGCCGGAAAAAGGCTACGTGCGGATGGAGTTTCGCATCCCTTCCCGCGGCCTGATCGGCTATCGTTCGGAGTTTTTGACCGACACAAGGGGCAATGGTATAATGAACAGCGTTATTAGCGGATTTGAGCCGTGGATGGGCGAGATTGAAACGCGCAATCACGGTGTTTTGGTGGCTTGGGAGAGCGGCGAAGCTGTGACTTACGGCTTATATAATGCCCAGGAACGCGGCACCTTGTTTATCGGGCCGGGTACGCCGGTTTATGCGGGCATGGTGGTCGGCAGCAGTCCCAAAAATGAAGACATCGTCATTAACGTATGCAAGCGGAAACATGTGACCAACATACGGGCAGCCGGGTCGGACGATGCGCTCAGACTGTCCCCGCCGGTCATCATGAGTTTGGAACAGCATCTGGAATTTGTTGCCGATGATGAGCTGATCGAGATCACACCGCACAACATACGTCTGCGCAAACGAATTCTAGATGCCGACCAGAGGATCAAACTGCGATCAAAAAAAGCTGATGGCTAATCCAAACCCGGAGGACCGGTTATGGTTTCCAAAAAAATAATTCGCACATTGATTACTGTGCTGGTGATTTTCTTGATTCTCGGCGGTACGACTGCAGGGTTCTACTTCGGAATGTCTTATGTTATGTCTCAGAGCGACCGCTTTGATATGCTGGAAAAACGATATCAGGATGCTCGCGAATCCGGCGCACCCTTAATCGACGAGAGCACACCGGGCGCAGTCATGCTGATCATTCCCAGAGCGTCCTCAACTCAGGAAATCGCCGAAATCCTCAAGGAAAAAGGCATTATCGAGAACACATTTCTTTTTACGTTGCTTTCCAAATTCAACGGCTTTGACGGCACCTACGTGGCCGGTACCCACTACGTATCACCCCATATGAGTTATGATGAGATCATGTTTTTGCTTTCGCAAAATCCACGCTCGGTCAAAGTCACCTTCCCGGAAGGCTTGACCTACCAAGAGGTCAAGCATCGCTTGCGGGCGGCCGGAGTTAATTTTGATGAGACCGTGTTGGACCGCATGGTGCGCAACCCGCAAATGTTTCTCGATTACAAATTTGTCACTGAAATTGAGTTGGTGGAAGGCCGCGAATGGCTGCTCCAAGGATACCTTTATCCGGATACCTATTCCTTCGACGTGAACACCGATGAAGAAACCATCCTGCGAATTTTCCTCAACAATGCCGAAAACAAGCTGATCGAAGAATATTATGCAAGAGCGGAAAAACAGGGTATGACGATGGATCAGGTGAT
>JAAYNF010000110.1 GCA_012520975.1 Clostridiaceae bacterium | reverse complement strand
TGACAGGCACAAGGAGAGCACAAAATGAGAGAAGTTGTTATCGCATCAGCGGCTCGTACGCCGATCGGCAACTTTGGCGGGTCTTTAACACCGTTTGGTGCTGTTGATCTGGGCGCCATTGCTGCCGAAGAAGCCATTAAGCGAGCAGGCATCCAAGGGGATGCCATAGATCAGGTCATCATGGGTTCCGTGCTGACCGCCGCCCACGGCCAGAATGTAGCCAGACAGGTCGCCATCAAGGCCGGCCTTCCGGATACAGTTCCGGCCATGACCCTCAATATGGTTTGCGGATCCGGCCTCCGGGCGATCAGCCTGGCGGCGCAGGTTATCATGACCGGCGAATCGGATATCGTTCTCGCCGGCGGATCCGAAAGCATGAGCAATGCCGTCTATGCCTTAAAGAAAGCCCGGTATGGCTATCGGATGGGCAATGACCAACTCGTTGACACCATGATCAGCGACGGATTGTGGGACATCTACAATGATTATCACATGGGTATTACGGCGGAAAATATCGCCGAACAGTGGGGAATCACCCGCGAGGAACAGGATGAATTTGCCGCCGAAAGCCAGCGCCGGGCGGTCGCAGCCATTGAAGCCGGCTATTTTGCCGAAGAGATCGTTCCGGTGACCATTCCCCAGCGCAAAGGCGACCCGGTTGTTTTTGCTCAGGACGAATTCCCGCGCGCCGGTACCACCGCTGAAAAACTGGCGAAACTGCGGCCGGCCTTCAGAAAAGACGGCGGCACCGTGACCGCCGGCAATGCCTCGGGCATCAACGACGGAGCGGCCATGCTGGTGGTTATGTCCCGTGAAAAAGCCGACCAGCTCGGCATCAAACCGTTGGCCAAGGTTATCAGCTTCGGTTCGGCTGGTGTCGATCCGAAGATCATGGGCTACGGGCCGGTTCCGGCGAGCCGCGCGGCTTTGAAAATGGCCGGCCTGACCATCGAGGACATTGATCTGGTGGAGGCCAACGAAGCCTTTGCCGCCCAGTCCATCGCCGTTGTCCGTGACCTCGGTTTGGATTTGAGCAAAACCAATGTGTCCGGTGGCGCAATTGCCCTCGGTCACCCCATCGGCGCTTCCGGCGCTCGCATTGCCACAACCTTGCTCTTTGGCATGAAGAGACTGGGTTCACGCTACGGATTGGCAACGCTGTGCATTGGCGGCGGCATGGGTACCGCAATGATCTTTGAACGTATCTGACCAATTTTAAAAGAAAGAGAGTAATTTATATGGCAGATTTTTCCAACAAAGTTATTCTGACCGTGGCTCCGACCGGTGCCTGGCCCTCCAAAAAGGACAACCCGGCGGTGCCGCTCCAGCCCAAAGAGATTGCCGACGATGTCTACGCCTGCTGGAAAGCCGGCGCGGCGGTTGCGCATATCCATGTCCGCGATGACAACGACAAATCCTCCATGGATTACAACAAGTTTGTCGAAACCGTCGAACTGATTCGCGCAACCGATTGCGACATCGTCCTCAACCTGACAACCTCAGGCCAGCTGGGGCTTGAGGACGAAGACCGCATGCAGCATGTCATCGATCTCAAACCGGAGATGGCATCCTACGACTGCGGCTCAATGAACTGGCTGCACACCAGCGTCTTTGAGAACAGCCCGCGCTTTTTGGAGAAACTGGGCACAGTTCTGATCGAAAACGAAGTTAAACCGGAAATTGAAGTGTTTGACGTCGGCATGATCTACAACGCCCTGTACTATCTGAGAAAAGGCTTTCTGCAGGCGCCGCTGCATTTCAACCTTGTTCTGGGCGCCGCCGGCGGCATTGCAGCCACCGTTGAGAATCTTGTTTTCATGAAGAGCCTGCTTCCGGCAGACGCGACATGGAGCGCCTTCGGCATCGGCAGAGGACATTTGCCGATCCTGTACGCGACGCTGGCCCTAGGCGGTCATCTCCGCGTTGGGATGGAAGACAATGTCCTTTATGACAGGGGTGTTCTGGCGGAATCCAATGCGCAATTTGTCGAGCGCAGCAAGCGCATTGTCAAGGAATTCAACAAGGAGCTTGCCACTCCGGAAGAAGCCCGGCAGATGCTGGGACTCAAACGCCACTACTGATTCAGAACAGTTGGTTTCAGGCAACGCAAGAGGGGCTGTCTCAAAAGAGACGGCCCCTTTTGAGAGCCATATTTCCGAAAATGATATGGCGCAATTGATTGTAATCCCAAGAAAAGCCTGTTAAAATAAATCTGATTTATCAGAAATGAAATATAAATACGAGGTGAGTTATTATGAAGAAAAGAGTCGCGATTCTTGGCTGTGGCGGTATGGGAAGCGGACATGCCATTGCCATTGCCAGCGGAACCGGTATTGCCGTTTGGGGCGATGTTTTCCAAAAGGACGAATCCCTCAAAGCCATGCTCACAGGACCGATCGATACCGATATCAGCAAAAAACTTGAGCTGGCCGGTGTCTACGATATCGATCCTGCCCGCAATGCCTGGGCCGCCGAGCAGGGCTATTTTGTCTATGCCGATTACGACGCGATTCTTCAGGATCCAATGGTCGACGTCGTCTTGATCGCCACGCCCAACCATCTGCACAAAGACCAAGCCATTGCCGCGATGCGAGCCGGCAAACATGTTCTGTGTGAAAAACCGGTCACCCCGAACAGCGCGGAACTGGAAGCCATCATGGCGGTTGCCGCCGAAACCGGCAAGATTTTTTACCCTCGGCAAAACCGCCGTTGGGATCGCGACTTCCGCATCGTCAAGAAAATCTATGAAGACCAGCTGGTCGGACCGGTTTTTGCTGTCGAGAGTCGCATTCAAGGCTCGCGGGGCATTCCGGGCGATTGGCGCGGCAAGAAAGAATTCGGCGGCGGTATGATGCTGGATTGGGGCGTGCATCTCTTGGATCGTATCCTGTTCATGATCCCGGAGAAGGTCAAAAAGATTTTCTGTGATCTGACCTACATCACCAATGACGAGTGTGACGACGGGTTCAAAATGCATTTAACCTTTGAAAGCGGTTTAACGGTCTCGCTAGAGGTGGGCACCTGTCACTTTATCAGTCTGCCGATCTGGTATGTCGCCGGAAAAGACGGCACGGCGGTTGTCAACAACTGGCAATGCGAGGGCAAGATCGTCCGTCTGAAATCTTGGGAGGATAAAGATGCCTTGCCGATTCTGGCCGGCGCCGGCCTGACCAAGACCATGGCCCCCCGTGATCAAGATTCAACAAATGAATACGAACTGCCGGAGGCTGTTTTTGATAATAACGAACTCTACAGCAACCTGGTTGATACCATCAACGGCACGGCGGAGCAGCTCGTTACCTCTGAAGAGGCCCTGCGTGTCCTCAAACTGATGGAGGCGGCATTTGAATCCAGCGAAAAAGGTATCGTGGTTCATTTTGAATAATCAATAACAGGCTTTTTGCCACAACAGAAAACAGAAAACCGGGATGGAGCAGCTTGTCACGCCATTCCGGTTTTTTTAGGGATGCATCATCCGGTGGATTCGGAAGTTTGTGCAATCTGAAAGTTATGAAAATAAAGCGAGAAACATTCATGATAATTTGAAAAACCTCATGAAACGAAGCCGGGACTTTCGTTTGTAGCTATCGGCAATTCTAACAAAGAAACAACCTATCATTCCCTGCTTTTGGTAAAATAGTTGTCATTATCAACAAAAATCCGACTCCGAGCAAGAAAAGTGTGTATTCAAATCCATAATGAAACCCAATGAAAATTGGTGAGTTGTAAGATTAAGTGAAATAAAAGAGGCTCGTTGCCATCCCATACAATGTAAGTGGAAATGCTAAACAAGGAGGAACAGCATTGAGCCACTTACAGTTTAACAGGAAACGAAAGCCTGG
>JAAYNF010000109.1 GCA_012520975.1 Clostridiaceae bacterium | reverse complement strand
CTTCTTTTTCTTTTCGTGAATACTCGACCAAGGCAGAAAAAGGGCGCTGCGAGCTATCAATCAGATTGTCGGATGCCTTGCATATGCGATTCAGCATCTCTGCAAAATCTTCCGCTTCCACATCAAAATCTTGGAACTGCTGCGCAATTTCCCACTTATATATTTCATTGTGTTTGTCGCTATTGATAAGCTCAAAGTTATCGATGTATTTCTTGAAAATGACCTGCAGGTTATCCTTGTTCATCGTATCGTCACCTTTATTCTAATTGTTGCATATGCTCACTTGTGATACCGCACAATGGAATTATAAGCTGCTAAACCGTCAGCAGCTTGGCATCCTTTTTAAGCAATTCAGTCAACGGTTCTCCCCAGGCCTTAACTTCTATATTAAGAGCGGTCAACTCTTCAACGACACCCAAATTTCGCGCACAAGCTATACAGGCGGAAAATTGAACTCCGGCACTCTGTGCCCTTTCAATATAGCTTTGTATGTCCTCGTCTTCCGCAACCAGTTTGGCAGCAGCCCCCCAAATAATTACGGTTACTTCCTCCCACCAGCCTCTCATCCTAGCGTTGGTGGCATACATCATAACCATATGCTTTGCGGTTAAAAGATCAGCATTTGTCCACAAGATATAAAGGCTCTGCTGATTAGACACAGGAATCAACTCTCTCCCCTTTTTACCTTTATTTTAATGGGTTCTCATTCCGGAAGCAAGTCGCGGGCAATCATCATTTTTATGTTCCACATGACAATATTCTTCGTGACATTCCTCAGCCGTTCCCTCCAATTCCAGAGTTGTGTGGACGATTCCATGTTCCTGCAAATTCTCACGAACACGCTTCTTGATGATGTGGGCGTCCTCGTCGGTAACGATGTGCATGGTGGCGTAATTGCATTGACCGTCCATGCTTCGGATGTGGATGTGATGAACATTCACGACACCCTCGATTTCGGAAATATGCTCCCGGATTTCTTCGACGGAGATTCCGTTCGGGATTTTTTCCAAAAACAGATCCAAAACTTCCTTTAGATTTTTCACGGAATTGACCAGAATGAACAAGGCCACACCAATGGACATGATGGGGTCGAGAATGGAAAAATCGGTGAAACGCATAACCACTGCGCCGATCAGAACCACGATCCATCCCAGTACATCCTCCAGCATATGAAGATTGACTGCTTTCTGGTTCATGGAATCTCCTTCACGGGTCACATACGCCGCTAGGAAATTCAGTACAACACCTACGACGGCAAAAACGATCATCTCATTGTAATTGATTTCTACGGGGTTAAAGATACGCCGGACCGCACTATAAATGACCATCACGGAGCCAAACAGCAGAATCACCGTTGTAATCACGCTGCCCAGAACGGAATAGCGGGCGTACCCATAGGTATACATTTCATCCGGCTGTTTTTTGCTCTTCTTCTCCAGAAAATAGGAGACGCCAATGCTTGCCGCGTCACCGATATCATGCACTGCATCGGAAACAATCGCCACACTACCTGTGATGGCTCCTCCAATAAACTCAAAAATGGAGAAAGAAAGATTCAGTAAAAATGCAATTAAAATATTCTTTTCTGTTTTCATAAGCCCTCCATGTTGACTTGCGGCAAATATGATTGTACGATAAGTTCGTTACTGAACATATTGTTCAATAAAAATATAATTGTGCCAGGCGAGCAAGACAACATATAGTTGGCTGCGTTTGTACACTACTGAACATTTTTGAGAATTTGTATGGAGAAATAATATGGACAGACGACGGAGAAAAAGCAGAGAAGCGATCTTTGCTGCATTTTCGGAACTATTATCAAAGAAGAATTTTTCACAAATCACGGTGGGAGAAATTATCGAACATGCTGACATAGGCAGGGCTACGTTCTATTCTCATTTCGAGACCAAGGATTATCTCTTGAAGGAATTATGCGAGGAACTATTCTGTCATATTTTTGATTCAACCAAAGAGCACGGCCATACACATCGGCATATTTTTGACTGTGACGCTCCGGATTCGGTTTTTTTGCATTTGTTCCAGCACTTAAGCAGAAACGACAACCACATACTTGATTTGCTTTCCAGTCAGAACAACGACCTGTTCCTGAGATATTTCAAGGTAGGTCTGGTTGACTTGATTGAAAGTCAACTAGAAACCTTTGAAATCCGTATACCGGCGGAATTGCCGAGGAACTTTCTGGTGAACCACATAGCCGCGACCTTTGTTGAGACAGTTCGTTGGTGGGTGGAAAATAAAATGCAGGAATCTCCCGAATTGATTACCAAATATTTTTTCCTTGTCATTCATTAAATCTCTCGGCAGAACACAATTCCATCGAGATCTTCTTACTTCCTTTTACAGAATCTGTTCCCGGCAAAGCTTGGCATAGAGTCCATGACGTGCGATCAACTCGTCGTGGCGCCCCTGCTCGGCAATACGGCCTTCGTCCAGAACCAGGATCTGATCCGCCCTCCGGACTGTCGACAGGCGATGCGCAATCACAATCAAGGTTCGCGTGCCGGCGATTTTGCTAATGGCCTCTTGGATTTCGGTTTCGGTTTCCGTGTCGACGGATGCGGTCGCCTCGTCGAGAATCAGGATCGGCGAATCGCGCAGGATTGCGCGGGCAATCGAAATGCGCTGCTTCTGCCCGCCGCTCAGGCGGACGCCGCGCTCGCCGATGACCGTATCATAGCCTTCCGGCAGTCCTTCAATGTATTCGGCGATACAGGCGACTCCCGCGGCTCTCGCGATATCCTCTCGGCTGGCGTCGTCACAGCCATAGGCAATATTTTCGGCGATGGTCCCGTTAAACAGGAAAACATCCTGCAGTACCAAACTCAACTGGTTGCGCAGGCTCTCCAAGGTCAATTCGCGGATGTCGATGCCGTCGATCAGGATGCGGCCGTCCTGCGGGTCATAGAAACGCGCGATTAAAGCAGAAAGCGTTGTCTTGCCGACGCCGGTCGGCCCGACAAGTGCCAGCATCCGGCCGGCTTCAATCTTGAAGCTGATTTCACGAAGCACCGGCTGGCCGTCTCTGTACGCAAAATTGACCCGCTCGAACTGCACGGTGCCCGAGAGGCGGCCGACGGCGCGAGCGTTCGGCGCGTCCTGGATGTCCGGCTGGGTGTCCAGAACCTCGAAAACCCGTTCCGCACCGGCCAAGGCCTGCTGCATATCTTCGGCGACGCGGGTCAGCGTGGCGATCGGCGCGTAGAACAGATTCAGGTAGAGCAGAAAAGCGACGACATCAGCGATTTTCAGACCGGTTTGCAACGCCAGCAGCGGCCCGGCAATGAGGACGATCACGGTGCCGAGCGACGAGATGAAGCCAACCGACGGGTTGAGGATGCCCGAGTAGAAAAGGGCCTTGATCAGCGCCGAGGAATGCTCGGTCGACTTCTCGGCCACCCGGGCAGTCTCGTATTCCTGTTTGTTAAAGACCTGGATCTCTTTCATGCCCGAAAAATTATCCTGAAGCAGGGCGTTCAGTTCGGCGATCTTTTTTTGCCCCAGCGAGAAGCTGCGCCGAATGCGCCGCAGCACGACCGACAGCAGGGCGATGAACGGGATCGGCGCGCAAACCAACAGCGCCAGCAGCGGATTGATCGTCAGCAGAATCACCAGCACACCCGCCAGTGTCAGGATATTGGTCGCCAGATCCGGGATGGCGTGGGCGATCAGATTCTCGAACGTAGACGTGTCATTGATGACACGCGACATCAGCTGGCCGGTTTGTTTGTCCTGGTAGTAGCTCATCGACAACTTCTGAAAATG
>JAAYNF010000013.1 GCA_012520975.1 Clostridiaceae bacterium | reverse complement strand
GGCGCTGAATAACCTCCGGATATACGATCAGGCCGCTGCTGATATTTTTCATGAGAATCAGAATAGCATCGATTGCCAGAAAAGATTCCGGTATCGAAATACGTTTGTTGGCCGAATCGTCCAAAGTGCGTTCAAACCATTGTCCGGAGGCGGTCAACACCGGATTGAGCGAGGCTGTCATGACATATCGGGCCAGTGACGCAATACGCTCGCTGCGCATGGGATTGCGTTTGTATGCCATGGCAGAGGAGCCAATCTGGCTCTTTTCAAAAGGTTCTTCCACTTCTTTCAAATGTTGCAGCAAACGGATATCATTGCTGAATTTGTGAGCAGATTGAGCAATACCGGAAATAACAGCCAGAACCCGGCTGTCAACCTTGCGTGAATAGGTCTGTCCGGAGACCGGATAAATTTTTGAAAAGCCCATTTTCCGAGCAATGATTTGGTCCAATTGCAATACTTTTTGATGATCGCCATCGAACAGGCTCAGAAAACTTGCTTGGGTGCCGGTTGTCCCTTTGCTGCCCAAAAACGCCAGACTGTCCAGTACGTAGTCAAGATCTTCCAGATCCATCACGAGATCATGCAGCCAGAGTGTCGCCCGTTTCCCCACCGTCACCGGCTGTGCCGGCTGAAAGTGGGTAAAGCCCAGTGTAGGCAGCGATTTGTACCGATCGGCAAAAGAGGCCAGATCACGAATAACAGCCAACAGGCGGTCGCGAATCAGCCGAAGGCCTTCAGCCATCAAAATCAGATCGGTATTGTCGCCGACATAGCAGGAAGTCGCTCCCAGATGAATGATCCCTTTTGCTTTGGGACATTGTTCGCCATAAGCGTGGACATGGGCCATGACATCATGCCGAACGACCGCCTCTTGCGCATCTGCGACTGAATAATTGATGGTTTCGGCATGACTGCGAAGTTCAGTGATCTGTTCATCGGTTATGGGCAAACCAAGCTCTTGTTCCGCCTCGGCCAAGGCGATCCAGAGACGCCGCCAAGTTTGAAATTTACGATCCGGTGAAAACAGGCGCAGCATGGCTTGGCTGGCATAGCGGCTGATCAAGGGGCTCTCATAGAATTCCTTCATTTTCAACCTCGCATTTTTTCCAGCGCGGCAATTTTAATGCAAGTACCCAATACTTCCATTGCCGGCCGAAGCTCATCTAAGGGGGGGAAAGACGGCGCCAGCCGGATATTGCTGTCATCAGGATCCAGTCCCAGCGGAAAGGGATTGCCGGCAGGCGTCAGCTCAACGCCACAGGCCCCGGCCATGCGAACCACCTCCTTGGCTGTGCCGGGATAAACCGACAGACTGATAAAATAACCGCCCTTGGGCTTTTTCCAATGACACACTCCGGTATCGGCGATTTCTTTTTCCAGAATTTGATGAACCAAATCAAACTTTGGCCGAAGAATTTTGGCGTGCTCCGCCATCAGAGTCTCAATTCCCGCCCGATCTTTGAGAAAACGGCAATGGCGAAGTTGATTGACCTTGTCCGGCCCGATGGTCTGGATCGACGTATGCTTGTGGACAAATGCCAGATTGGCCAAACTGCTGGCCATACAGGCAATCCCGGCGCCGGCCCAGGTGATTTTAGAGGTGGAGGTAAATTCCAATACGCGGTCGGGATTTCCGGCTCGATCGCAAAGTTCAATCATGTCCGGAAGAGTTTTCGCATCATGGGGATCAAGGTGATGAACCACATAAGCACAGTCCCAAAAAATTCGAAAATCAGGTGCCGCCGTATGCATGGATGCCAACCGTTCACAAGTCTTTTCCGAGCAGGTAATTCCCTGTGGATTGCTGTAAATCGGAATCAGCCATAGTCCTTTGATTGCCGGATCGAAGGCCACCAAGCTTTCCACTTGATCCATGTCCGGCCCCTCATCGGTCATCGGAACCGGAATCAGCTCAAAGCCAAGGTTTTGCGTGACAAAAAAATGACGGTCATAACCGGGAGTCGGACAGATAAATTTGAGCTGTCCTTGCTTTGACCAAGGTAATTCGGTCCCCGGCAACGGGAAGAGCAAGGCTTTGACCAAAGTGTCGTACATAAGGTTGAGACTGGAATTACCGGAAACGGTTACATGTTCGATCGTGGTTCCAAGAATATCCGCAAAAAGCCGGCGTGCTTCCGGCAGACCGCCAATACCGCCATAATTACGAATATCGGTTCCATCGGAGGCTTTATAGTCATGTTC
The DNA here is from genome assembly GCA_012520975.1 of Clostridiaceae bacterium. Lineage (GTDB taxonomy): Bacteria > Bacillota > Clostridia > Saccharofermentanales > UBA5734 > UBA8949. The sequence continues at coordinate 28,100 of JAAYNF010000013.1, read as the reverse complement.
AGACAAACAGGTCATCAACCCGGCCGATAAATCCAGCTGTTCCGGACAAGGTTTCCCACGGGTCATGTTTAATTTAAGATTCTGTTTTTGATAACCTTGGTATCGGTCATTCAGAATCAGAAGTTCCTGTTCGCGTTGTCTTGGCGAAAGAGCTGAATATGACGGCATAAAAAATCCTCCTTGCATTAACTGCATTTGTTCTGACCCATTATAGACCAGTCATATTCAGGGGGCAAGGTGCAAAATTACCGTATTTTCGCATAATTAACGCCATTCTATCGGAATAACCGACAATTCTGTTGGTCTTCCCTGTCGGTCGATTTTAACAAATATTGCAAGAATGCAAACATCTTTATGCATTAATCGATTCTCTCGCAGAAAAAACGAAGTCGTCTTTCGGATCCGCCGGAGTTTTGTCGGAGTGATTGAAGCCTCAGGACCGCCATATAAATCAGCTCGGTGTCGCGCCTTGACTTCGACTACGGTCAGAACTCCTTCTAATGCAGCAATCAGATCCAGTTCCCCCAAACCATGGACGCGATAATTTCTGGCCAAAATCCGATAGCCCAAGCTGATTAAATAATCAGCCGCCGCCTGTTCCGCCGCTTGGCCTTTAATGATGTTTTGGCTTCCGGTGATCGTTCCCATCCGATATTGATATCTTTAATCTGTTCCCAAAATGGACCGGATAAAGGTTTTCCGATGAATGGGACATGGACCATATTTTTTTAACGCTTCACAATGTCGTGCAGTACCATAACCTTTGTGCTGAGCAAATCCATACTCCGGATAAATCAGGTCGTATTCCTCCATGATTTGATCCCGCGTCACTTTGGCCAAGATGGAGGCCGCAGCGATGGAAACCAACAAGGCGTCGCCCCGGACAATCGGCCAAATCGGCTGGTTGACTCCTTCCAGTTTGACGACATCGATCAGGAGCAGTTGAGGTTCCACCCGAAGCTTATTAACCGCCATCCGCATTGCTTCACAGGTAGCTTGAAGGATGTTGATCTCATCAATTGTTTCATGATCGATCTGGCCGACCTGCCAATCGACGGCATCTTCGACGATAAGCTGATAGATGCGCTTTCGGCTGGAAGGTGTCATTTTTTTGGAATCATTGAGTCCCAAGATTCTTTTGTCGGGATTTAAAATACAGGCGGCGGCCACAACCGGACCGGCCAAAGGTCCTCGGCCGGCCTCGTCAATACTGGCTATAACACGAAAACCCTGCTCCCACGCTAATCGCTCATAACTTAGCATTTCTTCGTACTTCAATATTTTCCTTTTTGTTCTTTTATCAGTCGGCATTGGGTGACCTTTCCATTCGCCGATTCATAATCAGATTTCCGGCGGTTGTTCTAAAGTAATGCGCCCGATTTTCCCGGCTCGCAACTCATCTATAAAAAGCGCGGCAAAGCGCAAGGTGTCCAGTCTTCCACCCGGTAACAAACAGCCCCGGATGCGGGCGGCCTGAGCCAAGATTTTCACCACAGGTTCCGATAGATCCTCTTTCTTCAGTTTATAACGTTGGCAAACCAGATCAGGCACCAGTTTGAGTAAAAGGTCCATGAGAGCAACAGCCACATCTTCGACCGGCAACAATTCATCTTTGATGGCTCCGGTGGCCGCCAGCAGAAGTTTTGTGTGTCGGTCTCCCAATTGCGGCCAAAGGATTCCGGGCGAGTCCAGCAGCTCCAGTCGACCGCTGGTCTTCATCCAACTGATTTGTCGGGTGACGCCGGGTCTGTCCGCTGTTTTGGCGGTTTTACGGCGACAGAGCCCGTTAATCAGTGTGGATTTTCCGGTATTGGGAATGCCGACAACCATACCTCGGATCGGTACATTGATCCGCCCTTTGGCCATCAGCCGTTCGGTTTTTTCCCGCATCAGATCCTGACAGGCTTTTTCCAGTTCCTTTAAGCCGGTCTTGTGCAAACTGTTGCAGGCGATCGCCGTGACAGCCTGCTGACGGTACCAGTCGATCCAAACGCCTGTGATCGTTTGGTCAGCCAAGTCGGCTTTGTTCAAAACCAGAATGCGTGGCTTGCTGCCGAGGAGTTGTTGCAGTTCAGGGTTGCGGCTGCTTTCCGGGATACGCGCATCACAGGTTTCGATTACCAGATCCACCATTTTAAGATAAGCCTTTAATTCACGAAGGGTTTTGGCCATATGACCGGGAAACCAGTTAATATCCAGACAACATCCTCCTTTCTCTGACATCAACACCTTAATTATAAACCAAAGAAGCCATAAAATAAAATAAGTATTTGAAACGTGTCAAGTCTTGAAATGAAAAAGCACTGTGCGAGACACAATGCTTGGTTTGATTTTATCTAGGATCGATTGGTTATTTCTTCGTACTAACCAGTCTTTCCTTGACTTTCGCCGCTTTGCCAACACGATCGCGCAGGTAATACAACTTGGCTCTGCGAACCTTACCTTTGCGTACGATCTCGATCTTGTTGATTCTCGGTGAATGGACCGGCAGAATGCGTTCGACACCAACTCCGTAAGACAAACGGCGGATCGTAATGGTCTCCGAAAGACCGCCGCCTCTGCGGGCAATGACGGTTCCCTCAAAAATCTGGATACGTTCACGATTCCCTTCTTTGATCTTCAGGTGAACTTTGACATAATCTCCGATTTCGACTTCCGGATAAGCATTCCTCATCTGTTCTTTTTCTACAGCTTGAACTAAGTCCATATTGCGTTCCTCCCTTCTTCAAGGATGTTCATGCACGCAACTGGCAGCGGACCATCCGTAATCAGCAAGTGGCATTATAGCAATAGCTCCCGGGTTTGGCAATAGTTAACCGGTTTCCCGTCGGTTTTGTGCATTAAAATCAGCTCCTGCCACTCATCTTCGGTCAATTTCAACTGCTTGAACAGATCCGGGCGCAACTGCAAAGTTTGATACAAAGACTGCAGACGTTGCCATTTTTCGATGTTGGCTTGGTGACCTGACAAAAGCACATCCGGAACCGATCGTCCACGCCATTGGGCAGGACGCGTGTATTGAGGATATTCCAGCAAGCCATTTGTGTGCGATTCACGGATGTGAGCTTCCTCATGAGGCAAAACACCCGGCAGCAGACGCAGCGTGGCATCGATCACCACGCAAGCAGCCAGTTCCCCGCCCGTCAGGACATAGTCGCCGATCGAAAGCTCTTCATCGACTATTTCATCAATGACTCTTTGGTCGACGCCCTCGTAATGACCACACAATAGAATCAAATGATCATATTCCACAAGTTCGGCGACCTTTGCCTGATTGAAAACGTGGCCGCGGGGGGACAAAAAAATGGTTCGGCGACGACATTCATCGGAACCGTTGACCGCGGTTTGCCAAGCCTGATATATAGGTTCGGCCATCATGAGCATACCGGTTCCGCCTCCGAAGCAATAGTCATCGACTTTGCCATACCGGTTGACGGCGAAATCGCGGATTTGTATGGTCTCCAAGTCGAAAAGCCCGTTTTCCCAAGCCCGGCCGGTTATGCTGCTGTCAATATTTTGGCGGATTATTTCCGGAAATAGTGTTAAAACAGAAAACCGCATCCCAGCCGCTCCTTCAACGATAGATTTCATACAGGCCATCCGGCAGGTTGACATTGATCTGTCTGGATTCCAGATCAACTTTTTGGATAAATTCCTTTTTTGCCGGCAACAATAGATCTGCTTGTCCCTCAAGGGTAATGGTATAAACATCCTGAGCCAGGTTTTGCACCACCTCCGTGAGGATGCCCAGATACCCCCGGCTTGCGTCAAACACATCGCACCCGATCAAATCACAAATAAACCAAGTATCCGGCGGTAATTTGACCGCTTGTTCCCGATGAACGGCCAGCAGACGCCCACGCAGACTTTCAGCCAGTTCGCGGCTTTCGAATCCTTTTAACCGGACATAGACCTGATTTGTCACAATACGTGACGAAAGCACCTGTACGGTCTGATAACGCTGCTCGTCGGGCGAAAGCAACAAACAGTTCCGCAAACCAATAAAACGGTTAATGTCGTCGGTCAGCGGATTGACTCGGAACTCTCCAAACAAGGCATGAGCACGACCAATCCTGCCAATGATTAAAATCGGTCGGAGCTGTTTTTGCCTACTCAATGAAATGCTCCCCCGTTCAGACAATATCCACAACAACACGTTTGCCGAGCCGAGTTCCTCTGGCTTTGACAACCGAACGAATGGCTTGGGCACGTCGACCTTGTTTGCCGATAACCTTGCCCATGTCTTCGGGTGCGACGCTGAGTTCAAGGACGATCGTGTGCCCTTGATTGATCTGTTTGATGGTTATAGCCGACGGGTCGCTGACCAAGGGCTTCACCACGGTCATTAATAGATCTTTCAGGCTGCTATCTTCCCGGCTCACTCAAAAACACCAGCTTTTTTTAATAACGCCCTGACCGTATCGGTCGGCTGCGCGCCGTTGGCAATCCATTTGCGGGCGGCTTCCGTGTTGATTTTAAATTCGGATGGATTGCTTAACGGGCTGTACGTACCGATTTCCTCGATAAAACGTCCGTCCCGAGGCGATCGGGAGTCGGCAACCACCACGCGGTAATAAGGAGCTTTTTTCGCACCAATTCTTTTGAGTCTGATTTTAACTGCCATTTTATTCCTCCAAAATTTTTATTGATTTATATCTAGTCAGAATGGAAAACCACCGCCACTTGGGCGCATACCTTTTTTCCCCATCTTTCCGGACATACCACTGAATCTTTTCATCATTTTTTGTGTTTCCTCAAACCGGCGGACAAGCCGGTTGACCTCCTGCACGGTGGTGCCGGATCCGGCAGCAATCCGCTTGCGCCGGCTGGCGTTGAGCAGGTTGTGATTACGACGCTCACGCAAAGTCATGGAACGGATAATGGCTAGGCTACGATCCACCGCACGATCATCAACTTGATCGATGTCAATTTTGCCACCCATTCCCGGCAGCTTGTTCATGACATCTTTCAAGGACCCCATTTTTTTGACCTGTTCAAACTGATCCAGCATATCTTCCAGAGAAAACTGATTTTTCCGGATCTTTTCCAGCGATTCCTTGGCCTTTTTCTCATCGAGAGCTGCGGTGGCCTTTTCGATCAGGGAGAGCACATCTCCCATGCCTAAAATTCGGGATGCCAGTCGATCGGGATAAAACTCCTCAATATCCTCCAGTTTTTCACCGACGCAGATCAGTTTAATCGGTTTTCCGGTCATTCGCCGGATGGATAGGGCCGCTCCGCCGCGGGCATCACCATCGAGCTTGGTCATGATAAAGCCGTCCAGGCCCACTTCTTGATCAAAGCTTAAAGCCACGTTGACAGCTTCCTGTCCGATCATCGCATCGACGATCAAGAGTTTTTCCGTTGGATTGGTCACTCGGGCGATTGATTTGAGTTCCTGCATCATCTCTCGGTCAATGGTCATTCGGCCCGCTGTATCCACGATCAAGGTGTCGCAAAGCATGTAACGGGCGCGATCAACAGCCCGTGCTGCGATTTCTGCGGCCAACGGCTCTTCCGGTTGGATAAAACAAGGTACGCCCGCTTGGGCTGCCAGAATTTCCAGCTGTCTGGCGGCTGCCGGTCTATGCACATCAACCGAGGTCAGCATTGGTTTTTTTCCGCGTTTTTTCAACAGCAGGGCTAATTTGGCGGCGGTCGTCGTCTTACCCGCTCCCTGTAGACCATATAGCATAATAACGGTAAATCCACTGGGTGATACCGCAAGTTTGCTGGTGGTTCGACCCAGAATATCAATCAACGCTTCATTAACGATTTTAACGATTTGTTGACCGGGAGTCAGGCTTTCCATCACCTCACTGCCTTTGGAGCGTTCAGAGATGTCGGCAATGAGATCCTTGACCACCTGAAAATTAACATCGGCTTCCAGCAACGCCAAGCGGATTTCCCGCATCATCTCCTTGATATCCTGTTCACTGACGCGTGTTTTGCCGCGCATTTTGTTGACCACGGCGGTCAGCTTGCCGGACAGGCCGTGAAATATTGCCATTCGTACCCCCTAGAGCAGATTTTTTAGTTCCATCAGACAGTTTTGAGCGTTCCGCACCTCGCCGCGTTCCAGCAGATGGATGGCTTTGGTAATGCATTGTTTTTGCCGGTTAAAATCTTGAACCAGCCCCATTTTTTTTTCATAACCGACAAGATTTGACAAACCCCGACGTATTCGATCATGAACAGCTTGACGAGAGATGCCTAAATTTTCGGCTATTTCCGCCAGAGACATGTCTTCGGCGAAGTGCAGATCCAAGATGTGCTGGGTATGCGGCGTCAACAACGGTCCATAGAAATCCAACCAAAGGCAGACATCCGTTCGGGATAAGTTTTTCAGGTCAGGAACACTCATGTTGGTCAGAATACGTGAAAATCCGATTACTGTCAAGTGTTTTTACTTTACACTTGATTTCCTTGATTTCTTGATTTTTATTTTAAACCGGATCGCTATCGGGCAGCAAAGAGTGTACAAAGGTTGTTGAATCAAAATCAACCAGATCCTCTACGCCTTCCCCAAGTCCGGCAAGCATGATCGGCATACCGGTCTCGTGCGCTACTGCTAAGACCACGCCGCCTTTGGCATTGCCGTCGAGTTTGGTGATAACCAGACCTGTCACATCGCTGGCTTCACGGAAAAACTTGGTCTGACTGACGGCGTTTTGACCGGTTGTGGCATCGATTACCAGCAGTGTTTGGCAAGAGGCATCCGGCGCCTCCCGCCGAATGATTCGTCTGATCTTCATCAACTCGTCCATCAGATTTTGTTTGTTGTGCAAGCGGCCGGCCGTGTCCAGAATCAAGATATCGGTCTTTCGCGCCTTGGCTGCCTGAATGGCGTCAAAAACCACAGCTGCCGGATCGGAACCTGCTTGATGGGCAATAACCGGTGTTCCGGTCATTTCGCCCCAATGGGATAATTGCTCGATGGCTGCGGCGCGAAAGGTATCGGCGGCTCCCAGCAGCACGTTATAACCGGTTTTCTTATAGCGGGCGCACAGCTTGCCGGCCGTAGTTGTTTTGCCGGTGCCATTGACACCCACCAATAGGATGATCGTTAAGGTCCCTTCCTCGATATTGAGATGCCGGGGTTGACCGAGAACGGCCAGCATACTCCGTTCCAGAGTTTGCAGGACAGCCTCTTGGGAAATGTCACCGACCTTTTTGATTTCATCTCGAATTTCATCCATGATGCTGCCGGCCGCGGCAATGCCCACATCGGCCTGAATCAGCAGCATCTCCAGATCATCCAGCATATCCTCGTCGAAAAAACCCATGTTGGCGGCAATTCGGTTAAATCCTTCGGTCACGAAATCTCGGGTTTTCTGAAGTCCTCTTTTAAAAGAATTAAGAATCCCCATGCTTATTCCCCCAGCTTCATTGACAGGATACGCGAAATGCCACGCTCTTGCATGGTCACGCCATAAAGGCGATCGGCGGCCTCCATTGTTCCCTTTCGATGTGTAACCAAAATATATTGGGCGTCTTCGGAATGGCGGCGAATATAATCGGTAAAACGTAATACATTGGCGTCGTCCAGCGCAGCCTCCACCTCATCCAGAACACAGAAAGGAGTCGGTCGCAGGCGCAAAATAGCAAAAAGCAAAGCGATGGCGGTCAGGCAACGTTCGCCGCCGGACAAGAGCAACAGGTTTTGCAATTTTTTACCCGGTGGCTGGGCGCGGATTTCAATCCCACAGGCCAGAACATCCTGTTCATCCTCCAGACCGACTTCGGCCACGCCGCCACCAAATAATTCGGCAAAAACTTGTTTGAAATTCTCGTTAATCAAACTGAAATGGTCAACAAATTGCTTTTTCATGGCTTCGGTCAGTTCATCGATCACATCGGTCAGCTTATGGCGGGAGTTTTCGATATCATCCCGCTGGCCTGACATGAAAGCATATCTTTCCTGTACCGCTTGACTTTCTTCGATGGCTGTCAGATTGACCGGCCCCAGCTCCTTGATGTCATTTTTGACTTGATTCAAGCGGCGGGTGGCTTCCGAGCGATTTTTAATCGGTTTATCCCACTTTGCGGCTTGAGGGGTTGTTAACTCATATGTTTCCCACAGTCGGTTTTTGGTATCGTCAATCTGGTTTTCAATTCGACTCATTTTGGCTTCATAACGGCCGATTTCCACTTGAATGGCCGTTTTTCTGGCCGTGAACTGTTCCAGTTGATCAAAGAAAGACGCCTGTTCGTATTCCAGTCGGCCTTTCTCTTGATTAAGCTGCAATACTTGATCCGACACCGTCGTTCCTGCTGTCTTTCTCTCTTCAATTTGCTCTCGGATCTGGTCCAGTTCCTGGATCAGATGTTGGACCTGTCGTTGTCCATCTTCCTGACCTTGCCGATGGCGCGCCAGCCGGAGCGCCTGACTTTGCTTTTCCTGTTCAAACCGATCAGCCAATTCAGCAGCTGCCTGAAGTGATTCCTCGATTGAATGCACTGAGACCCGAAGATTGGAAATGTGATCACGCAGGTCATCCCGCCGCTCCTGCTCGACCCGCGTGGCGACCTCCTGATCCGCAATTGTTTGACGCAGATCGGTCATTTCTTGTTCCATCTGCTGAATGGCCTGCTCGATCAGCCTCACCTCATCGTCTATTTTCGTACTCTGAACCTGCAGCTGATTCTCTTCACTCCTGAGCATCTGCCGACGAGATTCAACTTTAGTCAAATCCTGGCCCAGTGAAGACAATCTGGCTTCCTCTCGAACACGAAGTTGTCCGATTTCCACCATCTGTTGTTCCAATTGGGCCAGCTGTCGGCCGGCGCTTTTGAATTTTTCATCCAGTTCAGGAAATAAACGTTCCAGATCGGCTATGGTCACGTTCAGATTGGCGATCTCCTGTTCCAGCTCGCTGATTTCACGGGGCCTGCTGAGAACACCTGTATCGCCGGATCGTGTGTATCCACCGGTCATTGCTCCACCCGGATTAATGACATCGCCCTCCAGCGTAACAATCCGGCAAGCGTAGCCGGTTTGTCTGGCCATGGCGATGGCCAGATCAAGGTTTTCCGCGATCACAACGCGACCGAGCAGAAATTGAACCACAGCGGTCAGGTCGTCGTCATACCTGACCAATTCACTGGCCAGATTGATAAAGCCGGGTAATTTACTGATTTTCTCTTTCAGCACCGACTCGAGCTGACGACCTTTTATGGATGAGATCGGCAAAAAGGTGGCCCGACCGGAACGGGTCTTCTTCAGATGCTCAATCAATCGGGAGGCCGTATGCTCGGTATCTGTGACGATATTTTGAATGGCCGGTCCCAGTGCGGTCTCAATGGCCGTTTCATAGAGTTTTTCCGAACGAATCAAACTCCCTAGGGTTCCGCGGATACCTTGGGCAAAACCTTGATCCGATTCGGCTTGAAGCAACAGCCTGCGCACCGCCTCGCCGTACCCTTCGTAGTTTTTTTCCAGCTCGGTTAAGGTCTGACAACGATAGGACTTGTTTTGCAAAAGTTGTTTTTCCGTGGCAAGCCTCTGCTCCCATGAATCAAGAGCATTACGAGACTCATTCACCAAACCGATCGCCTGTTTTTTCGTGGTCTCGATTTCATTCATTGTCAATTCAAGCCGATGCAGCTCGGCTTCCGCCCCTTCGATCGACAATGTCAATCGGTCCCGATCGGAAATCAACTGCACTAACTCATCGGCTATGGTTTCCCGCCGACTGTCAACCAGCGAGGTCTGCCCTTTGGTTTGCGTCAATAAACCGCGTTGATCAAAAAGTTTCTCCAATAAATCATCAAGATTGGTTTTCATTTGCTCAACCGATCGTTCCGTCGTACCAAGGGAGGCCAAAACCGCCTGCATTTCCTTTTCGGCTGCTTCCAGTTGTACGCCATAGGTCGTCAATTGATGATTTAATGTTGCTTGTCTTTCTTTTCGTCCGGAAATTTCTTGATCGAGGGTTCCCAAGTTGCGAACCAGTTCTTTCTCTTCGTTCGCATCATGGGCCATTTGTCGGTTGATCTGGTGGATTTTTTCATCATTTAAAGCCAGTTGGCCGTTCAATTCACTGATTTCATTGCTGATTCGATTGAAGGCCTGTTGCTGGTCTTCAATTTGATCCTCAATCTGGCGGATTCGTTCCCCCGTTTGTTTGTTCTGGTCTTTGATCGCCTGAAGCAAGGCGGCTTCGGTATTTAAATCGTCTTGCAAAAGTTGTTTTTCCACTTGCGTTTCCGCAAGGCTTATCTCATACTGCCTGATGTTGTCCAACATCAAGGTAATGTCCAACTCTTTCAGCTCTTCATATAACGAAAGATAACGTTGGGCGGCAGCGGCCTGATCCGCTAATGGCTCCAAGCGTTGTTCGAGTTCGCTGATTATGTCGTTGATACGCAATAAATTTTGCTCGGTTCCAAGCAGCTTGCGCTCCGCCTCTTCTTTACGCGTTTTGAATTTGACAATACCCGAAGCTTCCTCAAAAACTCGACGCCGATCTTCGGATCGGTGGCTGAGAATATCATCGACACGACCTTGGCCGACAATAGAGTAGCCATCACGACCAAGACCGGTATCCATGAAAAGCGTGGTGATGTCCCGAAGACGACAGGTTGTTTTGTTGAGCAGATATTCGCTCTCTCCCGAACGATAAAGTCTCCTGGTTACCTGAACTTCCGTGTAATCTAACGGCAGTTTTCCATCACTGTTGTCGATAACCATGGTCACTTCGGCAAAGCCCATGGCCCGTCGCGATTGCGTTCCGGTAAAAATAACGTCTTCCATGCGTGAACCGCGTAGCGTCTTGACGCTTTGTTCGCCGAGCACCCAGCGAATCGCATCCGTTATATTGGATTTGCCGCTGCCGTTCGGGCCAATGATGGCTGTTACACCCTTATGAAATTCGATAAAGGTTCTTTCTGGAAAAGATTTAAATCCTTGTATTTCAAGTGATTTAAGGTGCATGAAACATCCCCCGGTCGGTAATTTCGAGGATCAGAGAGCATAAGACGCCAAAGATCCAGATGCTATTATAACATAGGGGAAAAGGCTTATTGCTACTAACCTTAAGCATTGATATCCTGTGGCTTCGCCGCTTGATAATACTCCATGGCTTGGCGTGACGCCTGTTGCTCGGCCTCTTTTTTGCTGCTACCGGATCCGCTGCCGATCAAGGCTTCATCCAATAGAACTCCGGCGGTAAAGCGACGATCATGAACCGGTCCCTCTTCGGATAAGAGTGTGAACCGTATTTTCCCTTTTTCCGGGCAGGCTTGGGCAAGTTCGAGCAATCGGCTTTTATAATCATGGATCAACAAACCACTGGCTGCGGTCTTGATATTCGGAGAAAGCAGCGTCTGGATCACCAAACACGCCTTGTCATAGCCTGCGTCGAGATAAACAGCACCGAACAGGGCCTCCATCGCATCCGATAGATTAGATGATTTATCGCGGCCGCCTGTCGCCTCTTCCCCCTTGCCCAGTAAAAGGCATTCGCCGACCCGCAAACGGCGGGCAAGCGCGGCCAGTGTATTTTCGCAGACGACCAGCGAACGACTCTTGCTCATATCCCCTTCATTCAATTCAACCGGTATTCGGTACAAGGCCTCGCTGACCGCCAAATCCAGAACAGCATCGCCTAGAAATTCCAAACGCTCATTGCTGATAATTTTCTCCTGACGGTGTTCATAGGCATATGTGGAATGGGTCAAGGCACTCAGCAACAAGCCCGGATCTTGAAATCGATGACCCAGACGATCCTGCAGCTCTTTAGCGGCAATTAATTCCTTGTGCATGAGACCCCCATGAAAAAGCCCCTTGCGGGGCCTTCTTGATCAGACGTTTGCTTTGATGAAGCTAACTGCATCTCCAACGGTCTTGATCCGCTCTGCCTCCTCATCGGGAATTGAAATGCCGAACTCTTGTTCCATGGCCATGACCAGTTCAACGATATCAAGCGAATCGGCGTTGAGATCGTCAATAAAGTTTGACTCAATGGTGATAATGTCTGCATCGACACCAAGTTGCTCCACCAAAATGTCTTGAACGCTTTCAAAAATGCTGTCTGTTGTCATCTCTTATACCTCCTGTTTGTCGAGTAAAAAAGTACTCGGCCACTTTGTGGCAACGACATAACATAGTTTTATTTGATAATCAATGTTTTGTCAATACATCCGGACAAAAAATTAATCCTTAAAATAGGAAATATTCTTTAGAAGATAATCAAGACCGGAAATCAGCGTCAAGATTATTGCGACCAGCATCACCAGATCGCTGAAAAGAAAAATCCAGCTGGTCGGCAGGCAAGGCTCCCAAATGGACACCAATGTTTTTTCCAACAATATAAGAATGAGCGCGATGATCTGGGTCACGGTCTTGGTTTTTCCCAGCTTGCTAGCAGCGACCACGACGCCCTTTTCCGAAGCCATCAGGCGAACGCCGGTCACGATAAACTCACGCAAGATGACAATGATGGGAACCAGCGCGTTCAACCGTCCCAGCTGGACCAGCGCGATCATCACAGCAATGACCAGTAATTTGTCGGCAATCGGATCAAGGAATTTACCGAAATTGGTGACAAGATTCCGCTTCCGAGCAATTTTCCCGTCATACAAATCGGTTAGGGCGGCAATAACAAAGAAAAACAACGCCACAAGATGTCCGTGATCGGACAAAAACCGGTTCCACCCGCTAAATACTTCAAGTTGGGGCCAAGGCAACAAAAACAATAAAATTACCGGAACTAACGCGATCCGAGCGATGGTCAGCTTGTTGGGCAAATTCAAGGCAGTGTCACTCCTGTCATATCATATTCGCCGGCATCGATCAAACGACAAAGACACGTCCGTCCAACCGACAGATCATCAGAAGATGCTGCAACGCGAATGATCGGATCAACATCCGGGGCCTCTCCATAACTGCGCCCTATGAAAAATATACCATGCTCGTCTATATTTTCAAGCACAACCTCACATGTCTGACCAATGCGACGCCGATTGCTTTCTTCGGTAATTTGGCGTTGCTGCTTCATTACGAGATGCATGCGATGCCTGGCTATGCTTTTTTTGACCTTAGGTTGGAAGGAATATGCAGGCGTTCCCTCTTCCGGCGAAAAAACAAAACATCCCAGCCGGTCGAAACGAATTTCTTCCAAGAAGGACATCAACTCAGCAAAATCCTCTTCTTCTTCACCGGGGAAACCAACCATAACGGTTGTTCGCAAAATTAAATCCGGCATGGCTTGGCGAAGCCTGCTGATTACATCGATCAGACTTTGGCGACGATCCCGGCGGTTCATCAAATGCAAAATCCGGTCGGAAGCATGCTGGATGGGCAGGTCAAGATAACGGGCAACCTTCGGTTCCAGAGCCATTCTTTCGATCAATTCATCGGTCAGACCGTCAGCATAGGCATACAAAATCCGAACCATCCGAACCGCATCAATTCGGCAGATATCGCGCACCAGATTCGCCAATTGCCGCCGGCCGTCGAGATCCATACCATAATAGGAGGAATCCTGCGCAATCAGAATCAGTTCATCCCGGCCGGATCGACTCAATCGTTTGGCTTCCTCAACAATGTCGGCTGCCGGACGGGATCGGAAGGTTCCGCGGATGCTCGGAATAGCACAATAAGAGCAACAATTAACACAGCCTTCGGCGATCTTAATGTAGGCATATCGGCCGGGATTTGACGGCAAACGTTCAATCTTCAAATGCTCAAGACCACCGGCCGGTCCCGGCAATCGGCTGCGAATTACCGGGTCATCAGCCAATAACGCCCTGATGACGTCACCGATCCGACCGTATTCTGCTGTTCCGACCACGGCGTCGACTTCGGGCAGACTTTCCTGAATTTCTCGGCCGTAGCGCTGGGAAAGACAACCGGTGACGATTAAAAATCGGGAGGATCCTAAGGGTTTCTTGTAGTCCGCCAGTGTCAGGATTGCATCGATGGCTTCTTTTTTGGCGCTCTCAATAAAACCACAAGTGTTGACAATCAGGATATCCGCATCATCCGGTTCGAGGGTCAGATGATACCCCTCATCCGTCAGCAACTTGCTCATGCATTCCGCATCAACGAGATTTTTAGCACAACCCAAAGATAGCAGATAAATCCCCAAATTTGTTTGGCTGACCGTGGTCTGAAAAACCATCGGGTTTTGTATCATTTCATGCAAATTCAATCGCCCGTCAACTTTCTGGTCATGATAAACCGGTTTTATTTGAAGACAGATTTATCCGGAAATGACGTTTTCAGCAGTCGAGGTCGATTCGCAGATCGCACCGGGTAAAAGCCTGAAAGATTGTGGCTCGGCTAAAACCTCTGGCCGTCAAGTGACGAAAGATCTTGAGCAGCGCTTTTTTCCGTTTCTCAGCAGAAATCTCTTCTTGATCGTCCAAATTATTACGATAGGAATCCAGATGGGTCTCCAACAGGGTTATGGCCAATTCCAGGTCATCCCGCTCTGCCAGAACCGATTGTATAGCCCTTTGGTGGATGCCCATTCCGGATAATCGTTCGGCGGTTTTTCTGCCCGCTTCGGCACGGCGTCCATTGTATTGCTTCAGGACGGCGCGGGCCATTCGTTCATCATCAATGTAGCCGTCTTCCGTAAGTGTACCGATCACCTTTTGAATGACCTCATCCGGATAGTCTAAAACCTTAAGTCGGGCGGCAATTCGGCCTGATGAGCGCCGCCTGCCGGCCAGCCAAGACAAAATGGCTGTTCTGCCGGCCTGGATCTGCTGTGCAAATTCCTGATCTTCATTTGCAAAATGATCAGAGTTCAAGATCGAGGATATCGTCTTCATTATCTTTCTCGTCGACTGCGTCTGCATCCGATTCGGTGGACTGGGCAAATGCATTGCGGACGCGGTTTTCAATTTCTGCTCGGATCTCCGGATTGTTCTTCAGGAAAATGCGGGCGTTATCGCGCCCTTGGCCGATTCGCTGCCCTTCATAAGAAAACCAGGAACCGCTTTTTTCCACAATATCAAAATTGACACCCATATCTAAAATACAGCCTTCTTTGGAGATACCCTCGCCGTATATAATGTCAAATTCAGCCTCTTTGAAAGGTGGTGCCACTTTATTTTTTACAACTCTGACTCTGGTTCTGGAGCCAATCATCTCTCCGCTGTCACGCAAGGTCTCGATTCGACGAACGTCCAACCGGACCGAAGAATAAAATTTGAGAGCGCGGCCGCCGGGTGTTACCTCCGGATTGCCGAACATGATGCCAACTTTCTCCCGAAGTTGATTGATGAAGATTGCAATCGTACTGGACTTGCTGATGACGCCGGCCAGTTTGCGCAGCGCTTGGGACATCAGGCGGGCCTGCAGGCCAACATGCGAGTCTCCCATCTCACCATCGATTTCGGCCTTGGGTACCAGCGCCGCGACGGAATCAACGACAACAACATCGATTGCGCCGCTTCGGACCAAAGCCTCGGTTATCTCCAACGCCTGCTCACCCGTATCCGGTTGTGAAACGATCAGATTATCAATGTCAACGCCCAATCTGGCTGCATAGGCCGGATCCAACGCATGCTCGGCGTCGATAAACGCCGCGGTGCCGCCGCCCTGTTGAGCTTCGGCTACGATATGAAGTGCAACGGTTGTTTTACCGGATGCCTCCGGTCCGAAAATTTCCACAACACGGCCACGCGGCAAGCCGCCGACACCCAGCGCAAAATCAAGGGACAACGCACCTGTTGGGATGGTTTCGATCTTCATTGTGCTGCGCTCGCCCAGCTTCATGACTGCGCCTTTGCCGAACTGTTTTTCAATTTGGCTTAATGCGGCATCCAGCGCTCGAGCGCGGTCCGAAGAAAACTTCTGATTGACTTCCTGACTTGATTTCCCCGGTGTTTTACTCCCACGTGCCATATTATACCTCCACAAAATAGAACAATCGTTCTGGTCTCTGTTTATTATAGATTCAGCATACCGACAAGTCAACCGTCACGCCCTAAAACCCATCGACAAGACCAATCAATTTTTATCTTTTCTGACGGTTTTCTTGATTAAGTTGCGGGCCTTGATCTTTATGTCTTCCACTTCCGCTACTTTTAACCAATTGGCGACCAGCATAAACGCCGCAATACCGATGATACTGCGCGCCAAGAGCCAAACCAGCTGCATGATCTTCCCTGCCGGGTTAAAGGGAATCATTCCCAACAGCATGACAACCGCCAACAAGGCCGCCGCGCAAATCACCAGGCGAACGGCAAACGGCCACAGCCGCCGCGGTGCCGCCTCCGGCAGGTTTCTGGAATATAAAATGTACATAAAAACGACACTGATAACGGAGGTGATCGTATAGGAAAGGGATAAATTGCCCAGATTTCCCGTATCCAAATAATTGAACAGGAGACAAAGCAAACTATTTAAAACAAGCGTAAGCAAGCCGTTGATCAGCGTAAACTTTGTTATACGTCGAGCATAGAAAGCCTGATTTATGATAAAAACAACGGTCTGGCCCACCATGGCCACGCAGTACCAGCCAAGAATGCCGGCGGCGGAAGTGATCATATCTTCACGATAGTCGGCGCTCCATTGGAAAATTGCCCGGATCACATCTTGACGCATGGCCAAAAACAAGGCCGCTGACGGAACAATCATAAACAGCGCACTGCGCAGGCTGCGGGTCAGCAGCCTGCGACTGCCACGATGATCTCCTACCGCATGAAGTCCGGCCAGAGACGGCAGCATGACATTGCCGATCGCCACCGCAAAGATGCCATAAGGCAGTTGCCAGGTTGTCGATGCGTTACGCAGCGCCGTGACAGCACCGCTTCCCGATGCGAACCCGGTTAAAATGATCATGTTAACCTGGATGATCGAGCCGGAAATCAGAGTCGGAACGGCCAGTTTCAGCAGCCGGCGAAAATCTTGATCACGGTGGTCAAAGGACAGCGTATAATTATGAAACTCACGACGGGCGAGATAAAATTGAAGAACAAAATAGGCACAGGACGCCAAGAGCACACCCGCAGCCACCCGAACCGGACCGGAGGACGTTGCCTGGCCCAAAAGGAGCATGGCCAGAATGACGCAGATGTTATAAAATGGCGGTCCGAATGCCGTGGCTTGAAACCGTTTGTAAGCATTCAGGACACCGATGCACAGGGCGGCCAGCATCATAAAGAAGACCTGCGGGAAAAGAGCGCGGGAAACTTGGACAGCCAAGCCGATCACAGCCGGACTTTTGTTCGGGTTATAGAGCGGAATCAGAATAGGCGCCAGCAGTTCGCCTATAAAAACCGCCAATAAAACCACAACAGCGGTTATATTAATAAAGATACTGACGCCGCGCCAGCCCTCCTTCTCTTTCTTTCTTTCAACAGCTGCAGCCAGCGTTGGTGTAATAGCGGCTTGAATTGCTCCGCCGACCAGCAATTGATAAAAAAGATCCGGAATCTGAAACCCAAGAAAAAACGCATCCGATAATCCGGTGTTTCCGCCAAAAACCGGAACCACTAAAATTTCGCGTAGCTGGCCGGTTAACTTGCTTAATAAAAGGCCGATCATCATCAGCACGGTCGCCAAGGACAAGTTGCTTTGCTTTCTATCCGGATTGCTCTCCGGTTTTCTTTCGCCGCTCATTTTAGAATTTGGCGCCGCAGGAAATCCAGCGCTTGTAAAACCGAAACCCGCCGGATGCGACTCCGGGATCCGCTTAATTGCAATTGACGCGTCGCAACTTCCTGAGGTCCGGCCACGGCCAGCCAGATCAAACCGACCGGTTTTTCGTCAGAACCACCTGTGGGCCCCGCCAAACCCGTCACAGCCAACGAATATGTTGTGTTAAACACGTCACGACATCCTGTTGCCATGGCTCTTGCGCAGGCCTCGCTGACCTCTCCATGTTCCTGAATAACGGTCTCCGGCACATGGAGCTGTTGGACTTTAATCTGCTTATCGTAAGCAACCACACAACCGGTAAAGATGGTCGAAGCACCGGGGATGTCGGTCAAGGCTGCGGAGATCATCCCTCCTGTGCAGGATTCGGCCAAACTTACTGTTGAATCTTGTTCTTCCAGCAGATCCTTGACCACTTCCGGCAACGACCGTGTTCCGATTTCATAGATATAATCGCCCAAGCGTTTTTGTATTTCACCAATAACTTCGGCGGTCTTATCCATCTCCTCATCCCGGTCAAGGGATTGCGTCACGCGAAACATCACTTCTCCTTCCGCGGCATAAGGCGCCACGGTCGGATTGGTTTGGCTACTGATCAAATCAAGCAAACGACTCTCTGCGGCGGACTCTCCGATTCCGATCATGCGAACAAAACAATGTTTCAGTCGAGTGGTGGTACATTTTACCAGTTGCGGTCTGACCGATTCATTAAACATGGGTTGCATTTCAGAAGGAGGACCCGGCAGCATAACCAAGGTAACGGTTCCATTATTTGAGGAAGCGATCGTCAGCATTGCTCCCGGTGCGGTACCGTTGTTATTGGGAAGCACAAGCGCGCCTTCCGGCATCATGGCCTGTTTCCAATTGTTGCTGGGTACACGACGCTGATGCATGAGTTGAAAGCGAGCCGCGATTGCCTGTTGGCTTTCTTGATGCAGCAACATGGGACGACCGGCAAAAGCCGCGACCGTAGCCATGGTCAGGTCATCCTGTGTCGGGCCCAGTCCGCCGGTGAGAATGATCAGATCGGACCGCCCCGTTGCCGTTTCCAGCATATTGGTCAAACGCTCGGCATTGTCACCCACCACGGTCTGGTAATAGGAATAAATGCCCAAAAGGCTGAGCTCGCGTGCCAGCCAAGCTGCATTGGTATTGATGATCTGACCCAGTAAAAGCTCGGTACCGACACAAATGATCTCAGCTGATCGGATCTTATTCATTTTCATTATCTTCCAGCTCACCCCTTTGCTCGTCCGGCAAATTATCCGTATCGAAAAGATCGAGGGCATCCAGCCTTCGGCGCACTTTGCCGGCTTTACGAGCATGATCTTCCATTTCATTTAATGCCCGCAGCAATCGGTTGCGGACACGTTCAAGACTCTCTTCATAATAACCGAAATCCCGTTGTACTTCACCGAGAATTTGTGCAATCAAAAGGGATTTTTGCTCCATGGCCTGCAGACGAAAAGTTGCCTGTAAACCGACCAACATTGCCGTCATGGATGAAGGACCGGCAACAACGATGCGATAATCCCGATACAGATCAGCAATCATATCCGCTTCCCGGACGACCTCGGCGAACAGGCTTTCGGTTGGAAGATAAAGAATGGCAAAATCTGTTGTCTTGGGTGGTGAGATGTACAGGCCGGCGATTTTTCTGGCTTCCTGTCGGATGCGGTTTTTCAGTTCCCGACGAAAAACATCGCAGGCCTCGGTATCACCGGCATCCTGCGCGGCCAGCAGCCGCGACAGGTAATCCAAGGGGAATTTAGCATCAATCGGCAACAAGATCGAATCCCCATCATCCGAACCCGGTATGCGTACCGCAAACTCAACGGCTTCCTGTTTTTCTTTGCGGATTCGGACGTTTCGCTCAAATTGACCCGGTGCCAGCACTTCTTCCAAGAGTCTTTCCAGCTGCAATTCACCAATGATTCCCCGCGTGCGCACGTTGCCAAGGATCTGCTTTAACGAGCGAACCTCCGCCGTCACGACCTGCATTTCCTGTAGGCTACCTGTCACCTTACCCAGACTTTCCGAGACCTGTTGGCGAACGGTTTCCAGTTGTTGTCCGCTGCCCTGCCCGTATTGCTGCAGTTGTCCCAGAAAAAGGGCATTGATCTCACGTTGATCACGGGCGGTTTCGGCGACGCGTCCGGCCAAATTGTTTTGCAATGAATCCAGTTGACGAGCCAATTCTTGGCTCAGGCGACCGAAATCTTCCCTAAGAAAACGATCCGACTGCCGCATGCCCCGCAGATTCCGTTGCAGACGAAAAACAACAAGAAGCAAAACGATCACGACGCCGATTAATAATATGCCGGCGATCAAAAGAATCTGATCAGAGACCGGAAGACGATTCAAAAATATTTTTTGAGGCACAACAAGTTCCGACATATTAGCTGATATTCTCCTGTCGTTTAAAAGCCGTAAGTGTATTGGCCATCAACATGGAGATCGTCATCGGACCTACACCGTTCGGAACAGGGGTGATGGCCGAAACAAGCGGCAGCACACGATCAAAATCAACATCACCGACTATTTTCCCATCGGCGTTACGGTTGATGCCAACATCAATGACCACGGCTCCCGGACGAATAAAATCAGCAGTAATAAACTGCGGGCGGCCGATCGCCGCGATCAAAATATCCCCTTGTCGACATAACGCGGGTAACTCTAGTGTTTTGGAATGTGCCATTGTAACCGTGGCATTTTCTTTGAGCAGCAATTGGGCAACCGGCTTGCCGACCATATTGGACCGACCGATAACCACGCAATGTTTACCGGCAAGGGGCAGGTCATACGCTTTGAGCATGGTAAGAATACCGGCCGGCGTACAGCTCAAAAGGCAATCATGTCCTTGCAGGAGCAGTCCGGCATTTAACGGATGCAGCCCGTCGACATCTTTTTGAGGTGCAATGGCATGGATAAATTGTGCTTCATCGCGGTGACCGGGTAAAGGCAATTGACAAAGAATCCCATGAATCCGAGGATCATGATTCAGGGTTTCAATCAGCTTTTTCAAATCTTGGTCACTGATTTCGGCCGGAAGATCATAGCCGTAGGATTGGATACCGATTTCTTCGCAAGCTTTTTTTTTGTTGTTGACGTAAATGGTGGAAGCCGGATCCTGCCCCACCTGAATAACCGCCAGTCCGGGCCTTTTTGGGGTTTCCTTTTTTATGGCACTAATTTCCTCAGCCAGATCGGCACGAATTTGGGCCGCCAGCTCTTTGCCGCGCATGATGATTGCCATGTTTATTTCCTTCCTTCTTAAGCTTTCTGCCAGCAACGCGTCAACTTTCAGCACGCGACATTGGCAGGTGTCGTCCTTAACCGTCTCCCCTAGCCTTATACTCCAGATACTGATCCTGAGTAATCAAGACCTTTCGTGGTTTGCTGCCATCAAAAGGGCCGACAAAACCTTTGTCATGCAAAGTATCAATCAATCTGGCCGCGCGAGGATAGCCCAGCTTCAAACGACGTTGCAGAAGCGAAACCGACGCATAGCCGGTTTCTACAACAATATCCAGCGCTTGCGGAATCAATTCGTCTTCATCATCTTGATCACGCTCGCGGCTGTCATTAGCGGTCGCCGTCATGATCGTATCCGTGACTTCCTGATTATAATCGGCCACATGACGCGACCTGAGCCAGGTCAATACCCGCTCCACTTCGGCATCGGTTACAAAAGCGCCTTGGCCGCGCAGAGGCTTGGCCAAGCTTTGAGGATAATAAAGGAGATCCCCCTTGCCGAGCAGTTTTTCGGCTCCTCCCATGTCCAGAATGGTGCGTGAATCCACTTGCGACGCAGCGGCAAAGGCGATACGGGAAGGGATATTGGCTTTGATCACACCGGTTATGACATCAACAGAGGGACGCTGAGTGGCGATGATCAGATGGATACCGGCGGCTCTCGCCATCGCTGTCAGCCGGGCAATGGCGTCCTCGACTTCGGTTGGTGTCGTCGCCATCAAGTCCGAGAGCTCGTCAATAACAAAAAGAATCAAAGGCAATTTTTCGTAATCGTCATCACCTCGGGCGAGGGCGACGGTTGCCGAGGAATTATAAGAATTGATATCTCGTACGGATTTATCAGCAAACAGACCATAGCGCCGAACCATTTCACTGACCGCCCAGTTCAATGCATTGGCGGCCTTTTTAGGATCGGTCACCACGGGAGCAAGCAAATGAGGGATGCCATTGTAAACACTAAGCTCAACGACCTTGGGATCAATCATCATCATTCTGACTTCATCAGGACTGGAGCGATATAAAATGCTCATCAGAATTGCGTTGATGCAAACGGATTTACCGGAACCCGTGGCTCCGGCAATCAACAAGTGGGGCATTTTTGTCAGATCACAAAGAATAGGATTGCCTTGGACATCACGTCCCAAGGCCGCCATCAAAGGCGACTGACTTTGGATAAACTCTGTGGATTCCAACAGGCCACGTAGCAAAACCGGTGTTGTTTCTTTGTTGGGAATCTCAATGCCGATGGCTGATTTTCCGGGGATCGGAGCCTCAATGCGGACCCCCATCGCTGCCAAGTTCAGTGCGATGTCATCCGATAGGCTGACGATCCGGCTCACCTTGACACCCGGTCCGGGACTCAGTTCAAAACGGGTGATGGTCGGACCGGTTGTCACCCGTATGACTTTGGCTTGAATGCCAAAGCTATCTAATGTATTTTCTAGTTTTCTTCCCAGGGCCTGAATGGCAGGAGTGTTGGCAGCTCGAGCGGCCGCGTTTGTGTCTTTGCGCAGCAAATGAATCGGCGGTGTTTCATAGGGCAGTTGAATGGTCAGCTGGTCACCTGCCGGTTTGCGCGGCTTGATAAAATCCACACCGCTCCCTGACGGGTCGGACCTATCTTGCCAGTGAGCCCGTCCATTCTCCACCAGAGGATCTGTATCGGAGCCAATAACCGGCTTGGGAAAATCCTGTTTTGGCGGAACGCGTCGAATACCGGCCGGCAGAACCGGCGTATCAACGCGGGATTCAGGCTTTGCTCCGGACACGCTCGGAGAGGGTGGCAGATCTGACGTTGCGTTGACTCTCAAATCGTAGGGCGAAGCTTGCGGCGAGATGTCGGCAGGTTCTGTCGCCTGTACAGGAGTTTCGGTTTGCTCTTCAGATTGCAAAAAATCCGGAACTGCCAATTCTTCAGGTGTTATTACCGACAGATCATCGACATGCCAAAGCCGTTTTAAGGATTGAAGGAAAGATGATTTCTTTTTTCCTTCCGGTTCCGGCCGGTCGGATAAAGGTTGAACAGACTCCGTCCGATCATCCTTTTGCTTTTGTTTTTCCAGATCGATATCGAAATTGCGTGCGATTTGCTCTTCCTCAAGATGTGTTTGGCGGATATTGGCAACACTGCTCCGAACCGCACCATCGACGCGCTTGCGGGTTTTATTGATCGCCTCGGCTGTTCGACCAATGGCTTTTGACAAGGATACATTCAAAAACAAGACCAGCTGTGAAGCAAGGAGTGCTCCCAATAGAATCAGCGCCCCGACCTTTCCAGCAATAGCCGTAAGCGCAAAGGCCAGCCCACCGCCCAGCAGGCCTCCGGTCAGCGGATCGGCGCTGGCGGCAGGATCGGCAATCCGGGAAGGATCAACGCCGCTGCTCCACAAGAGGCGAATAGCCTGGAAGGCTTCGGGGTCACCGGTATCGCCAACCGCAAGCTTGATAAATCGGGATGGATCAACAGTGGCGATATGCAGGATGGCAACCGAACCGGTCAAGATAATCAACAGGTAGGTAAAGCGCTTCCGGCTGTTTTTAATCCGTCTTTCCAAAAAACGATCGACGGTCATACTGATAAAAACAATCGGCAGCGCAAAAGCACCAACACCAAGAAAGCCAAAGCCAACGGTATGGAGAATGTCACCCAGCCAGCCTAACTTACCGGCCGGCAAATAATAAGCGACCGATAAAATCAAGGCAAACATCAGATAAATGATGCAGCTGATTTCCCGTTTATGATCTACCTTTCTGCCGCGCGCCATATCAATCAGTCTCCGTTTTCTGTTTGGTCACAAGTCGTCGCGCCAGGGTCAACAAAGCGATCCGTGTCTTGGCATCCGGTATTTTGCCCAAATCGAGCAAGGTGAGTGCCTCGGCCAAGGGCATCCGGTCACAACTTAAAAACTCTCCGTCTTCCGGTTGTGACCACCCGGGCTTTAACCCGGTGGCCAGAAAGATCGTTATTGTCTCACTACAGTACCCCGGCGATGGATAAACTGTTGCCAAGAACTCAAAATGCTCGGCAGTGAGCCCGGTTTCTTCAATCAATTCTCTTCTGGCACAGGCCAGTGGTTCTTCGTCCGGTTCCAGCTTGCCGGCAGGAATTTCCAAGAGAACTTGATCATACGGTTTGCGATATTGACGAACCAGGTAAACATACAGCTCCTTGTCTATGGCCAAAATTCCTGCCCCGCC
Source organism: Clostridiaceae bacterium (assembly GCA_012520975.1). Classification (GTDB taxonomy): domain Bacteria; phylum Bacillota; class Clostridia; order Saccharofermentanales; family UBA5734; genus UBA8949. The sequence goes on along the minus strand of JAAYNF010000013.1, from coordinate 4,030 downwards.
GGGATGCCGGACGATTTCCCGATAAGCCGGTCGACCATCCTGCAATCGGACCGATTGAACCTCAACTTTAAAGACACGGCCTTCAAAAACGGTATTTGTCAATATCGTATCCTCACGAAACAAATCCATCATTCCTCTCCTTCTAAGCCATTCGACAAGGAAGCGTCAACGGCTTCAGCGGCCCTGTTTTTGCGAATTTCGGCCACAGCCAGCTGATCGCAGCGATTGTTTAGAGCATTATCGGCATGCCCTTTCACTTTAATCCATTCGATTTTATGACCCTGAGCCGCGGCAAGCAATGCCTGCCAAAGATCGGGATTGCTGACCGGATCACCGGCCGCATTCCGCCAGCCGTTACGTTGCCAATTGGTCAACCATCCCTGATTAAATGCCGAAACCAGATAAGCACTGTCACTAAACAATCTGACCAGGCACGGTCTGTTCAAGCACTGCAGCGCTTTGATGGCGGCGGTTAGTTCCATACGGTTGTTGGTGGTTGATTGTTCAAAGCCGCTGATCTCTTTTTCAACGCCACGAGCCTTGAGAATGGCGGCCCAACCTCCCGGCCCGGGGTTTCCGGAACAGGCTCCGTCAGTATAAATCTCCACCCGTTCAGTCATGTTTACCTGCGGTTTCACGTAGTTGTTGAGACTTGGCCGCGGCAGTACAAACCGCATTGATCAAGGCCGCCCTTAAACCATCGGCTTCAAGACCGGCGACGGCTTCGATCGTTGTGCCGCCGGAGGAACAAACCTGATCTTTCAGGACCGCAGGATGTATTCCGGTTTCCAGAACCAGCTTTGCCGAACCCATCAATGTCATTGCCGCCATTTGTTGCGCTGTTCCTCGCGGCAAGCCCAGCAAAACACCGGCATCAGCCATGGCCTCGATCATCAGCATAACATAAGCCGGACCGCTTCCCGACAGGCCGGTTACGGCATCCATCAAATCCTCATTAACCGTGACAACCAGTCCGCAGCTGGCAAACAAGTCTTCAACCAGCTGCTGCTGCTGCCGCTGATCCGCTTGGTCAAAACAAACAGCACTGACACCGCTGCCGATCATGGCCGGCGTATTGGGCATGATCCGAACCAGCGTCGGTCCGGGGCCGGTCAGTCGGCGCAGATTGGCAAGGGACACACCGGCCGCGATGGAGACCAAGATGATCCGATCGGTCAAATGGTCTGCAAAATCTGTTATGGCTGCTTGGATAACAAGAGGTTTGACAGCCAGCAAGACAATATCCGCCCCGCTGACCGCCTCGGCGGCCGAAGGGAAAGATTTGCCGCCGGTTTCCTCGGCAAAACACCGTGCCTTGTCCTGATCGATATCATAAATTGACAGATCACGGCTTGTCAGTTTGTTTTGTCGTAAAAAACCACGAACCAAGGCTTGGCCCATATTACCCGATCCAATTAATGCCAGTTTCATTCTCGGCCTCCAGCATTCATTCTCCGGCACGGCAAACCGAAGTTTCCGGCCTGTTTTCAATAAATAAATGATATCATTACAGGTGATGACATGCAAACAATCGTTTGACAGTCAATAGCCCGGGTGGTATGATTAACCTCACCTCTTAGGGGAGTGGCTCAACGGTAGAGCAACGGTCTCCAAAACCGTCGGTTGCGTGTTCGAATCGCGTCTCCCCTGCCAGAAACCCCGGCGGCTTTAAGTTTCCGGGGTTTTGCGTTTGTGGGGACAATCAATTACAGATCAACCAACTTTCGAACTAATGCTTAACAGGAAATAAAAGTGGCTGAGGACTTAACACCCTCAGCCACTACAAATTCTAGTGGACCGCAATGATCAAAATGGTCTTTGCCTTTACATTATTCGATCAGTGTCCGTTTTCTACATTCAATAACTCTTTTCGATCTCGGCTTCCACAACGTTTCTCCTGACACTGTCAATACCGTTGAGGCAACCGGCCTTGGCTTTGTATCCTTCCGAGACAGCAATTATTTCACCATTTCTGGCTTTTAGCCGGAAACGGAACTCGCCTGCCTTGTCCTTGTACATTTCGAATTTGGGGTTAACGGTTGTTTTGATCGGATCCTCGGTATGGTCTTCGAAGTTTGCGATGGGAGCATTCTTGGAAACACTCTCTACACCCTTGAGACACGAGGCTTCGCTGGAATAGATCTCTGACGTGGCGATTATCTCACCGTTACTTGCAAGAAGATTAAACATATACCCTGTACTCGCCTTTTTGACTATAAACTTGCCCATGTTGTATTCTCCTTTCATTTGAGTAGCCTATAAGCATTTTATAGCTAAATACAACAATAGTCAACAAATAGTCAGCAAGATTTTAATAGCCAAGATTTTAATATTCTGAAACAACCGGATAAAAATGCCAAACGGACTTGATCGGAATCTCACAGGTCAAGTTCGGATCGGCTTGGTAAAGCTGAATCACCATCGCCTGATTTGTCGAGCTGTTACCGGGCAGACCGGCTAATGTTGTTGTCGATGGTAACCGGACAATTGAAAAATCAAACAGACCGCTGGATTGAATCATCAGACCTAGGCCGGACCCATCTTTTACCGACAACCAATTCACATTCGGAAACAATCCTTGGCAATCAGCCCAAGGATTGCCGGACGAGCCGTGCCTGCCCCGGCGCTCATATAGTCCGTGCCGCGGGCTGTCGTGCAGCGCATAAAGACCCGGCAGAGGCCCGCCCCCTAACCAGTTAACGCAGTCAAAGGTTTTACTGAAATTGATCGTGAAACCAAAACAAGGGAGAGGCGGCAGATCATCACGCCAAGTTTTTAAACTGGCAAAAATCCTCAAATCACCTGCCGATCGGACATCATAACGGATAATCGCATCAAATAGGGCGGGTTCTCCCGGGGCAGCCACCCGGATAATCATTTCGACAACCGCACTTTGCCCGTCACAATCCGACTGGCATGAAATGACTTGCGGCAGTGTCCGGTCAAAACCGAATTTTTGCCATTCAGGAAGCCAGGCATCGTCCAAACGGTCGGTTGAACGCCAGACCGTAGGCCGAAGTCCGGTCAAACCGCTGCCGTCACGGGCAAATTGAGCGGCAATTATATCCTTGTCCCCCACTCGCCAGCTTTCCAAGGAACCATTCATACGATTAAACACCAACCAAAAACGAGAACCGGACACGATCAGGTGATGTCGGTCGGCTTCCATTCGCAGGCGGCCTCTGTTGCGACCGGCCGGTGCCAAATCGAGACGATCAGCGGTTGCCAAGCTGAATTCCTGAAAAAAAGCCTCCTCTCCGCAAGTTCCCCAAAGTGATGTGTTGGCATGGGCAACTTCAAACCGTAAGGTATATTCGGCTTGATCATCAAAACTGAGATCACCGTACATAAGTTCAACGAATTGCTCGTCACCCGGGCCGACACGGATGTTATCAAGGGCACCGGCCAGAATCAACCGGCCGTTCCTGAACAATCGCCAATCAAAAAAATAATTATTCAGCTCCAGCCAATGATGTTTGTTTTTGATCAGAAAAGCTCCACCATCGGCGTTGAGCATCTCGATCTCGACCGGTTTTAACAACTGCCGGAGTTCGCGCAGAAGCAAGGTGTCCGGTTCGTCCAAATGATAATAACAGTCCCCAAATGCCGAAAAAACAGCCGGCCATGGCTTGGCATCTGTTTCGGGAATTATGCCTGATACGTACGCATCGTATGATTGGGCGATATCCGGCGTGTCAATCAAATGGATCGGCCGGCTCAGGTCCAGTCTGCGGACTTTCTCGACCAAAGCATCCAATGACAATCCGGAATGTCGAAACAATCCGGCGGACCAGGCCACGACACAGGCATGGTTTATATCTCGCCGGATCAGACGTTCCAGCCGCTCCTCAGCCGCCTGAAGCCAATAGGATTCATTGAGCAGCGCATCGGTCAGCATCGGACGGCTCAGGTCGAGGGGTGCTTCATCAATGACCAGAACGCCGTAGATGTCACAAAGCTCGAGTAAAATCGGGTCTGCCGGATAATCTCGGACATAGAGTGCATTCAAATGGTTGTTTTTTAATGTTTT